>JBIKNA010000181.1:0-13595 GCA_044358965.1 Polyangiaceae bacterium
ACCATCTGCCGCCCGGAACCACTGCACCAATCGCCCATTGTCCATGCGCTGGGAGAGCTTCACGGTCTCGCCGTCGACGGTGTAGTCGACGGGCCGCCCGTCGGCGGGGCTCACCGCGTCCGGTGCTCCAGGGATGCCGCAGCGAATGGTGTCCCCCTCGAAGCGCAAGGTCACGGCGCTCGCGATCTTGGTCTTGTCGGCGAGACGGCGTCGGGCGATCCCCCGCAGCGCAAAGAACAACTTGTCGACGCTGCGTTCGATGGCAGCGGTCAGCGCGGCGCGCTCGCCCGGGAGCTCGGCGAAGCGAAAGGCACCGGAGAGCCGCGCCTCGGCCGTTGTGCCAGGTCCCAGCTGCGTGTGCGCGGGCTCCGCGTGCGCGGCGATCGGATGGGCCAAGGTGGCGAGGCAGACGAGGAGAGCGAATGCCTTGCGTTCCATTCCCTCCGACATAAGCACTCGTTTGACGCCTGGTCGCCGAGCGCCCCAGAAAGTCTCCCCAAGGCCGTGTTTTTCACGTGCGCGCGGTGGGGCAGAGCTGCCGCGTGAGCGCTAGGCCAAACCGAGCAGTCTCGTAGCGTTGCCGTGGAGCACCTGGTGCCTGCGCTCGGGGCGGTCGTGGGTGGCAATGAGCACCTTCGCGAGGCCCATGGCCTGGTGGTAGAAGGGCCAGTCCGTGCCGAAGAGCACGCGTTCCTCGGGCACACCGTCCAAAATGGTGCGTACGCCCGAGAGCGACTGCGAAGACGTCTCGAGGTACACGTTGCTGTACCGGCGAACGAGCGCGAGGGCTTGGTCGAGCTGCAACGCCCCGGCATGACCCAAGATGAACTTGGTGCGCGGGTTCTCGGCGATGGGCTTTTCGTAGAACTTCACCTGGCTCAGGTACCTGCCGAGCCGGGGCTCGATGTTCACCGGTCCGCAGTGCCAGAGCACGATCAGATCGCGATCTGCGCACATCTTGTACAGACGCATGGCGCGCGGGTCGTCGGGCCGCACGCACTGCACCGCCGGGTGCACCTTGATGCCGCGAACGCCCTTTTGCACCTGGGCGTCCAGACGATCGCGCGCGTTCGGCGCGTAGGGGTGCACCGAGCCGAAGGCCACGCAACGGGGGTCTTTTTCGGAGGCGAAGATGGCGTGCGAGGCGTTGTCTGACAGGATGGGAAAATCGATGGGCAAGATCACGCTGCGCTCGATGCCCAGTTCGTCCATCTCCCGCAACAGGTTGGGCACGGTGTGCGTGCGGCGCATGCCCCGGTCCGTCACGCTGTTCCAGGTCAGATCGCTCTTCATGGCGCCCAAGTCTTTGGGGCTGAAGTTTCGGTTGGCGTAGACGTCCAAATCTACGGCGCAACACGAGGGCAGGTAGTGCTCCGTGTGGTCGTGCGCGGCCATCAAGTCGAGCTGCATCGGGCGCAGATAGGCCAGCGCCACGTGCGTATGCACGTCGATGATGGGGCCGATGCTGCGGTCCTTGAGCACGACGCGGTCTTCGTAGGACGAGAACCAGGGCAGGGTGCCAAGCTCGGAGAGGCGCTCAAAGCGGGTTCGATATGTCATGCGGAGCCCTCACTCTACCGCGTCTAGGCCGTCCATGAAGTCGAGCAACGCACCGGCAACCATGCCCCGGTCCGGCGCGCTACCGAGCATGCCGTACATGGCCGCAGCGCCCTCGGGCACGGGCTTCGAGTCTCGCAAGAAGGCGACGCACTGGCGCAGATCCGACAAGAAGTTCGCGGCCACAGGTCCGTGGGCCGGCGTGACCATCATGTGCAGGCACGGGGGCCGCTGTTGACGGTCCAGCTTCCAGCCCTTGGCCTCCATGGCATCGCCGAGCATGTACACATCGAGCGCGTCGGAACTGAATGCGATGACGCTGGCGTCGGGTTCGCCCAGGATGTGCAGCTCGGGGATGCTGCGGATGCCTTGGCTGAGTGTGTCTGTTGCGGCCATGGTCTCTTTGGCAAGGCGCAGGTACCCCTCTTGACCCAGGTGGTTCATGATGGCCCAGGCGGCGGCGATGGCGCCACCGGGGCGCGTCCCCGTCATGCTGGGTGAGCCATACAGTCCTCCGGGCCAATCGGCGTAGGTGAAGAACTGGTGTCGCCGCAGGGCCTGGGACTCGTAGAGCACCACCGAGGCGCCTTTGGCCGCGTAACCGTACTTGTGCACGTCGGCGGACATGCTGGTGACCCCAGGCACCCGGAAGTCGAAGGCCGGCAGCGCGCGGCCGTTCTTCTCGAGGAAGGGGAGCAAAAATCCCCCAAGGCACGCATCGACGTGCATCAAGATGCCCCGGCCCTTGGCGATCTTGGCCAAGTCCGTGATGGGATCGATGACCCCATGGGGGTACGCCGGTGCGGAGCCCACCATCAAGATGGTGTTGTCGGTGACAAGGGCCTCTGCGGCGTGGGCATCGGCGCGAAAGTCTGCGCGAAGCGGCACATGCACCACCTTCACGTCGAAGTAGTGCGCAGCCTTGTGCAGCGCCGGGTGCGCCGAGACGGGCAGCAGCATCTCTGGTGCCTTGACCTCGGGCTTGTGTTCCCGGGCCCAATCTCGTGCGGTCTTCACGGCCATCAGGAGGCTCTCGGACCCCCCGCTTGTCATGGTGCCCGCGGCGGTCTCTTTCGCGTTCAGCATGGAGGCCGTCATGCCCACAACGGCGCGCTCGAAGCGCCGCAGGCTCGGGAACGCCACGGGGTTGAGTGCGTTTTCCGAGAAGAAGCGGAGGTACGCGTCTTTGGTGACATCCAGCAGCTCGTTGCCCGCGTGGTACACCAAGCTAAAGGTCCGGGCGTTGCGCCAGTCGGCATCGCCCTTGCGCATGCTCTCGAGCTCGCTCGCGATGGTGTCTTTGCCGATGCCTTGCGGAGGAAGTTGTGCGCGAATCATGGTGCGTCCTTGGGGGCTGTGGATGGTCACGACGGAAAGTGCAGAGTGCGCGTCCCGGGAAACGAAGGAGCGTGCGGGTCATCGCCTGGCGCGATGAGCGAAGTGGGAAAGCGAGTGGAATGGGGCCAGACGCATGGGAAGCGTGCGCGTTGACCCTGCGAGCTTAGGGCGGGCCAGGGATACCGCTCGGGGCCTTGCCGGCGGGGATCTGCTTGACCTTCATGGTGCCTTTGCCGGAGCCAAGGCCACTGGCACCCAAGCTGATGTCTCCGGCGGTTACGCCACCGGTTGCGGCGAGGCTTCCGTCGGCGTCCTTCTTGAAAGATGCGATGAGCGTGAGGGCCCGGATGGTGACCGGCGGCGACTGCACGGCGACGTTGACTGGCGCGCTGCCGAGGGCGGCGGTGCCGTCGGCTTGATCTTCGGCGCAGGCCTCGACGGTGAAGCTGTAGCCGGTGGGCGGCGCCACGTTGGGCACGAAGTCCGGCCACTCGTCGGCACTGGCCGCCCGCAAGGACTTGGCCACACATTGCTCTTCCGGGAGCGTGCGGCAGGCCTCGAGCGCGCTGCACGACACGGTCTTGCATCGTGAGTTGTCGGGGTTTCGATCGGCGTTGGTGAACTGCGCCCGCACGCGCCCGGTGGTGGCATCGACGCGCAGATCGGCGAACAGTTGCAGCTGCACGCCGATGGGCTCTTCGACGTCGAGGATGGCGGAGTACAGCCCCGACGTCAGCACCTTGGTGCCCTTGCCCGAGCAAGAGAAGTTGTATGCGAAGAGCACCGTGCGCCGCACGCGGGTGTCGACGCCGCCCTTGCTGCGCAAACCGGGCTCGACGATGAGCGCAAGCTTGCTGCCCACGGGGAATGCGCCCTTGGGCAAGAGTTCGAAGACGGTGTCGTCTTCGGCAAACGAGGTCTGGACGCCCACGTCGCCCTCGACGGGGTCGTGCGAGGCGAGCACATCGAGGGTCAGCTCAGGGTCCGTGGTCTCGTCGCCCAGGTTGCCCTCGGTGTCCGTTGCGTACTTGATGACTTTGACGCGTACGGAGTCTTGGTCGACCGGCTTGGAGAAGCGGACCCGAAGGGCGGCGCTGGGGCTCCCGAGCACCCCGTCGCGCAGGCCGTCGATGCTCGGCTCCGGCGGCGCCACGTAGCCCTCGCAGGCCACGACCGATGGCAACACGAAGGAAAGCAGCATCAGCAGCAGGCCCCACAACGAACTCTTCTTGGCGTGGTTTTGCATGGGATGCCTCAAAAGAAGATGGTGGTGCGGCCCTGCACCATGACGCTGTTTGCCGCGCGTCCGTCGGCGTTCTGCAGCGCATCGCCCGGCACCAGGTAGGCACCCTCGAGGTCGAAGGCCACGTGTTCGAGGTAGCGGTACTGCACGCGCAGGTCCATCTCGGTGCCGTAGAATTTCCCGGGCTTGCCGCCCTGGAAGTTCACCAGATCGTCGGCGATGCTGACGCCGTCGCGCCGTTGCTGCGACTGGATGGGATCGTGCACCGGGGCCGGGGCCCAGGCGACGAGGACGCCGCCGCGCAACAGCACATCGCGCACCGGCCGGTAGTCGACCTGCGGAAACAGCGCCATGGCGTTGCTGAAGGAGCCCCGGGTGGAGATGGCTTCGACGGGGTAGGAGGGGGCGTTGAGGCTCTTAAGTAGCTCGACGCCGGCCGCGGCGGCGCGCGCGGTCTGGTAGGCGACCACGTGTTTGAACATGAGCAAGCCGACGTTGGAGTCCTCGGCGAAGCGAAACTGCGTGAGCGGCGTACCCACCTGCGGATCGTCGTCGCCCGAGGCGTAGTCCGCCTCGAGGTAGGCCGTGACTTTGGTCCAGTCGTAGCGGGCAACGGCGCGGGCACCAAACTGCGTGATGCGCTGGGACTGCGGCGGATCGTTGGTGATGACGGCGAAGGCTTCGGACACCTCGCGGGTTCGTCCGAGGAACACGGTGCCGTCGGCGCCAAAGGTGAACCCCCCGGCGGAGCCCATGACGCGGCCGCCGATGGCGTTGATGGTGGAGCCGAACTTGCGGTCCCAGCGGTGCGCGTAGAACAACCGGGCCTCGACGTCGCGCGCTTGCCCTAGGCTCGGTGCCAAGTACCGCGCAGCACCAATGACGGTTTGTGTGTCGTCGCCCAGGTTCATGGGCTTGTCGATGACGTTGCGGTCGTAGGCCAAGATGGCGAACAAACCACGGGCGTCCGAGGTGTCTCGCTCGGCGACGGGCTTGAACCCCTCGAGGGGCTTGGTGGCAAACAGAATGCGGTCCGCGGAGTTGCCGCGGGTGGCAAAGCCGAAACGGTTTCTTCGCCCATTGCCGTCGTTGAGCGCCACGCTGGACCCTTCGGTGGCGGGCTGCCGGCCAATGCGAAGCAATCCGAAGGGGAGCATCACGTCGGCGAACGCCCGGCGCACGAACAGGGGGTCTGCGGGGCACACGCCGTAGGCGTAGCTGCTGGGCTCGACGCTGCTGGGCCCCGTCTGCCGCACACAGAGCCGCGCGTTGTTGACGTTCTGCGTGTTGACGTTGGCGCCGCTGGAGGGCTCCGGTGCACCGCCGAGATCGCCGTTGTCACCCCACAACACGCCTTCGAGCAGATCGACGGACGCCGTGAGTTTGATCTTGTCGATGTAGTCGACAACGCCGTCTAGCCGCAGGCGGTGATCGATGGTGGATACCTTTCGCTGCGTTTCCGCCGCCAAGTCTACCGGCGCGATGTAGAGCCCGTTGGCACGGTACTCGGCGCCCGCGCGCACACCGAAGTCGCCAAACGCCATGCGCGCCGGCGGCTCTGCGGGGTCTGCATCGGACCACGGCTCGACGGGGGCAGCGTGTCCCAGGGCGGTCCAAGATGTGGCGGCCAAGGCCAGGGCAATGGGGCCAACGTGCCGGGTGCGCAAAAGTGTCACGGGGCCGGAGACTAACCGACGAAAATCCTTTGCGCCCGGCAAGTTGAGTCCAATTGAGGGGGGGGCCGGGGCGCGGCGCTTGGCCCGCGGGCGCCGGGCCTCGCCCGCAAGTTATGGGGAACAAAATGAGCTTCGCCCCGCTGCATCATGTGATGCGCGGGGCGAAGGTTGGGCGTTGGTCCCAAGCAGGCGCGCGAGGCGCGTTACTTCTTGGCGGCGCTGCTTGCGGGCTGAGCCTTGGGGGCGCTGCTCGCGGGCTGGGCCTTGGTGCCGGGTTGGGTCGGCGCGGCAGCCTTGGTGGGCGCGTTGTTCGTCGTGGTGGTGGTCTTCACCGCCACCGCAGCATTCCCCTTGGCCACCGGGGCCAGCACTGCAGCTGCGGGCTTGCTGGGCGGCGCGGGCGGAGCGCTGAGCGTCAGCTTGCCGTCACTCAGTTCGCAGTCCGTGCGGGCGCTGGTCTCGTCTTGGGACAGGGCCGCATTGCTCGACTGGTAGTAGCGCTTGGTGCTCTTGGGCATGTCGCAGGTCGCGACCAGCGTGTCGCCCGTGGGGCATGCCGCCGTGACGAAGGCGCCGCCGAGGACTTCGCATACCTGTCGGTCACCCGTGGTGGAGACCTTGTACTCGGTGCAGGTGCCCGTCTTGTCGACGAGGTTGCATGCGCCGCTCGAGCCAGCGCTCGCCGTGATCTCGGCGCTGGTGAGCTTGGTGGTGCCAGCCTTGGCGCTGCCGCCGCCGAACACGGCGCTCAGCACCGCGAGAATTCCGCCGAGGGCAAACGCGACGCCGCCGCCGATGAACGAGTACTTCGAGCCCTTGGTGGCGCTGGCGAGCAGCTCGTCACGGCTCTTGTTCGACAAGATGAGCGAACGGAAGCCTGGGGCCGCGATGCTGCCGTTGACGGTCTTGCCGCAGGCGTACAGGCGCGGGACGACCGGGAGGATCTCTTCGCGCACGGTGTACTTGGTGCCCAGCGCGAGCATGCCGGTCTGCACGCGGAAGTTGCCGAAGACGAGCTCCTGACCCGTGATGCCGCCGATGATGCCGGTGCCCTGGGTGACCTCTTGGGTCTTGTTGGGCTCGAAGTCTCCGCCCTCGGTGGCGTCGACCCACACGGGGCCGGTGCCGTCATCGATGGCGAACTGCGCCGCCATCTTGTGGTGCTGGAGCTCTTTGGTCTTGGTGGCGTCGCCCTCTTTCCACGAGGCGGTCACCTTGAGCGAGTAGTACAGGCAAGGCACGCCGCTCATGGGCGAGGTCAGTGGTTGCTGGCAGAGCACGTTGCCTTGGGCGCTGAGGCCTCCTTTGGGGTTGGCCACCTGGGCGCCGCGCTGACCGGCATCACCTGTCCGCACCAGCGGCGCATCCATGACCCGGCCCGCCTTGACCTTCTGGAAGATGCCCCAGACCAGGGCGATGATGGAAGCGGCGATGATGATTGCGGCGAGTGCGCCCATGACGAATTGCTCCTTGCGGGGTGTTGGCCACGGCCTGACTGGGCCGCGTGCCGGTGGATGTACGCGAGGGGCGCCAGCTTTCTCCCCTCCCATCTGCCGATCGCACAAAATGCCTGTCTTTTCCCTAGTGTGCAGGCAGGTCGCTCCCTCTGCGCGGCGCCTTGGCGCCTCCCACTCGCGACCACTGCGCCGTCCATGGCGCAAGGGAAGAGCTGCCGAAACTCTTGCGGTAGCCCCCTCCGATGGGGGTAGGATTTGAATCGTGGGCGAGACCCTTCGGCCGAAGCCCGGCGACAACATCGACGGCAAGTACGAGCTGCTCGGCCAAATCGGCAAGGGCGGCATGGGCGTCGTGTACGAGGCGAGGCACACGAAACTCGGCCAGCGCGTCGCCCTCAAGTTCCTTTTGCCCCAGGCCCTCGAGCACGCCGATGCCGTCATGCGCTTCGAGCGCGAGGCCCGCGCCGCCGCCAAGCTGACCTCGCCGCACATCGTTCGCGTCGCCGACATTGGCAAAACCGCCGCCGGTCTGCCCTTCATCGTCATGGAGTTCCTCGAGGGCTACGACCTCGCGGTGGCGCTCAAAGACAAGGGCACGTTGCCCTATCCCGAGGCCGTCGATTGGATCATGCAGGCTTGCACGGCCATGGCCGAGGCCCACGCAGGCGGAGTCGTGCACCGCGACCTCAAGCCGTCCAACCTGTTCCTTGCCATGCAGCCCAGCGGGCCGCCCATCGTCAAGGTCATGGACTTCGGCATCTCGAAGATGGTGCTCGAGGGCGATGAGCTCACGCAGACCGAGACGACCTTGGGCACGCCGCAGTACATGGCGCCCGAGCAGGTGCTCAGCTCCAAGTCCATCGACCACCGTGCGGACATCTGGTCCATGGGCGTCGTGCTGTACAAGGCCATCACGGGGCAATACCCGTTCCGAGGCGATGGCGCCGCACAAATGGCCGTGGCCATTGCCACCACAGCGCCGCGACACGTGAGCGATGCCGATCCGTCCATTCCCAAGGGCCTCGCCGATGCCATCATGCGGGCGCTGGCGCGGCACCCATCCGACCGCTTCCAAGACATGGCCAGCTTCGCGCAGGCCATTTCGGCCTACGGCACGGGCGTCATCCCCGTCACCACCAACAACTCGGTGTCCGTTGCCACGGCGCCCAGCTCGCCCAGCCTCGATGTGCTGCGTCCGTCGTTCCAAGACAACGAGAGCGCCACCAACATCGTCGACGCGGCCACCAGCAGCCCTTGGACCCAGAACTCCGAGAAGCGCGCCAAGCCCCAGCCCAAACCCAACCGCTGGCCTCTCGTGGTTGCCGGCGCCTTCGCCGTGCTCGGTGTGGCTTCGTTTGTGGGCGTCAAGCTGGTGCAGCGTCCCGACTCGCTCCCGGCCCAAGCTCGTTCCACGGCGCAAGTCACTCAGACGGCAACCCCTCCCGTGGGCTCAACTGTCTCCCCGGCGCAACCCACAGCGCAGACCCCAGCCCCCGTCGAGAGCGCTGCAGCCCCGGTGGCCGCGTCCGCGAAGCCGGCGGGCACGCCCATGCTCGTGGGCAAGCAACCTGTGGCTGTGCGCTCCGGTCCAGCCATCAACACAGCCCCACCCAAGCCCACGTCTACGGGGACTCCGCAGAAGCCGCCGCCCCCCAAGGATCCCTTGCACCTGTAAAGCGGGGCACGTTACGCTCGCCGCATGCGAAAGACCTGGCGCGGCGCATCGTTCCTGCTTGCTTCGGTGATGGTGATGGCGCCGTCGTCTGCCTTGGCCCAGCAGCCAGCTGCCGGCCAGACCGAGGCGCAGTGCGCGCAAGAAGCCAAGGTCAAGGAGCTCAAGGACAAGGGCAACGAGGCCATGGAAGGCGGTCGCCCGCCGGAGGCCCTCGCGGCCTACGAAGAGGCGTTCAGCATCTGCAAGCAGCCGGCGCTGCTCTACAACCTTGGCCGCGTGCACCTGGCCCGTGAGGACTACCCCAAGGCGCTCCAATATCTCGAGCAGTTCGATCGCGAAGCACCGCCGGAGCTCAAGGCCAGGGTGCCGGGCTTGCAAAAGCTGATCGACGAGCAACGGGCGCGCGTCGGCTCCGTCATCATCACTGTCAACGTGCCTGGCGCCAAAGTTCGCATCCGAGAGAAGTCCGTGGGGGAGACCCCGTTTGCCGGGGCGCTGCACATCAACGCGGGCAAAGCCGTGGTCGAAGTGGTGGCCGAGGGCTACTTCACGTTCACCAAAGAAGTCGACGTGCCCGCGGGCAAAGAGACCGTCCTCGACGTCAAACTCTCGTCGCGAAACCAGTTCGGCATGTTGGTCGTCAAGTCGCCGGTCAAAGATGCGTTGGTGTTCGTCGACGGGCGTCCCATCGGCAAGGCGCCGGTGGAGCACGAGGTCAGCATCGGCAAACATCGCGTGTTGGTCCGTCGCGAGGGTTACCGCGAGGCCGACCAGCAGGTCACCCTTGCCCAGGGCGAGAAAAAAGAGCTCTCGCTCGCCCCCGAATACATCACGCCGCTCACGCAGAAATGGTGGTTCTGGACCACCATCGGCGCCGTGGTGGCTGCCGGCACCGTCACCACCATTGTGGTGCTCAACACCGAGAAAGACCCAGACCGCGGCACCCTGCCGCCCGGCGTCGTGGTTGCCGGCGCTTCACACGGCATCCGCTTCTAGCCCGCGCTGCCATCGACGGTCAGGCCCGAGCGCACGCTCGGCGATTTAGTGGGCTGCGGCGGCTTTCGAGGCGGGCTTTGCGTTCCACACGCGCAGCGCCAGAACGAAGCCAACGACGGCCACGGGCGCCAGCAGCGCAGGCCATGTCCACCAGTTAGACGCGGTCTTGGCGGCGATGTCTTTGGGCAGATAGACCTTGAGCAGCCGTGACGAGACCGTTTGGCCCAAATACACCAGGCCATCGATGATGCCCACCACGACGCCGACGTTCTGTTTGCCGCCGAAGTCCATGCTGGCGGTGCCCGAGAGCATGCCGTGCACGGCGATGATGGACAAGGTCATGACCACGAGGACCCAACCCACCGCGCTGCTATCGAGCGTGATGGCCATGAGTCCGCAGCCCAGAATCATGACGCCGTACAGCACCGCAGACATGGGGCCACGGCGAGACTGGAAGAAGCGGTCGGAGATGACCCCGGCGAGCACACCGCCCAGGATGCCGGCCATGCAATTGAGCATGCCCCAGTGGGACTGCACAAAGTCTGTGGCGGCGCGGCCCGTCTCCACCGTGAAGGGCTTGTAGGTCTTCATGATGGCAGACCGCAGATAGCCGCTGCAGAACTCGATGGCCGCGATGGTGATGATGGCGCTGCTGCCGAGCATGAGCCTGACCACTTTGCCGAGGGGCATGCGCTCGCCCGTGTGGTTGCTGGACGCATCGCCCAGGTCGAAGTCTTCGTGGCCGGCATGTTTGGGCGTGTCTTGCACCAGGGCCACGTCGGCCACCGTGAGCACCGCCAGGATGATGGCCGGGGTGAAGAACACCCACGGCACGCTCAGGTGCTTGGCCAGCAGCGTGGACCAGTCGAAGGCGAAATACAGACCCAGCGAGATCATGATGCCGAACACGCCACCAAAGGTGCCGCGTTCGCGCAGGTGGAACCAGGCAGAGTTGACCTTGACGATGGAGACCGCGCCAAAACTTTGGAAGTACATGTTGAGCGCGTACAGACCGCTCAGCACCGGCACCAAGCCCGCCCACGCCTC
Source organism: Polyangiaceae bacterium (assembly GCA_044358965.1). Classification (GTDB taxonomy): domain Bacteria; phylum Myxococcota_A; class Polyangia; order Polyangiales; family Polyangiaceae; genus SXNL01. The sequence goes on from JBIKNA010000181.1 coordinate 10,990, forward strand.
TTTGGGTACCTTGCCGCCCGCGCCCATGGCCCGGTACGCGATGATGCCGATGAGAATGTTGGCGAAGGCAGTGCCGACGGCGGAGATGATGGTGGTCTTGCGGCCGCCCAGCCGGTCCGTCAGCGGGCCGTTGAGCAGGAACGAGACGCCGTAGGTGAGCGTGCCCCAGGAGTCGATCTCGTAGTACTGCGACTTGTCGAACAGGATTCCGACACAGGCGTTGAGGTTGTACCTCGCCATGTACAAGAACGCGTAGGTGAGCCCCACGGGGAACCAGTTCAACACGCGTCGTCGTCGAAACGCCGCCGAGTGCCCAAGGTCGACCTTGGGGAGGCGCGCGACCACGAAGACGATCACCGTCAACAGCGCAACAATGGGCAGGAGCTCCCGTAGCCAGGCAGGCATGGCGCGCAGAATGGCACGGCCTGGCACCGGGGCAAAGCCGTATTGGCGCCGCGCCCCTTGCGCCGGCGCCGACGTCGCGCGACCATGGCAATGGTGTTGCACGCGGAGCTTCTGGGGCAGATCCCCATCTTCGACACGTTGACGCGCGAGGATTGTGAGGCATTGGCCTCGCGGCTGTCCGAACGCACCTACAAGGCGCGGGATATCGTGTTCACCAAGGGTGAGAGCGGTTCCAGCATGTACATCGTGCTGTCCGGGGCCGTGCAGGTGTTCTTGCCCGGCGAAAAGCCCGATGACGCCCGGGTGGTGCTCAAAGACGTCCGCACGGGCGAATACTTCGGCGAGCTGTCGCTGTTCGACGACAAACCGCGCAGCGCCACCGTCGAGGCCATCGTCGACACAATCTTGCTCGAACTCACCCGGGAAGAACTGGGCGAGCACCTGGGGCGCTCGAAAACCGCCGCCATGGCCATCTTGGCCGAGATGACCGAGCGCATCCGCGAGACGAACGAACTGCTCTCGCTGCGCGCCGCCAAAAACGTCGTCAAAGAGGTGGAAGAGAACCTCACCTTTGGGCAACGCATGGCCGACAAGGTTGCGGAGCTCAACGGTAGCTGGGCGTTCATCCTGTTTCTTCTGCTGTTTTCGGGCTTCTGGTCTTTCGCCAACCAGTTCCTGCCCAAGCCCTTCGACGCCTACCCGTACCAGTTCTACAATTTGTTCTTGGCGGTGCTGGTTGCGCTGCAGGGGCCGCTCATCGTCATGAGCCAAAACCGGCAGACGCTCAAAGATCGCGCCCAAGCCGAGACCGACTTTCGGGTGAATCTCAAGAACGAGGTCGGCATCGAGCGCATCCTTCGCGAGGTCGCGGCGCTGCGCCAAGAGACGCAAAAGCGCCTCGAGGTGCTGGAGCGCCAAGCGCGCGCCGAGCGCGTGAAGGCCGAGGTTCCCATCAAGAAACCCGGTGGCCCCCTCGGGCCCTCCTAGTACCTCGACACCGGGAAATCGACCGATTGCCGCGGTCTCCGACGCCGATCTCGAACGCGGTGCGCTTCGCCGCTCCTCGAACTATGCGCTGCATGTCCTTCGTCGCGCCGCGTTCGACCTCGTCCCCGGATCCTCGAGGCAATCAATCAATTTCCCTGTGTCGAGGTACTAGGGCTCGCCCTTGCTCTTGTGCCCAGACGCTGGGGGGATTGCGTCGACCCGCGGGCCGCGCTACAGGTCTCCCTGTCGTCGAGGCGGGAAGTCGGTGCAATGCCGACGCGGAGCCGCCGCTGTAACTGGGGACTTCTTCGTCATCAGCCACTGAAGGGGTCGGGACTTTGGTTCCGGCACCTCCGGGAAGGGGACGAAGCGGGGTGATCCAGGAGCCAGAACACCCCTCGAAGATCGCCCGAGATCCCAAGGCCCACGTACGGTACGTCGGCACAGATCCCGGGCGCCTTCTCCGCCGCGCGCGCCTTCGCGGCATGGGGTCTCATGCGATACTCGTGGTGTCTCTTTTTTGGCCTTGCGGGCTGTAGTGCCGCTGCCGCGTCCAACGACCTGACCGTCGAGGCGGGGGCGCCGCCAGCGGTCGACGCAAGCGTGCTGTTGCCCGTGGGGCCCGCCGATGCGGGCCTGGCCGAGGGCGGCAAGGTGAGCGTTGATGGTGGCTACGCCGGCCCGGACGGTTCGGTCTTGCCCAAAGAGCGCTTTGCCAGCGGCGTTGTTTCGTTCGAGCCCGGCGAATGCGGAGGCTTCGGCTTGCCCGAGCTGCCGGAGATCGTGCTGGGGCCGCCCGTGGGCGGCGGCACGCTGCTCGGCGGCCTCGATGTCGTTTCGCTGGGGCGCGGTGGCAGCATCGTCCTGTCGTTTGCGCCGACGGAAATCGTCGATGGGCCCGGCGCCGACTTCGTCGTCTTCGAGAACGCTTTCTTTGCTGGGGGCGATCCTTCGCAGCCCTTCGCCGAGCTTGCCGAGGTGAGCGTCAGCGAAGACGGACAGACCTGGAAGACGTTTCCGTGCACGGCCACCGAGTATCCCTACGGGCAATGTGCCGGATGGCGGCCTGTTCGCTCTTCGCCGGGCAACGGCATATCGCCCCTCGACCCCGAGGTTGCCGGCGGAGACCCCTTCGACTTGGCTGACGTTGGCCTGAGCCGCGCCAAGTTCGTGCGCATTGTCGACAAGGGGACGCAGGCATGCAGCCCGCCACC
>JBIKNA010000010.1:0-43137 GCA_044358965.1 Polyangiaceae bacterium
CTTGCCATGTGCAATGCGCGCTCGCTCGCTTTGGGTCACTCGCCCTGAAGGCGGTGCCAGGCTCGGCGACTACTTCTTCTTGGGCTCGGGTGCGTCTTGCTCGGTGATGATGAGCTGCACGCGCCGATTGCGCACCTTGTTGGCCGCCGTCACGTTGGGCACGAGCGGCTTGGCCTGGCCGTAGCCCTTGGCCACGAGGCGGTCGGGCGTGACACCGTGCGAAGTGAGCCAGCTGCGAACGGCGCTGGCCCGCTCCTCGCTGAGCACCTTGTTGCGGTCGGCGTTGCCGCTGTTGTCGGTGTGTCCTTGCACCTCGACGCGCTTGATGCGCGGGTTGTGGATCAATGCGTCCGCAATCTCGGTAAGCAACGCATTGGACTCGGGCAGGATGGTGGCCGAGTCCACGGCGAACTGCACCTGCTGCTTGATGCTGATCTCGTTCTTGCCGACGTTCACGAGGCCGTTCTTGGGGCGCTTGCGGACGAGCAAATCGACGGTGTTGTCTTTGCGGATCTGAACGTCGAGGGGTTGCACGAGGGACATGTAGCCATCGGCTTCGACGGTGATGGTGGCCGTGCCCGGCGACACCAACTCGAAGCGGAAGGAGCCGTTCATGTCGGCGTTGCCATCGAGGGACTTGTTGCCCCCGTCGGTGACCTTGATGGAGGCGCCGTTGACTGGCGCTTGGTTCTCGGCGTCTTTGACCACGCCGACGATGGTCCCCACGCGGGGCAGGGCCACGAGCGGGCAATCGACGGTGGCCTCGGGGCCTTGGCCCTTGCCCAGGGTGATGGTGCAGGTGCCAGCCTTGAAGCCGTCGGCCTTGACGCCGAAGGTGTACGCGCCCTCGTCGAGGTCGTGGGTCACGAAACGACCGTCGGTGCCCGTGGCCAACGACGTGGTCTCCGGGTGGTTGTCCCAGGAAACAATGGCCTGGGCGATGCCTTCGGTCTTCTCTGCCTCGTGGACGAAACCCTTGATGCGGGTGCGCGCCGGCGGCTTGATCTCGACGATCTTCTCGACGGTCTTGATCTTCTCGACGGGCGGGCGCTCGCGGGTATCTGCGGCCCAGCCGGCACCAAGGAAGAGAGTCCACGGCGCCACCGGCGCCACCTCTTCGATGAACGTCGCGGTACCGGTGACACCAACATCGAGTGCCGCCGTGAGCGCGAAGCCCTGCTTCCAGGGGAAGAAGCGGCTACCAAAGGTGAGCTTGCTGGGGGCGAAGGGCTCGAGGGCCAAGCACTTGTCGCCGCTCGGGTTGTTGGGCTTGCAGAGGTAGTTCTGCCGGTTCACCGGGATCGCCAGGTTGTACTCGATGAACGGCCGTACGCGGTCTTGCGACAAGAAGGCCTCGCCACCAAGGCTCATGTCGAAGTGGTCGACACGGTTGATGTTGAGCCCGAAGCGCTCGATGCGGGTAATGGACGTGCCACGCGACGCCTCGACCTTCTCGATGAGCGTGCCGGTGTTGTCGAGGGAGTACCCCGCGTTGAAGCTGAAGCGAAGCGGAAGCTGCTTCTCCGTTTCACGGAGGTCGGCGGTCATGAGGCCGCGGAGCTTGCCGCTGGTGCCGGCACCTTCGAGGCCGACAGCCCCGGTGCCATTGACGAGCCAGAGTTCCAGCGCGCCGCCGGCGTGGAAACCGCGGGTGATGGTCCCGTAGACCTTGCCGCCGAGCACCGAGTCGCCAAGGGACTGGAGCAGGGCCGGCCGGTTTTGGTCGGTGCTGTTGGCGTAGGCCCCCGTGCCCAAGTACAGCTCTAGGTAGTCGGTGATGCCTGCCGATAGCGCCAGGCTACCGCCAATGTGGTCCAGTGAATCGCTGCGCACCTGACCTGCGCCGCGCGGATTGGCGCAGGGGAACGCGTCCGTACACAAGAAGCCGGCCGAGAAGTACTCGGTCACGAAGGACAAGCGAAACTGCCCTGGCGCGCCGCCTTGTGCGTGCTGCGTGCGGAGCAAGCCGACGCCACCGGTGAGCGCCGTCGTCTCGTTGAGCCTGCGGTCGCGCTCGGCCCACTCTTCGGCCTCGGCCTTTGCAGGGTATGCGGCGGGCGCATCCGTTTTGGGCGCAGGCGCGGCTTGCGCCGCGGCTCCTGCGGTAGCACCTGCGGGGCCGACAGAGACGCCGCCGGCGGCGCCACCTCCGGCGCTTTGCGCGGACGCAAGGGAAGGAACGAATAGGGCCAGGGCCGACCAAGCGAGGGCGCGCTTCATGCGGCGGAGAGTTTTACCACCAATTCCTCTGGCCACGGCAAAAGGAATGGGTCAGGTCGGGAAAGGTGCGCAACGGCTCCAGTCGTGTGCTTCCGAGGGCGACGGACCCGCGGAAGCAGTGCTAGAACCCCGGGCAATTCGATGGCATCCCGCGGACGCATCCTCATCGTGGACGACGAGGCCAACGCACGGGCGGCACTCTCGGAAATCCTCCAAGACGACGGTTACGTGACCGAAACGGCTGGCGACGGCTTCAAAGCCCTCGGCAAGTTGGGCGAGTTCGCGCCCGACGTCGTCCTCACGGACCTCAAGATGCCAGGCCTCGACGGTCTGTCGTTCATGGAGAAGGCCCGGGCGGCAGCGCCGCTCACGGTCTTCGTCGTCATGACGGCCTTTGGCACCATCAGCAATGCCGTGCAGGCCATCAAGAACGGCGCCGACAACTACCTCACCAAGCCCATCGACTTCGACGCCTTGGCGGCGGTCGTCGAGCGGGCGATGGAGAAGGCCCGGCTGCTCCAAGAAACACGCAAACTGCGGGACCGCTTGCGGGACCGCAACGCGTTCAATCACATCGTCACGGACGACCCCAAGATGCGCGCCGTGCTCGAGGTCGTGGCGCAGGTTGGCCCGAGCCGCGCGTCCGTGCTCATCACCGGCGAGAGTGGCACCGGCAAGGAGCTCATCGCCGAGGCCATTTGCTCTGCATCGCCCCGCGCCGACAAGCCATTTGTCCGGCTGCACTGTGCCGCCCTGTCCGAATCCCTGCTCGAGAGCGAACTCTTCGGGCACGAGCGCGGCGCCTTCACCGGCGCCGTGGGCCGACGCGAGGGCCGCTTCAAGCAAGCCGACGGAGGCACACTCTTCCTCGACGAGATCGGCGAGATCCCGCTCGGAACGCAGGTCAAGCTGCTCCGCTTCCTACAGGAGAAGACCTTCGAGCGTGTGGGGGGCAACGAGACTGTCCGTGTGGACGTCCGGGTCATCGCCGCAACCAACCGAGACCTGTTGGCCGAGATCCGCAAAGGCACGTTTCGCGAAGACCTGTACTACCGGCTCAACGTCATCTCCATCGAGCTTCCACCGCTCCGGGAACGCAAGAGCGACATCGCAGCCTTGGCCAGCTTCTTCCTTTCGCGCTACGCCGCCGAGAACGGCAAGAAGCACATCGAGACCTTCTCCCAAGACGCCATGCGCGCGCTGTCGAGCTATGGATTTCCGGGCAACGTGCGAGAGCTCGAGAACGTGGTGGAGCGCGCGGTGGTGCTCTGCGACGCCGGTCTCATCGAGACACGACACTTGCCCGCCAAGATGGCTCCGGCGGAGCCCAACGAAGGTGCCCCGGCCATCCCCGGCTCCACCATCGCCGACCTCGAGCGCTACGCCATCCTGAAGACCCTGGAGACGTGTGGGGGCTCGACGTCCAAGGCCGCGATGATTTTGGGCATCTCCACCCGCAAAATTCAGTACAAACTGCACGAATACGGCGAATCCGCCCGGCTCGGCCCCGGCAGCGGCCGCCCCAGCCCCGACAAAGACGACGAAGCATGAGCGACGAGACCGGCACCACCGACGCCATCAAGAGCAGCGACACCTCGCCAGCCAAAGGCACCGCCGCCGATGTAGTGCTGTCCGTAAGCCGCATCGAGAAGACCTTCAAGAAGCCCTTTTCCGGGCGCAAGGTCGAGGCGGTTCGCGGCGTGAGCTTCGAGGTTCGCCGCGGCGACATCTTTGGCTTCTTGGGCCCCAACGGCGCGGGCAAGACCACCACCATCAAGATGCTCACGGGGCTCATCGCCCCCACCGGCGGCTCCGCGAGCCTCTTCGGCGAGCCCGCCCCCTCCGCCGAGGCCATGCGACTCGTGGGCTTCTTGCCCGAGAACCCGTACATCTATCCGTACCTCACCCCGCGTGAGTTCGTGGAGCTCTGCGGGCGCCTCAACGGCTTGTCCGGCAAACATCTGGCCACACGCACGGAGGCCGTGCTCGAGCGCGTGGGCATCGGCTACGCCATGGATCGGCCCGTGCGCGCGCTCTCCAAGGGCATGACCCAACGCGCAGGGCTCGCCGCCGCCATGGTGCACGAGCCGCAGCTCTTGTTGCTCGACGAGCCCATGAGCGGACTCGACCCGGTCGGTCGCAAAGAGGTCCGCGACATCATTCTCGAAGAGCGGGCGGGCGGACGCACGGTGTTCTTCTCTAGCCACATCCTCGGCGACGTCGAGACGCTCTGCGATCGCGTCTGCATTCTCAAAAAAGGCGAAGTCGTGGTGTCTGGCAGCATCGACGAGCTGCTCGGCACGGGCCCCCGGCACGTCGAGATCACGCTCAAGGACGCAAGCACCACGCTGGCCAGCGCACTGGCCGAGCTCGGGAAGGTTCACGAGCTCGGCGCGCGTGTCGTCGTGGACCTCGAAGGTGACGATCAGGTGAAGACCTGCATCGAGAAGGCGTTTGCCATGGGTGCAACGGTCGAGTCCGTGGTGCCCAAGCGCGAGACCCTCGAAGACATCTTCGTTCGGCGCGCGCTCTAGCTCTCTCGGGCAGAGCCGCCCCCCCAAGCTCCCCTCCCCCCTTACATACGAGCGATCTGCGGCGGCGCTCGCGTGCGGGCGCTACTTGCCCGCGTCGTCTTCGGAGAGGTCGACCGCAGGCATCTGCATTGTGGTTGGCGCGGCGGCGGGCTTGGCCACACTCGCGGTGGCGGTGGCCTGCGCGCTGGATACAGCCGGAACCTTTGGCGGGTCCGGACGCAGGATGGCCAAGCCGAACTTGAGGCCACCGGCGATGCCCAGCACCGAAGCGACGGCAATGCCAACGATGGCTCCGCGACCGATACCGCGTGCCGGCGCACCGGCGGCCGCTTGCTGAGGAAGCGGCAGGAAGGCTTCGGGCGGCAACGGTGGCGGCACCGAGCGTCGAGGCATCGGCGCGCTCTCGTCGTCGAGTTCGAGCATCATCGCGTCGGCGGCGTCGATCTGGATCGTCGCGTTGGGGTTCTTCGGTTGGCCGTCGTCGCTCATCGCCCTCGAGACAGCTCAGCAGACGAGCGGTGCCTCCGCAAGAGGCGGTGCTGGAAACATGCCCAGACGCCGGCACACTCCGGACAGAATCGCCCTAGAACCGACCGCCAAGGCCCGCCATGCCCCCCCCGGGCAGCAGCGAGGCCGTCGGCTGCACCTTGAGGTCCAGCGGGCGCAGCCGGCGCTCGACCTTGGCGTCCACGTAACTGAGGTGCGCTTGCAGCACGCCGACGCCTGCGGTCAGCAAAAAGGCCGCATTGATACCCAAGTTGGCGAGCTGCGCGGCCTCGGCGCGACGGTGATACTCGTCGGCCTTGCGCTCGGGGTCCCCCGCGGCGGCCTCTTCGTCTTGTCGAGCCACGGCCGTGGCGTAGATGGGCAACGTGATCACGGATGCGGTGAGCAGCGCCACCTCGCTGCCCAAGAAGATCCACCCCAGGGCATTCTGACCGTTCTGAAACTGCCCAACTCCAAAGGGAACGCTGGCCACCAGACGCGAGTGCCGCACGGTGATCTTTTCTTCCCGGGCCAGTTCTTCGAGCATTCGAACCCGCTGCGCCTCACGCTTGCGGTCGGCCTCTTCGCGGGCGCGGGCCTCGGCGGCCTGCTTTGCGGCGAGCTGCGCCGCAGCCTGAAGTCGGTCCCGGAGCGTGGCTCGCACGTCGATGAAGGAGTTGAGCACCTCGGTAGGAAACGACAGCGGGTCCGGCTCGAACTGAGGGTCGTCGAGCAAGAGCCGCTCGAACTGCGTGGCGGCCTCGTCTTTGCGCGCACCGAGCACCAAAATGGCACCCAGGTACATGCGGGCCTGGCTCCTTAGCTGCGGGTCTTTGGCCCTGCCCTCGCCGCTGGGTGGCTCGCCATCACACAGGGTGCGGAGCCTTCGCTCCGCTTCGGCCACATTGCGCGCCTGGAACGCCAACCGAGCCTTATCGAGCTCGCTTTGGTCGTCGGCGCGTGCGCTGCCGGGGCCCAAGAGCATCAGACTCAGGGCGGCGGCGCAGGCAAACTTGTGGGCCGCTGCACGCATGGGCGCTTCCGAGGAAGTGTGCACCGGTTCGCGGGTGAAACAAAGCGAAAGACCGGCCCTCGTCCGGGGCCCGGGGGCACATTTTGCGTCGCTGGGCCCTTTCCCCGCGACAAGTTTCGAGTACATTCGGCCTTCATGAGCGTGCGAATGCACCTCGGGAAGTCGCGTTTCTCGATGCGCAAATCCCGAGAATCCCAGGCCCTCGAGGCCCTCCGAGACGCCCAGGCCGCGGGGAGGTTCCCGTTGACGCGTGGTTCCCCAGACATGGCGGCGCAGCTGCGCGATGCCATGACCCTCGACGAAGCGGTGTTGGTCTTCGGCTTCACGCTTCGGCGCAACGTGCGAGAGATCATCCGGGGCATCAATCTGTCGCCCGACCAGCGCCAGTCCGACGACGAGATGCTGTTCGTGACGCTAGGCCCATTCGTCGATCGCGGCAGCTACGTCGAGTACGCCGAGGAATCCGTCAGCGAGCCCAAGCGGGCCGAGTTCGACGGCAAGCGCTGCCGGGTCAAGAACATCGCGGCACTCACCCCCGAAGACCACGAAGAAGACGAAGACGAAGACCGAGTCGAAGACTCGATGCCGCCGTCGCAAATGAGCTGGGCCGAGCGCGTCACCCAAAAGCCCTCGCAAGCCCGCAAGTACGCCGCCGACGCTTCGTTCCAGGTGGGAGAGTGGCTCGAGCACAAGGTCTTCGGGGCCGGGGTCGTGCTTGCCGCCCAAGACCGCACCAAGATCCGCGTGATGTTCGAGTCCGGCGAGCGGACGCTCGTCTACGCCGGTCCGCCAGCGGCCTGAGGCCGCGGCCCCTACTCGGCCTTGAAGCTCACCTCGGCGCTGCGCCCGGCGCGCAGATACACCGCTTGGGTCTTGCCCGACTCTAGCTCCGTCACTGTCACGCGCTCGACGCCGCTCTTCATGGGCACACGAATGCGATCGCGGAACTCGAGGCCCGGATGTTCCCGAACGCCGTAGCGTTTGTCGCCGGGGCCCTGCACCACCAGCGTCGCGTCTTTGATTCGCATCTCGATGGTGAAGGCGTCGGCGCGGTCGCCCGGGGGGATGCTCCTCTTTTGCACTTCGCAGGCATCTTCGGCGCAGGTGAAGAACAGCTCGTGGGCCTTGTCGTCCACGATGATCTGCATGCCGCTCACGGCCTCGCCCAGGGGTTGACCATCGAGGGCCACTTTCACGCCATAGGGCTTTACTTGCGCAAGCGAGATCTCTCGCCGCGTGGGGCCCTTCTTGTCTTTTTCGGGCCTGGCTGTCGTCACCGTTGGCCCCTCTTTGGGTCGCTGCGTGGGCACCGTGGGCACCACGGCCAATGCCGAGTCTTTGCTGGTGGGCGATGGCACCGACGCAGAGCCGGACACCGGCAATTCTCCGCTTGGAATGGGCTTCAGCACCACAGCCGAAGGGCGCAGCGAGCGAACCAGCGCAAAGGCAGAGGCCCCCAGCAGCAAAACCATGAGCGCCGGCGGCACCGTCCGGCGCAGAAACAAGCTCCGCTCTTTCTCGCGATTGAGCCGCGACACGATGCGCAGCAACTCTTGGTCTTGCGGAACATACGCGAGGGCGCGGTTGAAGTACGCCGCAGCATCGCGCACGTCTTTGTGACGCCGAGCATGTTGCCCAAGGGACCGAAGCCTGGGAACCAACCGCCGCTCGAACGCGCGCTCGTACACGCTGGGGTCGTCGAAGTACCGGCTGAGCTCCCGAATGCCGTCCTCGGCGAACAGTGGCTCCGCAACGTCTTTGGCATCGCGCAAAGTGTCGAGCAACGCGTTGATGGCATCGCAGACAGCGCTCATGTTGGCGAAGCGCTGCTGCGGCTCGCGGGCAATGCACTTGCTGAGCAGATCGCTCCACTGGCGCCCAACGGCAGGCCGCTCGCGCTCGGGGCAAGGGAACTGGCCATCGAGCACGCGATGCAAGACCTGCGCGGGGTTCGAGCCCTCGAAGGGCAAGTGCCCCACCATGGCCTCGTACAAGAGCACCCCGAGGCCAAACACGTCAGCACGCTCGTCAACGTCGTTGCCTTCAATCTGCTCGGGCGCCATGTGCGCGGGGCTACCCAAGACCTGCCCGGTGGACGTCACGCCTTGGGCGTCGATGAGCTTGGCAATGCCAAAGTCCGTGAGCTTGACCCGCACCGCCTCGTTGCCTTCGAGGCTCGTGGGGTTCGAGACTGGCGCGTCACCAGCCCGCGCGCCCCAGCAGCGCAGCGCGCGATGCTCGATGATCACGTTTTCGGGTTTGACGTCGCGATGTATGACGCCCTCACCGTGCGCATGGGCCAGGGCCCGGGCGAGCTCGAGCCCCAAAATCGCAGCGATCTCTGGTGGCAGCGGCCCGAGCTCCGCCAGCAGACGGCGTAGCGTGACGCCACGCAGAAACTCGACCACAAGATATTGCTCGTCCTCGTCGGCCGACGAGACATCGTAGACCTCGACGATGTTCGGGTGCCGCAGCTTGGCCACCGCCTTGGCTTCGACGGAGAACCGATGGGCGATCTCGCTGGAGCCGCGCAAGTGCGGGTGAAGCACCTTGACGGCAACGTCGCGTCCCAGGCGCCCGTCGTGCGCTCGATACACGGTGGCCATGCCGCCGTGCCCCACCTCCTCCTTCACGACATACTTCGAGAGCGCGGGAGTCCGCGCGGCTCGAAGCATGGGACTGGAGGTCGGCGCCATGATCCCTCAGTGTACCGCCCGAGGCCCGACGGCGAAGCCCCCAATGTCCCAAGAGCAACGTCCCGGACGAAGGAGCCGATGTCGCACAATCACCCCTTGAGACCGAGTCGCTTGAGGCGGCTTCGGAATGTGCTCTCGCTGAGCCCAAGAGACCGCGCCGCCCGGGACTGGTTGCCATCGGCCCGCAGCAGAACCTGGGCGAGAATGTCGCGTTCGAGCTCTTCGAAGGTGGTGCCACCCTCGGGCAGCGCCAACGAAATGGTCCCCGAAGGCAAGGTCTCGTTCTCGATGCTCCGCGACGACATGGGCGCGGGGGGAATGTCGAAACTGCGCACCGAGGGCGGCCCGGAGGCGCCGGCGCCAAACGACGGCGTCGCGCGATCGAGGGCGCTGAGCTCGTCGGGACGCAGGCTGGGCGGCGGACCAAACGAGGGACTCCGCGACGAAGCGCTGTTGTCGTCGGGCAGCGCCAGGTCGGTGTCATCGACCTCGGTACCGGGCTTGTAGATCACGAGCCGCTCCATGACGTTGCCAAGCTCACGCACGTTGCCCGGCCAAGGATGACGCTCGAGCGCACGGTAGGCCTGCTCCGTGAGCTTGGGTGCCGGCCGATTCATCCGCCGGGCCGCGGCCTCGAGCAGCACTGTGCCGATGCCGCGAATGTCTTCGGGCCGGGCACGCAAGGCGGGGATCTCGATGGGGCACACTGCCAGGCGGTAGTACAAATCGAGACGAAACAAGCCGGCCTTGGCGTCGGCGAGCAGATCTCGGTTGGTGGCCGCAACGATGCGCACGTCGACGTGCCGGGGTTCGCTGCTACCCACGGGCCAAAACTCTCGAGACTCGAGCGCTCGCAACAGCAGTGCCTGCAGCGAGTGCGGCGCCTCGCCGATCTCGTCGAGGAACAGCGTGCCGCCATCGGCCAGCTCGAAGAGACCTCGCCGCGACTGTTGGGCGCCGGTGAACGCGCCTTTGACGTGTCCGAAGAGCTCACTGGTCATGAGCTCGGCCGGAAGCGCCGCCAAGTTCTGCGCGACGAAACGCCCCTTGCGACGCGGTGATTGCTCGTGGATGTGCGCGGCGATGAGTTCCTTGCCCACGCCCGTCTCGCCGTAGAGCAAGACGTTGGCATCGGTCGTGGCCACGGCGCCGACCTGCTCGAGCACCTGGCGCATACGCGGCGAATACACCTCGAGTCGCGGACGCGTGGAACTCTGTCGCGTGGCAACATCGACGTCGGCGGCAAGCTTTGCGTTGGCCGTGCGCAGCTCGGCCAGCAGCTTCTGGTTCTCGTTCTCGAGCCGCCGGATGTCGTAGGCGCGCAAGATGGTGAGCCGCAGGTGCTCCTTCTCCCAGGGCTTCTGCACGCATGCGAACACGTGCCCCAGGTTCACCGCGGCAGCCAAGTCATCGTGGCTCGTGAATGCCGTCAGCAGGATGCGCTGCACGTCGCGGTGGCGGTCGTAGACCCGAGCGAGCAGCTCGGTTCCGCGCATGGGAGACATGCGCATGTCACTGACCAGGACATCGAAGGGGCGCTCGGACAAGAGCTGGAGCGCTCGGTCACCGGACTCTGCGGTGGTGACGTCGAAGATGCCTTCGAAGACAGCTTCGAACACATCGCGCACGTCTTCCTCGTCGTCGACGTAAAGAACGCGCACACGCCCAGTCGGCGGGATGGTGTCGCTCACGCGCTACCTCTCGCACAAGCCAAAAGGCACGAGGCGCGACGCACCGTGATCGGACCGCCGCGCATGCCTTGATCAGTCCTTGGACGTGGACGGATCGCCGATGCCGTGCCGGCGCAGATAGCCGCGCACGTGTGCGCGCTCCATGGCCGCGCGACGGCCAATCTCGCTCACGTTGCCGTTGCACTCGTGGTACAGGGCCGTGAAGTACTCGCGCTCGAAGCGCGCCAGGATCTCGCGCTTGGCGTCCTGGAAAGTGCGCCCGCGCACCGGGGTGGACTCGGACGCAGAGACGCTGGACATGGGCGCGAGGTGCGCGGCCATGTCGAGGGGTCCCTCTTTGCCGAAGGCGAGGGCCACGGACACCACGTTGCGTAGCTCGCGGACGTTGCCGGGCCAGTCGTGGCGCATGAGGCGCTCGAGGGAATCGTTCGTGATGCGGTCGTACGCGCCCTTGTCGCCCATGTCGGCGACCATCTTCTTGACGAGCGCGGGGATGTCTTCGAGGCGCTCGCGCAACGCGGGCAGCTCTACACGCAGCTGCGCAACGCGGAAGTACAAGTCGCTTCGGAACGTGCCGGCGTTGACCTCGCGCACGAGGTCGCGGCGCGTGGCGGCGATGACCCGGGCGTTGAACGGACGGTAGGTGTTGGAGCCGACGGCCTTGATGCGCTGCTCTGCAAGCGCACGGAGGAGCTTGGGTTGCACGTCGACGGGAAGCTCACCGAGCTCGTCGAGGAAGATGGTGCCGCCGTCGGCCTCGACGAAGGGCGAGATGCGCTTGTCGACGGCGCCGGTGAACGAACCGCGCTCGTGACCGAAGAGCGCGCTCTCGGCCAAGGACGGCGGAATGGCGCCGCAGTCGACGACCACGAAAGGTTTGTTGGCGCGGGCGCTGGCGCCGTGGATGGCCGCGGCAACGAGCTCCTTGCCCGTGCCCGTCTCGCCAAGGATGAGCACCGTGAGCTCCGTGGGCGCTGCCTTGCGCAGACGCTCGAAGACCGTGCGCATGCCGGCGCTGGAACCAACCAGTGGTCCGAACTGCGCTGCATCCGGAACGTCGACCTGCTCGGGGTTCGAAGGCAGGAACTCGAGCGCCGTGTCGCCCAGGGTGACGACACACGGCTTGAGGATGTACACCTCTCCGATGCGTGTATCCTGCAGGAAGCTGCCGTTGCGAGAGCCGAGGTCGCGCACACGCACGCCCCGCTCGGTGGCGACGAACTCCATGTGCACGGCGCTGACCTTGCGGTCGTCGACCACCAGGTCACAGGCCTCGTTACGACCGACGACGATGGTATCGGCGCCAATCTCGATGTGCGACTTGTTGGCTTCGCCCCGCTTGACGGTTAGGGCTCCGCCGCGAACTTCGACCTTGCCTTTGGCGACGACTGTAGCATCCACGCATCTAGCTTTAGATGGATGCGGGGCCCATCCGCAAGAGCATTCGTTCAGTGGAGATCCGGTGCCCCAGGGTCCGGCGTCCAAAGCCGTACGGCGCACAGGGGCCCGGTATCGCTCCCCCGGCCGGAAGGCCCGGCTGCCAAGCTACCGTCGGCGATAGGGCGTTCGGGCCGAGGTCTCGGACACTGTGACGGCCGTCACGTCGGCCTCGGGCTCGGGTTCCTCGTAGGTTTGCGACCTGCGGGCGGACTGGGTCACGGCGCGCCGGGGGCTGTTGCCCATGACGCGGCAGACCTTGCGCCAGGCCTCGAGGGCATCGGAGGCGCTACCGAAGCGCTTTTCGCGGTCGCGGGCCATGATGCGAGCCAGGAAGCGCTCGATGGACTGGGGCCACTCGTCGCCGGTCGTCTGCGCCAACGTGGGCGGGTCGCGGTCGAGCTTGAGGGCGATGAGCGTGAGGGCATTTTGGCCCTCGAAGGGCAATCGTCCGGTGAGCGCCCGAAAAGCCACGGCGCCCAGCGCATAGAGATCCGCGCGCTCGTCGACGCGCGCGGATCCACGCACCTGCTCGGGTGCCATGTACGCGAAGCTGCCGAGCGTGGCGTCGAAGGCCGTGAGCGAGGGCTCCGAACGGGTTTTGTTTGGTTGGCGCAGCTTGGAGACGCCGAAGTCGAGGATGCGGGTGCGCTCCTCGTGCTCTCCGGCAGCGACCTCTTGGGCCGTCAGCTTGCGCTTCTCGATGTACAGGTTGGCCGGCTTGATGTCGCGATGAACGACGTGGGCCTCGTGGGCCGCTTTGAGCCCCTGCAACGAATCGTCGACAATGGGCGCGAGCTCCGCAAACGACATGTATTGCTCGCGTCGCAGACGCTCGTCCATGCCCTCGCCCACCAGGCGTTCGAAGGCAATCCAAAGGCGCCCGGTGGCTTCGCGCCCGGCGCCGAGGACCCCAGCGACGAACGGACTTCGGATTTGCTTCGCGATCTCCGCCTCGCGGTTGAAGCGCGCCACCAGGTCCGGGTCTTGCGCCGCCCGCTCGTGCAGCACCTTGAGGGCGACTTTCTCGCCGCCCCGGCCGTCCGCTGCGTACACCTCTCCCATGCCGCCTTGCCCAAGCAAGCGGCGGATTCGGTATATGCCACCGACAACTGTTCCTGGGGCGAGTGCGCCCTCACGCATCGTCTGCGAAGTGTACCACCCGAAGCACGGGCCAAGTCGAGCACTTCGGGCATAGGCCCCGTCGCTTTCCATGCCTCGGCACCGAATTTCCCGCGAGAACGCCCAGGCGTCCTCGCCAAACGAGCAACGTCCCGCGGCGTGTGGGTGCATTCACGACGCGCCGAAGCGCCATTCGGGAAGGGTTTTGGCAGGGCGGCCCTTGAATGATTCGAGTGCTCCCGTTTACCCTCGGTGCGGACTCGCGTGCCAACGTGAGCCGACGCTACATGCCCGCTGAAAGGAAGACCGTGCGATGAGAACGCAGAAGGACGTCGAGGCATACCTCGACCGAACGAGACGGCCGTACTCGCACCTCGACGATCAGCCGGGCACCTATCTGGTCACCGCGCAGGGTGGTCTGCCCACCATCGCCGTCCGCGTAGATCCACCGCTCGTGCTGGTGCGAGCCCCCGTGGGCGACGTGCCCAAAGACGGGCATACGCACATCGAACTTTACCGCAAGCTGCTCATCAGCAACGCCAAGACGTTGGTGCACGGCAGCTTTGGGCTCGAAGACGACAAGATCGTCCTGTGCTCGGCGCTCGAGATCGAAAACCTGGATTACAACGAGCTGGAAGCCACCCTCGACGAGATCGAGATGACTCTGGTTCAACAAGTGCCGCAGCTGCTTTCGCTCTCGAAGAAGGACTGAGCCATGGGGATCTTCAGCCGTCTCGCCACTCTCATCAAATCGAACCTCAACGACCTGATCAGCCGCTCCGAAGACCCGGAGAAGATGCTGAACCAGATCGTTTTGGAAATGAACAACCAGCTCGTCGAGGCCAAGAAGCAGGTCGCTTCGTCCATCGCCGACGAGAAGCGCCTGGCCAAGCAGTACGAGCAAGAGGCGGCCAACGCCGCCGAGTGGGAGCGCCGGGCCATGATGGCGCTGCGCGCGGGCAACGAGGAGCTGGCCAAAGAGGCCCTGGCGCGCAAAAAAGAGCACGATCAGCTCTCGGACACATTCAAAGACCAGTGGCAAAAGCAGAAGGCCGCCGTCGAGAAGCTCAAGCTCGCCTTGCGCATGCTCAACGACAAGATCGAAGAGGCCAAGCGCAAGAAGAACGTGCTCATCGCGCGGAAGAAGCGCGCCGAGGCCCAAAAGGCCATCCAAGAGACCATGCACGGTCTCAAAGACGCGAGCGCCTTCGAGACCTTCGAGCGCATGGCGTCCAAGATCGACCAGCTGGAGTCCGAGGCCGAGGCCGAGGGCGAGCTGCAAGAAGAGCAATCGGGCGACGTGCTTGCGTCCAAGTTTGCAAGCCTCGAGCGCTCCAAAGGCGCCGAGGACGATCTGGCCGCGCTCAAGCGCAAGATGGGCCTGATGCCGGCCGAAGAGCCCGCCGCCGAGAAGGCCGACGTGCAGGCCCGGGTGCAGGCGCCCGTGTCCGTGCGCAAGAGCGAAGAAGACGAGCTTGCGGCGGCCCTCGAAGAGATGGAAGCCGAACAGCAGGCCGAAGAGAAGAAGCGCGCTGGCCGCTGAGACCGGCCTCCGGCTGGTGGTCTACGACCGCACGGACGATGCGCGGATCCTGATTCCGCGCATCGTTCGCCGCACCGACGGCACCGCCGCCGGCACCGGTGGCCTCAGCAAGTTCTGGCGGTTGGGCGGTGTCTACCACCGCGCGGCGCTGCGGGCGCATGCCGTGTTTGGTGCGACGAGCTGGCACGAGGCCCTTGGTTTTGCGGCCACCACCGCCGAAACCATGAGCCGCCCCATCGACGAGTTACAGTTCTGGGGGCATGGCGGCTTCGGCTTCATGCTCATGGACGAAGAGCCGCTGTCGGCGCACAGCATCCAAGACCAGCACTCGGCGTTGGTCCATCGGCTCAAGGCGCAGCTCCGCCCGTCGTCGCTGGTTTGGTTTCGCTGCTGCAGCGCGTTTGGTTCGGCCGACGGCAAGCACTTCGCCAAGCGGATGGCAGCGGCGCTCGGCGCGGGCATCGCCGGCCACACGCACATCATCGGATTCTTTCAGAGCGGTCTCCACCTGCTGCGCCCTTTCGCCGAGCCCCATTGGAGTGACGACGAAGGCGTGGAGCGCAATGCCCAGGGCGCGGCGCAAGGCGCGCGCGAGTCCAGCATCCGAGGACCAAACACCATCACGGCGTTGCGCATGGGCCTGCCCCGGTGGGCCGCCGCCGAGGGCCAGGCCACATCGCCTACGCCCGCTCGTGGCAACGGCAACGGCGCCCCATAGCCCCGAAGGGTGCGCTTCGACGCGTTGGGTAACCCGCAAGCGCCCCTTGTTCTACGGGACAAAACACGGCATTGTCCGCGGCCATGCTCAGCATCGATCTCACGGGAAAGCGCGCGCTCGTCGCCGGCGTTGCCGACGACGGCGGCTTCGGGTTTGCCATCGCCAAGGCCCTTCGCGAGGCCGGCGCGAGCGTGTGCGTGGGCACCTGGCCGCCAGCCATGGGCATCTTCGAGACCCTGCTGCGGCGCGGCAAGATGGACGAGTCGCGCAAGCTGCAAGACGGCAGCCTGCTCGAGTTCGAGCGCGTGTACCCGCTCGATGCGGCCTTCGACACCCTCGATCAGGCACCGGAAGACATCCGTGGCAACAAGCGCTACGCCGAGCGTGGCGACTTCAGCATCGAAGGCATGCGCAAGCGTCTGGTCGAAGACTTTGGCGATACGCCCCTCGACATTCTCGTGCACTCGCTGGCCAACGGCCCCGAGGTCAAGAACGCCCTGCTCGACACCTCGCGGGCCGGCTACCTCTCGGCCATGGGCGTCTCGGCGTACTCCATGGTGTCCATGGTGTCGCGGCTCGCCCCCCACATGCGGCCTGGCGGCAGCGCCGTATCGCTGACCTACATGGCCAGCGAGCGCGTGATCCCGGGCTACGGCGGCGGCATGTCCAGCGCAAAAGCAGCCCTCGAGAGCGACACACGACTGCTCGCCTTCGAGGCCGGTCGCAAGTATGGCATCCGCGTCAACACCATCTCCGCCGGCCCCTACGCATCCCGCGCAGCCAGCGCCATCGGCATCATCGACGCTATGGTCGAGTACGCCAAGGTCAACTCTCCCCTGCCCGAGGCCATCACCGCCGACGACGTAGGCAACACCGCCGCGTTCTTGTGCAGTCCTCTGGGCGCGGGCATCACCGGCGCCACGGTGTATGTCGACAAGGGCTACCACGCCATGGGCAAGGCGCTCTAGCCGCGCTTTCGGCCCGGCCGCGGCGCCTTCGCGCAGCGTTCGATTGTTGCTTGCGGGCGGGGTGCGGGCGGTGTCTCGCCCCTGATGAAGCGACATAACCTGGTTTTTGCAGTGCTCTTTGGTGCAACTGCGGCAATCTCGGCCGTGGGCTGCGCTGACGAGGCCTCACCGGACGCGGTCGCGGACCCGGGCCCGCCCGCTAGCGCTCCCCCAGCGCCGGGCAGCGCGCCTCCCGCAGGGCCCGACACCGCGGCTCCCCCTGCCCCGGCCTCCGGGCCCGACGTTGCGCCGCCCGCGACGGGAGACAGCGCGTGCGCCAGCGGTCGCGCGCGCAGCATTTCGCAGTTCGGCATCACCTGGACGTTCTCCGAAGAGCGCGAGTGCGGCACCTACGTGAACGGTGATTATTGGGTGCTGGGCCCAATCACGCTGACGGCCATTGCACCGGCGCCCAGCGACGGGCGGCACGGCACGGTGATCAACCCCAAGGTCGGGTCGGACCAAGGCTTCGACAAGGACCTGAAGTCCGGGATCTACGAGAACAAGTACGTGCCTGCCCTCAACGTGGGCAAGACCTTGCCGCTGGTCGTTGCCAAGGACAGCTCCGTGGTCTCCAGCATCACCGCGGATGCCTGGACGGAGTTCCACACGATCCAGAGCATCGCAATCCTGACTGTGGTCGCCGAAAAACCCCAGGCGTACAGCTTTCGCCCGCCCTACGTGGGCGACGGATCGCGCAAGAGTGCCTTCCGCTATGCCGATGTGAACCACGGCAAGCTGGGACGCCTATCGCGCGCGACCGTGGCCGCACAGCTCCCGTCCCTGGCCGAGGCCACGGCCATGTTCACGCGCCCCTGGTACGAGCAGAACATCACTTGGACCGGCAGATATATGCATCTTACATATCAAGCCGGCCCCGGGGGCAGCGGCTACGGTCGCAACCTGGCGCTGCGCACGGGCGACGCCGCGCTGCTCTTGAACTTGGACTTCACGAGTGACGACAAGCGCGACCTACTGATTGGTTTCGTGCAATACGGGCTCGACATCGCGGGCATCGTGCAGAACGGCGGCGAGTGGTTCGCCGACGGCGGACACAACCCCGGACGCCTGGCCCCGGCCATGGTGGCCGCACACGTGCTGGGCGACGCGGGTCTTGCAGCGATGGTCAAAGGCAGCGCCATGAAGTTTCAGGAGTTCCAGCAGACGTTCAGCGTGAGCCAGGCCGATGTCAACATCACGAACCGGCAAGCCACCAATGGCGGCAACATCGAAGGCTACACCGCCGCCGACATTGGGATGCCCGAGTGGGGCATCCGGCACCTGTACGAGCCGCAACGAGACAACAAACTCATGAACGCAAAAACCGGCGCGGCATACCGCGACGTGGCTGGCAGCACGTTCACCGCCGTGGCCATGGCCGCCAAGGCCATGGGGGCTCGGGCGCTCATCGATTGGGAGCCCTTGTTTGGCTACGTCGACCGTCATCTGGCCTACGAGCGCGGTCCGAAGGGCAGCGACTTCAGCTACAACCCCACGCCGGCGTTCCACCAGGCCTTCTGGGCCGCGTACCGCTGACCTCTACGCCCAGTGCCCTCGCCCCGGGGCGCGTCAAGCTCGTTGCGCCCGAGCCCGGGGCGGCGCGTCAGGACTTGGGCGGAAACACCAGCGTGAACGATCGCGGCCCGTGGGCGTACAGCACGGTCTTTTTGCCCTGGGCGCCGGCCTTGTAGTGCTCGAAGAAGGCTTGAGACTTCCAGGCTGGCGAGTCGCCAATGAACTCGGGCACCACGAGGTCGAGCTCGATGTACTTGACCGAGCCC
The DNA here is from genome assembly GCA_044358965.1 of Polyangiaceae bacterium. GTDB lineage: Bacteria > Myxococcota_A > Polyangia > Polyangiales > Polyangiaceae > SXNL01. The sequence continues at coordinate 18,269 of JBIKNA010000010.1, forward strand.
TCGGCGTTGAACTTGGTGCCAAAGCTCCACTGCTCGCGCCCGGGTCGCGGCGTCACGTCGTTGTGCACGGCGCCGCCGTAGGCGATGACCATGGCGCGAGGGTCTTGGGTGATGCCAGCGAGCATGGTGCCCGTCCGCGACGCGATGAGCGAGAGCATCAGATCCACATCGCTGACGCCGGCGTCGGCCAGTCGGGTGTAGTCGGCGCAGTCTGGCGTCAGCAGCTGTGGCATGAGCCCTGCAACCTTGGCCGCTTGGTACAGCGCAAGGAACTCGCCCTGGTTGCTTTGCGCCTGCGTGGCGGTGATCTCTTTGGATGCAGACGCCACGGCCTTGATGGCGGCCTTCTGCGCGGGCTGGTTGCAACGCGGGTCCACGGCCCACAGCTCCAGCACGAAGTGTGTGGCCCGGCTTTGCGCCAGCGGAAGCAATTGCCGGGTGAAGCGCTGCGTGACCGAAGGCACCGTGGCCCCGGCCGGCGCATGCGACTCGCCCACGGCCAGGATCCGAGGTTCGCGTTCGAGCACCGCACGAAATGCGTCTTCGGGCGAATCGTGCAAAGTGCACGCAATAGCACCACACACGTCGGCCCCGCCTGCGACCCCACGAGTCTTCGGACCGGCTTCGGTGCTCGCCGTCGCCGAGGGTGCGGCCACGGTTTGTACCGCGGCGGCGGAGGGCGATGACGTGGGCGCCGGCGGATCCTTGGCCTTGGGCCCACAAGAGGCCAGCGTGAGAGCGACGCCCAGCAAGAAGCCAGGCTGTGCGAGCTGCGATCGGCGCATGGGCGTCATGCTACGTCTGGACACCCGCCGGAGGGAAACGTTCCCTGGGCGCTCAGGGCGTGGCGCAGATCTGGAAGCGGTCGTACTCCACGAAGGAGCCCACGTAGTTCTGCCCCGCAGCAGGCCGCAGCTCCACGCCGTTGACGGTGATGTAGAACTCCACGTTGGCCTGCACGTACCCGGTGGCACCAGAGGTGTGCACCATGGGGAACGTGGGGCACTGCGCCTTGGTGGTGGGCGTGTTCAACATGTGGAACGGGTCCATGTCGCGCAGGTTGGCGGCATAACGCGTGTTGTTGCCCGAACGGCGCTCGATGGGAATGTGCCGCATGCTGAAGGCGCCCTGGGACCCCACGCGGGAGTACAAGCGGACGTCGAGCTGCTGCCACAAGTCCGGGTTGTTCCAATCGGTGGTGCCGGCCTTGTAGACCTCGAAGGAGAACTGCGTGATGGCTGCGCGCTGCCGTGTCCAGGTGTCGAAGGTGAACGCCGTGGGGCCGGACACCGGGCGACGATCGGCTTCGCAGGCAGCGCCGTTGCACGTGGCGCGGGAGGTTGTGACCCGAGCATCGCCAGCCCAGCTGGGGGCGCCATCGGGCATGCGCAGCGCAAAGCGGTAGTTGCCGCCAAGGTTCGAGTCCCATGCCTGGCAACCCCAGCGGTTGGTGTTCTGGAACCAGAACTCGACGGTCTGCCCAAAGACCTTGGGTACCGTGATCTCCGTGGGGCCCGTGCTGCCGTCGGCGCGATTGCCCGCCGCAATGAACGAGACCGGGGCGCTGCCATCGACGCGGTAGAAGCCAGTGACCGACCACGCGGGCCTGCCCATGCTCTCGCCGCGGCAGGTGGGCATGCGCCCGTCCTCGTAGACGACGCGGAGCTTCTGGCCGGCCTGGATGGGGGCTTTGGTGGTGACGGACCAATCGGCGCCGAAGCGAAGCTCGTTTGCGCTGCCCAGCTCCTGGGCCACAGTCTCGCCGACGTCCTCGGTCCCCTCTTGCGGTGCGCACGCCACCAAGCCCAGCAAGGCCAAGACGGAGACGGATTGCAGCGAAACCAGCTTGATTTTCATAGACATGGGGGAGTCTCCGGGAGCACGACGGCGCAACGCAGGCATGAGTGACTAGCACGTAGTTGGATGTGTGCAAGCCGAGCCCCCGGATTGTCGGATCAAGGGCTCCTGTTCCCGCCCCATGCGCCGTTCCTACGCAGGAACTGGAAACTGCGCTAATGGGAATGCGAGGGTCAAATTGATGAACACGCTCACGCGCCTTGACGCACCATTTTGGGCTTTCGTGTTGGTCGGCGTGCTCTTTGTGGCCACTTCGGCGCTCATTGGCGTCGCCGGCGTCGCCGCGGACGATATGTCCCGCGCCGCCATGGGCATGTAGAGGCGCGGGGCGGAAGCCCCAGAAGGCGCGGGGCGGAAGCCCCAGCCCTTCCGCGCGTGGCTTGCCAACGCAGCTGCCTCGCGTTGGCGCACCTGCGCCGTCGCCGGATGATGCCTCGTGGGGCACACCAGCGGGGCGCGAGTTTGGGGCGCGGGGCACGCGGGTGTGCCCCGGGCGTCAGGGCGCGATGGACGGCGTCGTCACGTCCGGCACCACAAGTGGCGCACCGCCCGGCAGCAAGGGATCGTGCGGCAAGCTGCCCCGCGGCGAGCGCAGATACACAAAGGGCGTCGAGAACACGAAGTTCGACACCCTGGAGGTGTACACGTCGGCGTAACGCTCGAGCTGCCGCGCCAGGTGGCTCTTGTCGTTGCCCGCGCGCATGAGCGGGCCCCAGGTGGAGTTGTGTAGCTCTGCCGCGGCGCGGGCCATCGGGGCGATCTCGGCGTCGAGGGCCACCAATCTGCCGCGCACCTCGTGAATGTGTTTGTCCATGTCCGCGTCGTCGGGCATGGGGCCATGGTGCACTGTGGATGCGGGCTTGGCGCCGGCCACGTCGGCCACTTGGTAGTGCCCGCGTTTGCGCTGCAGATGCAGCTTCCACTGGCTCATCTCTTCTTCGAGCTTCTCTTTCAAGAGCATCTTCTCGGCCAAGATGGTCTCCGTGGCGCCAAAGGCTTCGAGCGCAACGATTTCCGCCTCGAGCTCGCGCAGGATGAGCGCCGTGCGCCAGCGGAGCGCACGGTGCGACACGTGCACATCGCCAAACATGTGATCGCCGACGTAGAGCACGTCGTCGCCGGAGATGCCCAGGTGCCGCTCCAGCTCCGCCGCGCTGCCACCCAGATAGGCCTTGGCGGGCTCGAGCTTGTGCACCCCTGGGCGCAACAGGCCGTCTTCGGTGGCGACCTCGAAGAACGGAGCATTGCCCGTGAAGAAGTCGGGCTTGCGCGCGCTCACGATGATGATGTCGAACAGCTGTCGCCAGGTCATGCCCGCCGGCAAGAACCGGTCGAAGGCGAAGCTCATCATGCTGCGCGAGTACTCCCACTCGGAGTTGGTGATGAGCATGAGCTTCTTGCCGGCGTGTTTCTGATCGAGCAACGCAAGCGGTGTCTCGGCATCGAGCATCACGAACTTTTCGGGGTTCGCCATGATCTCGGCCTTGAGCTCGCCTTCCATGTGCGTCTTGTCCATGGACACGCGCACCTGCTTGTAGAGCTCGCGGTAGCCCATGGGCCCCGACAACTGCCCGGCGTCGAGCAAGTCCACCAGCTGCGCGTACATGCAGCCCTCAGACAACGAGAACAAGGTGTTCAAGAACACCCAGCGTGGGTCCGACAGGTTGACCATGGTGCGTGCGTAGGCCGCGCGTTGCTCGCCGAACTCGAGCACACGCGTGCCGTGCATGGCCTTCTTGACGAACCCGAAGCGGTTGGCCTTGACCAGGTTGCCGAGCTCGACGTCCAGCACTAGCCCGCGGATGATCATCTTGGGGTCGAACTCGAGCCCGGCGGTGGGCCAGCCGAGTTTGGCGATCTTCGAGCGCATGAACTCGTAGGCACGTCGCTCCCACACGTCTACGTCGTAGTGCACGAGGGTGTAGTCCATGTCGTAGCCCACGGCCTTGAGCTGACGCATGTTGAGGGTACGGTTGCAAAACAGCCCGCGACCCGGCGGCACCTTGAAGGGCTCGAAGTTCATGGGGCGCAGCATGCCGTGAGGGCGAAGCCCCCCGCAAGGCTCAAGATGCGTGTTGCAACTGCATGCGCAAGAAGGCCCGGGCCTTTTCGTCGGGGGCCGCGTGGGCGCCAAGGAACACGCCCACGGCGCCGAAGCCCCCCTCGTGCTCGAAGCCCCTTAGGCGAATGCGAAGACTCTCCCCAGCAAAGCTTGGCTTTCGGTAGGCCACCCGGACACTGGTGGCCCACAGCCGCCCGGTGGACACGCCCAGCACCCCAAGATGCCGGAGGCACGCCTCTTCGAAGGCTTGGATGTAGACAAGCGAGTTGACGTGCTGGTTGCTATCCGTGTGCCGAAGGCCAACCTGCAGCACGTTGGCGTCGAGCGCGAGGTCCGGTGCGAGCGGGGCATCCGAAGGCAGCAGCGTCGCGATTTTGTGCGGCTCCGACGCGGCAACGTCATGCAACGTGACGCCCTGCGCTTCGAGCTCGGGCATGTCCCGTACGCGGCGCTGGTCTGCCGGGGCAAAGGGGCGCGTGCAGGTGTGCCGTGCAAACAGACGACCGGCCGGACGCGGTTGCCCGGCATGTGCGGGCGCGGGCATGTTGGTTCGCCCCAGGGGGCCCGAGATTTGGGCCGAGAGGTCCAAAAACACGCGATCGCTCTGCCCCTCGGCGTCGCGCGTGCGCGCAAACGACGCGCCCCCGGTGACTGCGAGGGGCCCCACGGCAAAGGGACCGGGCAGAGAATCCACGTGCATCTCCGAGAGAATCGGCAAGATCCCTTGCTGCCGCAGCGTCGATGAAATGGCGAGCCCCCGCAGGAGTCGCTCCCAGACCACCCCAACGCTGGTGCTCAGCGCCTCGAGGCGCACCATGCCTTCTTGGCTCACGTCCTCGTAGCGCAGGCGCAGCTCGCCAGATGCGCGGTCCCAGGCCTCATCGGCACTCTCGGCCGTTGTGCGGTCTTGCTCCACCAGCTGTACATAGCGCCAATCTGCCGATTTCATTCTGAGATTCTCGCGCCGCGGCCAGCGTAGTAGGCTCCCGGGCGCCAATGACCAGTGAACCCAAGGCGATCACCCGCCCCTCGTCCCCCGAGGACCGACCTGCGCCGCGCCATGTGGGTCGCGTCGAAGATGTGCTGGTCAGCCTTGGTGCCGATGCGGCCAAGGGCCTTTCTTCCAAAGAGGCCGAAGTCCGCCTGCGCCGTGACGGCGAAAACGCGCTGCCCACGCCGCCGCCCCCCAGCGCGTTGCTCCAGTTCCTGAAGCAGTTTGCAAACCCCATCGTGCTCACGCTGCTGGTCGCGTGTGTCATCGCCGTCGTCAACGGCGCATCCAACTCCGATGCCATCTTCATCGAGCGCTACGGCGACGCCATCGCCATTGGCCTCATCGTGGCTCTCAATGCGCTGCTCGGCTACTACCAGGAGCGCAAGGCCGAGGCCGCCCTCGAGGCCCTCAAGCAGATGCAGACCCCCAACGCCCGCGTCCGCAGGGACGATGAGGTCAAGGTGGTGCCGGCAGCGCAACTTGTGGTGGGCGACATCTTGGAACTCGAGGCCGGCGACGCCGTCCCGGCCGATGCCAGGCTGCTCCAGGCGTTCAACCTGGCAGCGCAAGAGTCGGCCCTGACAGGCGAATCGCTGCCGGTCAGCAAAGATGCCCGGGCAGAGCTCCCCGATGACGCACCGCTCGGCGACCAGCTCAACATGCTCTTTACCGGCACATCGGTGGTGCGCGGCAAAGGGCGCGCCGTGGTGATGGCCGTCGCCGGGAACACCGAGCTCGGCAAACTGAGCGCGCTGATGAGTGCGCCGCGGCAGACCAGCACGCCGCTCGAAGAGAAGCTCGACGCCTTTGGCAAGCGGGTGCTCATCGTGTGCCTGGCCCTCAGCGTGCTGCTCTTTGGCTGGGGCATGTTCCAGGGCCAGCAAAAGTGGCACGAGTTGCTACTCCAGGCCGTCAGCTTGGCTGTAGCGGCCATTCCCGAGGGCTTGCCGGCCATCACCACCATCACCCTCGCCCTGGGCATGCAGCGCATGGCCAAGCGCGGCGCCATCATTCGCAAGCTCGGCGCCGTAGAGACCCTGGGTGCAGCCACGGTCATCTGCAGCGACAAGACGGGCACGCTCACGCAAAACGAGATGACCGTCCGCGAGCTGTACACCGGCGCCGAGCAATACCAAGTCACTGGCACCGGCTACGACCCGGCGGGGGAGCTCATTGCCGAAGACGGCTCGACGGTGGTGGACTTGCCGATGCCGCTTCGGGATCTGCTGGCCACCGCGGCCCTCGCCAACAATGCGCAACTGTCGCGTGACGCCGACGGCACCTACAAGATCATCGGAGACCCCACCGAGGGCGCGCTGCTCACGCTGGCATCCAAGGCCGGTGCACCGCGAGAATCCGTCGCCCCCTCGCACCAGCTCGTCAAAGAGATCCCCTTCGACAGCGACCGCAAGCGCATGACCGTGGTCACCCTCGACGAGCAAGGTCGCGAGGTGGTGCACACCAAAGGCAGTGCAGACATTCTCTTGCCCCTGTGCGTGGCACACGCCACCGAGCGGGGTAGCGAGCCCCTCGACGAGGCTGGCAAAAAGCGAGTACTCGAGGTGGCCGAAGAGATGAGTTCCCGTGCCTTGCGGGTGCTCGCCATCGCGCGCCGCGAACTGTCCACACCGAGCGATCGCCAGGGCGCCGAGCGCGCCTCCGGCGATGTCGAGCAGCGGCTCACATTCCTTGGCTTGGTGGGCATGATCGACCCGCCGCGCGTCGGTGTGCGCGAGGCCGTCATGGCGTGCCGCGACGCCCAAGTGCGCGCCGTGATGATCACCGGCGACCACAAGCTCACCGCCGTGGCCATCGCCAAAGAGTTGGGACTTTGGGACGAAGGCGCCCTTGCGCTCACGGGCAGCGAGCTCGAAAAGCTGACCGACGAAGCACTGGAGCGACGCGTGGAGAGCACCCGCGTGTTCGCCCGGGTGACCGCCGAGCAAAAGCTCCGTATCGTCCGAGCGTTCAAGGCCCGCGGCCACGTAGTGGCCATGACCGGCGATGGTGTCAACGACGCGCCGGCCCTTCGCGAGGCCCACATCGGCATCGCCATGGGCAAAGAGGGCACTGACGTGGCCCGGGAGGCCGCCGACATGGTGCTGGCCGACGACAACTTTGCCACCATCGTGCACGCCGTCCGCGAGGGCCGGGCCATCTGGCGCAACATCCAGAAGTTCATCTTCTTCCTGCTGTCGTCCAACGCGGGGCTCTTGGTTGCCGTGTTCGCAGCGTCCATGATTCCGGGCATTCCGCCGCTGCGGCCGCTCATGCTCCTGTGGATCAACCTGGTCACCAACGGACTGCCGGCGCTGGCCCTGGGCGTCGACCCGCCGGACTCGACGCAGATGATGGAGCCCCCGCGCAATGCGTCGCAGGGACTGCTCAGCAAGCGCGACTACCTGGGCATGCTGGCCGTTGGCGTCGTCATGGGTGGACTCGCCATGCTCTGCTACTTCTATCCGTGGCAGGTCGCGCTCGGCGTCGACAAGGCCAAATACGGTCGCGCGGTGGCCTTCTCGCTGCTGGCGCTCAGCCCATTGTTCCACGCGTTCAGCTGTCGCTCGCAGAGTGCGTCGATCTTGGCGTTGCGCCCGTTGGTCTCCGTTCCACTGGTGCTCGCAGTGCTCTTGTCTGCTGCCATTCACCTGGTCTCCGTTTTGGTCCCGTCGCTCCGCGGGCTCTTCTCGACCTACGAGATGTCGGGCACCGAATGGCTCATCCTCATCGTCTTGTCGGCTGCCATTGTGCCGGTCATCGAGATCCTGAAGTGGATGCAGCGTGCAAACGTCATCGGCCGAGACATGGGCCCCATGTCCCGGCGCTATCCCGGATAACCCCGAGGTCATACCCATGCGCGCGCGAGCCTTCGTCCCGACCCTGTCATTCGCCCTTGGCTGCGCCGCTGCGTGCGGCGCACCGCCCGCTCCGCCAAAGACCTCGGACAAGGCCGCCGAGGGCACAGCCCTGCCCGAACACGATCGCGCGGCCTCGGAGCTCGCCGCCAAACAAGGTGGACTGGGTAGCCTTGGCCCCGGCAACGCCGAGCAGGGACCAAGCCTCGCGGGCCCCCTTACGGCCTACGCTTTCGACAAGAGCGCTCCGGTCAAGCTCGATGGACTGCTCAAAGAGTGGCCCGCGCGCGCCAACGCCGACCGCGTCGTAACCGGCTCCCCCGACGGCACCAAGCTCCAGGTTGGCCTTCAATACGACGGCAACCTGCTCTATGTGGCCGCAGAGATCACCGACGCCGAGTTCGTGCGAAGCAGCGCCTTCAAGCCGACGGAAGACCGGCTCATGCTCAAGCTCGCCTTCCCCGAGGGCGCTGGCCTTTCCGTGTACGAGATCGACATGTTTGCCGGAAAGCCCGGCGAGAGCGTCGGCGCCGTGAAGTTCGCGGCCGGCCCCAAGAAGGGCCAAGACGTGCCGGGCGCCAAAATCGTCGAAGCGCCAGCAGCTGGGGGGTACACCCTCGAAGCCAGCATTCCGTTTGCGACCTTCCCCGAGGCCACCACCACACGGGTCGGCCTCCGTGGGGTGCTCGCGTATCACGATGCAGGCAAGGCGGGCCCCCGCGGCATCGTCGCCAGCGCCACGTTCGACCCCAAGAACGACAAGTCGCTGCCGGCATTGCCCACGGAGGCCGAGCACGGCGTCGTCGAGGGCCTGCTCGAGCCCCGCGGGCTCGCCCAAAAAGCTCCGCTGGCCGATGTCTATGCCGACGTCACCGGCGACGCCATGAAAGAACGCATCTCGGTCTTCGGCAGCTTCGTGGTGGTTTGCGGCCCCGGCTACCGCGGTGGCAAACAGTTCTTCTTTCGCGATCTCGGCGCCGAACTAGGCAAGCTCGAGGCCAGTCGCGCCACGGGCCGCGACAAAGCCGACCTGGTGATCACCCGCAGGGCCACCGCCGGCGGCACCACCCACGAGTGGCTCGAGGTCTGGAGCTTCTTGCAGGGCGACGAGCCCAAGACAGTGTTCGCGCAAGAAGTCCGGGTGGCGAACGGCAGCAAGAGCATCGCCAACCGCATCACCTTTGGCGACAAGACCGTCGAGGTGCGGCCCGAACCTGCGGTGGGTTGGGACGAGTCGAGCTTCCGTGAAGGCGCTGCCGAAGGCGCCGAGCCGCTCTTGCTGCCCTGGGGACCAACGCAGCGACGCGCGTTCCGTTTCGATGGCTCCCGTTTCGCGCTCGCCGCCGAAGATACGGCACCGCGGCAGCCTGCCCCCAAGAAGCCAACGCCCCCCACGCAGGAGCCCACCCCGGCCCCCCAAGCGCCAACCCCCAAGGTCGATACGCTTGCGCAATACATGAAAGACCGCGCGGTGCCCGAAGGCACCAAGCCCACGGCACTGCTCAACGTGCAGCTCGCCGGCGACGCAAAGCCCGAGCAAGTTGCCTTGGTAGGTCGCGATCTCATCGCGTTTGGTCCGGGCATCAACCAGGGCCAGGGCTACACGTTCGTTTCCTTGTCGCAGCTCGACCAGGTGCAGGGGATCGAGGCCCGGGATCTCACCGGCGACGGCCGCGCAGAGGTTCTAGTGCGTGGCCGCATGAAGACCGAGGCCCCCAAAGGCGAGACCGAGGCCACCATCAGCGTCCTGGTCGTCTACGAGTTTCGCACCGATCGTTTCGCTCGCATTTTTGCCACCAAGACCGCCATCGAGACCAAAGACAAAAAAGTCGAGACACTTGTGCAGTTCGTCCCGGCCAAAGGGGGCAAAGGCGTCGACGTGGTCACGCGGCCGGGGGCAGCCAAGGGCTTCACCGAAGCCACTTTCCCTTGGAGCCTCGAGAAGCCCGGCACCGGGTCCCTCGAACCGCTGCTCTTGCCGTGGGGTGGCATCGCGCAAGCGCGATACAGCTACGACGGCAGCGGCTTCCGCTTCAGTCCGTGAACAAGAGGCCCACGCCGATCTGCCCGGGACGGCGCGCTACAGCGACTCGCAGTGCTTGCCATCGAAGCGATGTTGGCCCGCCGGACAGGGCGGCAGCGCCGGAGGCTTCGCCGTTGGCGTTGTTGCCGGCGTTGCGGCGACAACGGGGGGCTTGATGGCCGGCGCGGGGGTGGCGGTCTTTGCGATGGGAACCGCCGGGCCCGGGGGCACGTGTTGCTGCTTGGTGAGCGCCACGGCCACGATGCCGTCGCGCGCAGCTTGCAGGGTGAGCCGAGAGGTCTGGGGCTCGTAGCCCGGCGCGGTCACCCGCACTTCGAGACTGTCGTCGGGTCCGAGGTCAAAAATCTGCGTTCCCGTGCCGCGCGGCTTGCCGTCGACGGCAACTGCGGCGTTCTCGGGCTGGATCTTGAGTACGACCTGACGCCGCTCCGGCGCGCGGAGTCCGGGCTCGACACTGGGCTGCCCCACCACGATGGTCGATGCGCTGGTGGCAGCAATCGCGGGGACCTCCACGGCGCGCTTTCGCTTCCAAGCGATGCCACCCGCGATCCCCGTGACCAGCATGATGCCCGTGAGCACCGCGGCGATGACCACGCCCGCGTTGCCCCCGCGCACCGGCGGGATGGTCATCTCCGTGGGAACCGCCGTACGAGGCGGCACCCGGAAGTAGTCTGCGGGCGCACGGAAGGAGCCCGAAGCCACCGCCGACTCGGCCTCGGCCGGGAGGCCTCGTTCCACCCGTTCGAGGTCTTGGTGGAGCTCCGCCATGGAGCTGTATCGATGCTCGGTTTTCTTGGCCAGGCACTTGAGCACCACGGCCTCGAGGTTCGAGGGCATGCGCTCCGGTGGAACGATCTCGCTGAGCGGCTGCGGCGACTTGTACAGGTGCTGCGTGAGGATGCCCATGAAGTTGTCGGCATCGAAGGGCACGCGCCCCGCGGCAAGCTCGTAGAGGATGACGCCAAGAGAATAGACGTCTGTGCGGGGGTCTACGGCAATGCCGGCGGCCTGCTCCGGAGACATGTAGTGAGGCGTTCCGAAGACGCTTCCCGTGCGGGTCTTGCGTGCGCCATCGCGGTCGACTTTGGCGATGCCGAAGTCGAGGATCTTGACGAAATCAGCCTGCGCGCCGCGAGACACGAGCATCACGTTGTCGGGCTTCATGTCTCGGTGGACGATGCCAGCCGCGTGCGCGGCGCCGAGGCCCTCGGCCACCTGCTTGGCGATACGCACCATCTGGTGTGCCGTGAGTTGGTGCCGGCGACCGATGATCTCGCCGAGGCTCACGCCGTCGAGATACTCCATGACGAAGTACCACGAGCCGTCGGGCAGTTGGCCGAAGTCCGAAATATCGATGATGTGCGGGTTGCCGATGCTGGATGCCGCGCGGGCCTCGTCGAGGAAGCGCTCCACGATGTCACGATCGCCGGCTAGATCGGCCCGGAGGATCTTCACGGCCACGCGCTTGTCGATGGCCCGGTGACGACCGCGGTAGACAACGCCCATACCGCCTTCGCCCAAGCGGCCCTCGAGCACGTAGCGCCCATCGATGACTTGCCCCGTGTAGCGATCCGATTGGGGCGCGGGCGGCGCTCCGGACATCGCGGGGTTCGACGATGGAATGGTGAGATCCCGCGCGGACTCGTGGTCTGGCGCAGCGATGGTTCGCATGAAGGGATCGGAGGGCTGTCGCATGCGTGTCAGGCGATCGCTCGGACGGTTTATTGAAATCTATCGCGTCGCGAGCGCGGGTGAGAAGGGTCCAGACGAAAGTTGGCGCGAGCGGCACCTACAGTGGTGCTCTACGCCGACCAACGGCGCGAAGCTCCTACTCGTCCCCAACGTTCGATTTGCCTGCTTTTTGTCGTCGCCGCGCCAAGGAGAAGCAGAACCGGGAGCCGCGGCCGCCGGCGATGGGGCTCTCCACCCAAGCCTTCCCGCCGTGGCTCTCGGCCACATGTTTGACGAGGGACAGGCCGATGCCGCTGCCGCGCACGGGCAAACCTTGCGCGTCGACGTTGCCACTGCCCCGGACGAAGCGCTCGAAAATGCGCGCTCTGTCTTCGGCGGCGATGCCCGGCCCATCGTCTTCGACGGCGACGAGCAGCGACTTGCCAAGGCCAGACACGCGCACCCGCACCTCTGCCCCTTGCGCGTACTTGAGCGCGTTGTCGATGAGGTTGATGACGGCGAGTCCCACCGCGCGACTGTCGAGAGAGATCTCTCCTAGCCCTTCTTCGACGGTGACCACCATGGGCCGCCCCTCGCGCTCCACACGGTATTGAAGCACAGCGACCGCCTCGCGCACGGCCGCGCCCAGGTCGCCGTTCACGAAGTCGTAGGCCTTGCGGCCGCGCTCGACCTTCGCGAAGTCGAGCACGTTCTCGATGAGGCTGCTCAGGCGCTCGCTCTCGCGCATGATGATGTCGGTGTACTCCCGGCGTTTGTCCTCGGAAGAGACCCGGCCGGTGTGCAGCATCTCGGCGAACATGCGGACCAGGGCCAACGGGGTCTTGAGCTCGTGGCTCACGTTGGCCACGAAGTCGCTCTTGATGGCGCTCACCCGACGCTCGCGCTCGGCGGCCACAACGATGACCACGACGCCCGCCACGATGACCAGGCTCGAGAGCCCGAGCAGCACGATCTCGAGGCGCCGGCGCCGCTCCACCCGAGACGCGAACTCCTCGCTGGCCGCCGGGGACACCTGCAGGCGCCAGTTGTACAAGGTGGTGGGGAACTTGACGCCGACGGTGAACTCGCCGCTGCGCAGCGGCGGACCAAAGATGATGCGACCTTCTTCGTCGACCACGTTCACGCGGCTCTGGCCCTTGGCAACGTCGCCAAAGTTGGCCCGCTCGGAGTAGAGCATCGGCAAGGTCTCTTTGACGATGCGACCGATGTCGTGCCACGCGACCACCAGATACCTGTGGCCCTGCCATTGCCGGAGCCAGTAGCTGATGAGGTAGCTCTGGGCACCGTACTCCCGGTGCAGGTGCCGCAGCTCGTCGACCGGCATGTTGCCGATGGGCATTTCGGGCAAGAGCCGCTGCACGAGCAGTCGCCGAAAGGTCTCTTCTTCGGCGAACGCGCTGGTGGCGCGCGAGGCAAACGACAGGACGCTGAAGTGCTCGTCGAGAATCAGGATGCCACGAACGCTCGGGGTCTCGCGGGTGGCCGTCGGCAACCATCGTTCGGGCAGCATGCCCAGCTGCGCCGGGTCCGCAACGGCCACCACCACGTTGTCTTGATCGATGATCTGTCGATCGAGTCGATTGGCCTTCTCGTTGGCGAGACCAAACGTCGCTTCGAGCACGGACTGCTGCCGCAACGTGTCGAGCTGAAAGGTCGTGCGGATGGTGAAGTAGGCGACGATGCCCACGGCCACGAGAAGGGCGGGCAAGAGCACGAAGCTGGTGATGCGCTCGCGGCGGGTACGATCCATGCCCGTCTGCCTTCGATGGACGAAGGGCGCCCTAGCGCGCCCGGCTCAGGATCTTGTCGGGCTCGATCACGAGCCCGTGAGAACCAATGAACTCGGCGAACTGTTCGGCGATGTAGCTGAGCGCGTGGCCCTCACCATCGCTGAAGGGCGCACCATCGAGGGGATTGGCAAGCTCAATGGCGCCGAAGGCACGACCGCCCCACATGACCGGTGCGACGATGAGGCTACGAAGCTCTGGGAGTCCGCGCCAACGGTCGAGGGCATGTGCCTGGGTGCCCCGGGCCTCGACGACCACGTGGGCACGTCGCTGCCGGAGCGCGGCCTGAAGCAGCGGATCGGCGTCGGCGGTACGCCTGGCAAGGAACGGCCTTGGCGCGGCACCGTGCACACTGGTCACGACGAACTCGCGCCGACTGACGTCGAATGCATGCACAATACCTGCTTCGCAGGGCAACATGTCGTTGGCCAGCTGCAAACAGAACTCGGCACCATCGAGCGTGTCGCGCAAGAAGTGCAAGTCGTGCATGGCCTCGAAGAGAGCCGAGAGCAGCTCATCGCCAGATACGCGGCCTTTGCTCGCCGCCGCGGCAAAGCGGCCTGACGACGGCCGCACGCTGATGGTGCCAGCATCGACGAGACGCTGGGCCGACGGGGTGGCCGGCGGCACCGAGGCCGGCCGGGGCGTGGGCACCGGAACACTGGGTGCGGGTGGGGCCGTAGAGGCGCGCGTTCCGGGAGCGGGTGCAAACGGGTCCGGCGACGCCATGGGAACAAAGGCCGCTGCCGCTGCGGCGAAGGGATTGGGCGCCGGCGCCGCGGGGGCCGGGGGCGGAATGGCGGCCGCCGGGGGCGGAATGGCGGCCGCCGGGGGCGGCACCGCCGCTGCGGGGGCAAACGGGTTGGCCGTTGGCCCTGGGGGCGGGGCAAACGGGTTCGCCGGGGGCGCCGACGGCGCAAAGGGATTGGGCACGGCCCCGGCGCCTGCCGGTGCAAACGGATTGGCCGCCGGAGCCACGGGCGCGAACGGGTTGGGCGCCGCGGCCGGGGGCGGGGCAAACGGGCCCGCCGCGAAGGGCGCCGGCGCGGCAGCCGCAGGGACATTCGCCGCGGCCGGCGGGCGCGGTGGCGTCGCGGGGACGTCGGCGGCAGGCGGCATGAACGGAGGCGGAGCGCTGGGCACATGCACGACCGGCGCGTTGTTTAGTACCGGCGGCGGCGGCGGCAGCGTGCTGGGGTTCTTGGGCGGCAGCGGTGGGGACGAAGGGGACACTGCGGCTGGCGGCGGCGCAGACGGAGCCTTGCTGGCGGCCGGCGCCCGGGTGCTGCTCGGATGTTTGGACGAACGTTGCGAAGGAAACGCAACCTGGGTCTCGTCTTTCCAGTCTTTCCAAGAGAGCGTGGCCACCGGCGGCACCGGCGGCTTACCGGAAAACTCTTGGTCGAACAGCGCAAGGTTGATGAGCTTACCCGGGCGGGCGCTACCCAAGTGAGCCTTGAGCCGTTCGAGCTGTGCGCGAAGCAAGGTCTCGGCGTCGATCTCGCTGATGCCCTTGGCCGCGGCGAAGGCGTACTCGCGGTACGTGAGGGCGTTTTGCTGCGTTGGGTCTTGCTCTCGTTTGCTCAGCAGCTTGAGTTCGGCGAGCCACACGGCCGACGCTTCTTCTTGGTCGACGATGGTCTGCGAGGAGGTCTCGGCGGGTGGCGCAGCGCGCTCGGGCGCGGGCGCGGTGGCCTCGCGAATGGTGTGCGGCGAGGGCTCGTCCACCGGCTCAGCGATGGGAATGCTGGGGTCCGTCTCGGGAATGGTTTTGTTGGCCAGCTCGGTCTGCCCGGAACTCTTGGCGGGGATGGCACCCGCGGAGGGCGACGAAGACGGCAGCGCGGGCGACGAGGGCGCCTTGGGCGTCGATAGCAGTGACGGCGACGAAGGCGCCTTGGGGGTCGACAGCAGTGACGGCGACGACGGCGCTTTGCCTCCGTTGGTCGGGGCGGCCCGCGGCGGAATGGCGCTGGCGCGGGCGCCGCTGCTGGCCTCGCGGGAGAACGCGAGGGTCTGGGCGCCCTTGCCGGGTTGCGGCCGCGGGGGGCTGGCTTGGGGCCGCGGCGGCTCTTTGCTTGCGAGGGATGGGCTCGTGGCCGCCGCGGAAGGCACCGCAGGCGCCGACGCTCCAGAGGGAGACGAGACGGCGGGCGACGAGACCGCTGGAGACGAGAGCGCGCCAGGCAAGACCGAGGACGGAGGTGGCGCCACCAACGAGGCCGGGGTGTCGCCTTCGGCCTTGCGCACGACGTACCGCAGACGGGCCATCGGGTCGACCGCACGGTACCCGTCCTCGAGCAGTTCGATGGAGAAGCCGCTCATGGGCGACGTGTCGCCGCGGCTCGTACGCACAGCCTGCAATGCCCGTTGCCAAGAGTCTGCCTCCACGCAGATGGACTGCGTGTCGGACTTGCCAATAGACGTCAGTTCGACGAGCCAGCGCATGACGGGCGAGAGACCCCGCGTACACTATCACCAGTTTGGCGCACGGTGGGCGAGGCACCGAACGCCCAGATGCGATTTTGTACCGCCGGCCCGCAGGATAGGGCCCGGCCGCTGAGGAATCACTCTGCGCGGAGGCCGTCGGAGGGGCGGAGCCAAGCGGCGTAGAGGGCCGGAAAAATGGTGGCTAGCAGGCAAATGACCACGGCCACGGCGCCGGTGATCAGGAACTCCGTGGGGCGGATGTTCACGGGGAGTTTGGAGATGAAATAGACCTTGGGGTCGAGCGGGAAGCCGTACGCCGCAAGCCCCTTGCAGCCCAAGTAACCGAGCCCGAGCCCAAGCGATGTGCCGACGAGGCCAATCAGGCCCCCTTGGTACAGAAAGATTCGCAGGATCTCGTCGTCTTTGGCGCCCAGGGCCTTGAGCAGTGCGATCTCTTTTTTCTTGTCGAGCACCACCATGATCAGCGTCGCGATGACCGTGAAGGCCGCAATGACGATGATGAGGGCCAACACCACGCTCATGCCGATTTGCTGGATGAGCAGCGCCGTGAACAGGCCACGGTTGAGCTCATGCCAGTCCATGGTGTGGTAGATACCGTTGCTCATCAGACGGGCGATCTCTTTGGAGATGTCCTGCGCCCGCTCGATGTCGTCGACCTTCATCTCGACGCCGGTCACGCTGTCGCCCTGCTCGTAGAACGCCTGGGCCTCGTAGAGGTCCGCGTACACGAGCTTGGAGTCGTACTGGTCGAAGCCCGCCTCGAAGATGGCGATGACGCGAAACTGCTTCGCGATGGGGGGGCGGCCACTGGCCCCCAACGACACGCCAATGGTAGGCGACGTGATCTGCAGACAGTCGCCGAGCCCCACGTTGAGTTGCTTGCTCAGGCCTCGGCCGACAACGACCCCGGGCAGCTCTTTGATGCGCTCGGGGCTCTTGCAAGGATCGGGGTCGAGCATCTCGGGCAAGACATCATCGTCGGGAAGCTGGCTGGTGTAGCCGCCGGCTGGCGTGACGGAACCCGCGGGGTGAAGGCCCCCTGGGTCGACGGGCGCGGGCGCCTTGTCTGGTGCCGGGGGGGCCCCGGCGTCTTTGTCTTCGACCAGAAATCGGTCTTTGGCGCGCTCGGGGGGCTTGGCGCCAGGCTTTCGCAGCCCAACCAGGCTGCCTTCGCGGACGTGCTTGGGCAGGTCCAACACCGTCGGCAACAGCTCGGGGTCGACGCCCTTAAGGAGCACACCTGTGGCCGTCCGCTCGCCGGCGGTGACCATCATGGGGTTGATGACGAAGGGGGCCACGCCGACCACGCCCTTGACGTCCTTCACCTTCTTCATGACATCCCGGTACTCGCGGAAATCGACCGAGTACTTGAGCACGAGCACGTGAGCGTTGACGCCCAGGACTTTCTCGCGGAATTGCTCCTGGAAACCTCCGGTGACGCTCATGACGATGGCGAGCGCCGCCACGCCCAACATCACGCCCAAGGTAGCGAAGGCAGTGCCTACGGAAACCGAGGCGCGCTTCTTGGAACCCAGGTAGCGGACAGCAAGGCTGAAGGGGTACCCCATCGCGGCGCTTGGCACTTACCACAAAAAACCGCATTGACGCGGCACGTGCAGACGATATCGTGGGTAGCGCGCGGAAGGTCAAAGCGCGCCGTTTGTCACGTGGGCAAACGCCAAGGCTGGGGTTTGTTCGTTCGGAGTGTCCGTGATGGTGATGGGGAATGATGACGCGAAGCTGTTTGTGGCGGGATTGCCGGACAGCATGGCAGAAGACTCACTTCGAAACGTTTTCGAAGCGACTGGCGGCAAGGTGCTCAATGTGAGCCTGCCCCGGGACCGCGCGACAGGTCGTCCGCGCGGCTTCGGATTCGTGACCATGTCGTCTCCTGCCGAAGCGCAGGCAGCGCGGGATGCACTCGACGGCTCGCTGCAGGGCGGGCGCTCTATCTCGGTGCGGCCATTTTCCGCGGAGCCCCCGGGCGCACGCGGCCCCGGAGGCCCCAACGGTCCGCCCAGCGCGGGCGGCCCCCGCTCGGCGCGTCCCAGCGACGACGACCGAAAGCTCTACGTGGGCAACCTGCCCTACGACTGCAGCCAGCAAGACATCGAGACGTTGGTCAACGGCGCCGCTGGCGATGCCGGAACCGTCGTCAATGTCAGCCTGCCCATTGGCCCCGATGGCCGCAAGAAGGGCTTCGGCTTCGTGGTCATGTCCAGCCAAGACGCGGCCAAGGCCGCCGTCGCTGGCCTGCAAACCGTCATGCTCCGGGGGCGTCCGCTCAAGGTCAACATGGCGCAGCCCAAGGGCGACCGCCCGCCGCGCTCCGAGGGGTTCGGCGGAGGTCCGTCGAGCTACCGCGGTGGCCCGCCGGGCGACTTCGGTGGTGGTGGCGGCCCGCCGGCCAGCAGCGCCTTTGGCCCTCCGAGCCGCAAGTTCGACGAGCGTCGACGTAAGCCCGGTGGCGGCTCCGGCGGCGGCGAAGACGGTCCCCGCAAGAAGCGGCTCGGCGACAGCGGTCGCGACCGCGGGCGTGGGGGCGGCGACGACGACTACAGCGGCGGCGACGACGACTGAGTCCCCTGCCCCTTCGGGCACAAATCAGCAGGCGTTGACTTTTGCCGCACCTAGGCATAAGTCTCTCGCCCCCTTGCAGGTGGGCTTGTCCCCATCTCTTTGAACGTTTTTCTCGGAGTCTTCGGCCATGCGCGATCTCATCAAGATGACGTGCGCGAACTGCAACCGCGCCAACTACACCACCACCAAGAACAAGCGCACCATGACCGAGAAATTCGAGGTCAAGAAGTTCTGCGCAGCGTGCCGGGCCCACCACCCGCACAAAGAAGGCAAGATCTCCAAGGGCTGAGCGCAGCCTGCCAGCGGCGCGTGCCCCTGGCCTTCGAGTTCTGTCGATTCGCTTGATCGCTTTACGCGCCATTGTGCTGCGCGGCAGAATACCTTTGCCTACAGTGTAGGCCGGACGGCTAGACACGCGGGGTGGCTGTGGTAATGGACGGCCCCCATTCGCAGGTCCAGAGGCTTTGCCTCTTGGCCTAGAACCCCGCCCTTCCTTCCGATTCGGAAAGGGGGGCCCCCACCCGCAGGAGACCCTACCCCCGATGATCTTCGACTGGCTCCACGGCCTGTTCTCGAACGATCTCGCGATCGATCTGGGTACTGCGAACACCCTGATCTACGTGAAGGGCAAGGGCATCGTGTCCTGCGAGCCGTCCGTGGTGGCCGTCCAGCGCGACGCCCGGGGCGCCAACAAAGTCCTCGCCGTGGGGCGCGAGGCCAAAGAGATGCTCGGGCGCACCCCCGGCAACATTCGGGCGGTGCGTCCGCTGCGCGACGGCGTCATCGCCGACTTCGAGATCACCGAGGCCATGCTTCGGTACTTCATCGCCCGCGCCCACAATCGACGCACGCTGGTCAAGCCGCGCATCATCATCTGCGTGCCCTTCGGCATCACCGAGGTCGAAAAGCGCGCCGTCAAAGAGAGCGCCGAGAGCGCCGGCGCCCGCGAGGTCTACCTCATCGAAGAGCCCATGGCCGCGGCCATCGGCGCCGGGCTACCCATCACCGAGCCCTCGGGCAACATGGTCGTCGACATCGGTGGCGGTACCACCGAGGTCGCGGTCATCTCGCTGGCCGGCATCGTGTACTCGCAGAGTGTGCGCGTGGGCGGCGACAAGATGGACGACGCCATCGTTGCGTACCTCAAGCGCAAGTACAACTTGGCCATCGGCGAGCAAACCGCCGAGCGCATCAAGATGAGCATCGGCAACGCCTACCCTCTCGAGAAGCAGCTCACCGCCGAGGTCAAGGGCCGCGACTTGGTTGCAGGCATTCCCAAAACGGTCATCGTCAACTCCGACGAGATCCGCGAAGCGCTCACGGAGCCCACCAACGCCATCGTCGAGGCCGTGCTGCTCGCGCTCGAGAAGACACCGCCAGAGCTCGCCGCAGACATCGTCGACAAGGGCATCGTGCTCACCGGTGGTGGCGCGCTCCTGCAGAACATCGACGTGCTCCTGCGCGAAGAAACCGGCTTGCCCGTCATGGTGGCCGACGACCCCATCAGCGCCGTCGTTCTCGGCAGCGGCAAAACGCTGGATCACCTGGAGCTTCTCAAGGAGGTAACGATCGGATAGCGGCGAACCTCGACTGCCAGCAGCAAGGCCGCTTCCTGCGGTCGCGCGGCAGCAACCCAAGGGCGCTATTCGAACCGTTGCGGACGCAAGGATTGGGCAAAAGCAGTGACGCCCCTCAAGCGCTACCGTGACATCGCTATCGTGCTGCTGCTGCTGGCAGTGCCGTTCTTTTTCTTGCGGGCCAACATGCGCGCCCCGGAGAACGTCAGCGCCCTCGACCGCGGCGTCTTGCGTGTCAGTGCCCCCATCGAGTTTGGCGCGGCCAACCTGGCCCGAGGCACCTCGAACCTGCTGCAGAGTTACTTCTACCTGGTCGACGTCAAGGGCGACAACGAGCGCCTCACCTTCGAGAACGCGCGCCTTCGGGAGTCCATCCGTCGCCTCGAGCAACGCGAGGCCGAGAACCGCGAGCTTCGCAGGCTGCTCCAGCTGCGCGAGACCACCGGCGGCGAGAGCGTCAGCGCGCAGGTCACAGCCAAAGACTTCAACGAGTTTTTCCGAGTCACCCGCGTGGTGCTCGACCGCGGCTCGCGAAACGTGCGCGCGCACCTACCGGTGGTGGCCCCCGATGGCGTGGTGGGCTCGGTGGTCAGCGTGGCCGGCGACGCCGTCAACGTGCAGCTCGCCGTCGATGCGGGCTTTGCGCTCGACGTCGAAGACGCACGCACCGGGGCCCGGGCGCTGGTGCGCGGCACCGGCGACCCTACGCGGTACGCCTGCAAGATCGAGATGGTGGCCCCCGGCGACGAGGTAGAGCTTGGGGATCTGCTGGTAACCAGCGGCAAAGGCAAGTGGTTCCCCCGAGGCCTCGCCGTCGCGCGGGTCAGCAAGGTCACACGCCGCGAGCTCGGCCAAGAGGTCGAGGCACAGCCCACGGTCAACTTCTCGCGCCTCGAACACGTGCTCATTTTGGTGACGCCCCCGCGAGACGAAGACCCTGCGGCGGCGAAGCCCGCCGCGCCAAAGGGGCGCTGAGCCATGCGACACACCGCTTTTCTCGCCGCAGGCATTGGTCTCTTGTTCGTGCAAGCCAACCTGTTTCGCTTGCTTCGACTGCTCTTTTCACTCCTGTCGTCGGTGCTCGAGGTGTTCCACCTGCATCAGGGCGACGTGTCCGTGGCGGGCTTCGTGCCGTCACTGGTGTTGCCCCTCATTCTGTTCATGGGCGTGCAAGAGTACTCGTTGGCCCGCGGCGCGGGCGTGGCCTTCGCCCTCGGGTACGTGAGCGATGTGCTCGGCGCAACGCCCGTGGGTCTCTATACGTTCACGTTTGTGCTTCTGTTCGTTCTCGCGCGTTCGCTCGGCGTGCGCTTGGCCGCGCAGGCCACGTGGATGCAAGTCCTCTTGGTGACCGGGTTCTCGCTCACGGAGAGCATCATCATTTTGGTGCTGCTCGCCATCTTCGGTCGCGACACGTGGGTTCCCAAGGCCCTGTACCCGCTCTCGTTGCCGCATGCGTTGGCCACGGCGCTGGTGTCTCCGCTCGTGTTCCGGCTGGCCCGTCGGCTGCACGGAGCCACGGTGCCGGTGGCCCGCGGTCCCCAAGGAGGCGCCACATGAGCGGCATTCTCGCGCCCCGCGAGGGCGCCGGCGAGTTTCGCAAGCGCTACCGATGGCTGTCGCTCTTCGCCTTCCTAGGCTTCTTGGCGGTCATCATTCGCCTCTGCCAGCTGCAAATCGTCCAAGGCACGGACTACGCGCAGATCGCCCACGAAAACATCATTCGCAAGGTCAGCATCCCCACCACCCGCGGCGTGGTGCGCGACGCCAAGGGCAAGGTCCTGGCCTCCAGCCGCCCGTCGTACAATGTGTACATCATCCCCGGCCGGGTCATGCCCAGCGCCCGCCCCGTCCGCAACCGACGCCGCGAGCCCGGACGCGACACCTTCGACCGCGTGGCCGAGGTGCTGCGGCTCAACCCCGAAGAGAAACGCAAGCTCGCCGATCGCGTGCGGAACAGCTGCCAAACCGACGACGACAAGTCGCCATGTTGGCACCGGGTGCTGGTCCGCGAAGACGTGCCGCGGGACATCGTCTCCGAGCTCAAGCAGCACGAGTCCGAGCTCACCGGGGCCGACGTGGTGCAGATCCCCGTGCGGTTCTACGGCTACAAGAACCTGAGCGGACACATGCTGGGCTACGTGGCCGAGGTCGACGCGGAGACCTTGGCCAAGTACCGCCCCCCCGGCTACGAGACCATGTCCCTCGAAGAGCGACAGAAGGTCAACCCGCTCTCGTACGAAGCCACGGACTCCTTGGGCGCCACGGGCATCGAGCGCACCTGGGAGAGCTACCTTCGCGGGCAGCGGGGCTGGGAAAAACGGGTTGTCGACGCACACGGCCGGCGTCGCACGGGTCCCGAGGCCGACAGTTTGCTCGACCAACCGCCCCGGCAAGACCCGATCCCCGGGCGCGATCTGCGGCTCACCATCGATGCCGAGCTCACGGCGTCCATCGAGAAGGCCATGCGCCCGCACCTGTCTGGCGCAGTGGTCGTCGTCGAGGTCAAGACCGGTCGGCTGCTGGCGCTGTACTCCAAGCCCGACTTCGACCCCAATGACTTGTCTGGCGCCGGGGGCCGCGAGCGCATCCGAGAGACGTTCAACCGGCTCTATGCAGACCCCTTGCGGCCCATCCTCGACAAGACCATGAGCGGCGCGTTTCAGCCGGGGTCTACCTTCAAGCCGTTCTCGGCGCTCGCCGCCCTCGAAGACCGCATGCTCAACCCCGAAGACCGCGAGCGGTGCGACGGGTACCTGTCCTTTGGTCGTCGCGTGTTCCACTGCACCCACGTGCACGGCATGGTCAACATGCGCTCGGCCATCGGCGAGAGCTGCAACATCTACTTCTTCAAGCTCGCCGAAACCGTCGGCATGGACCGCATCGCCCGCATCGCCACAGAGTTCGGCCTGGGCGCCAAAACGGGCCTCGGCATCAACCCGGAATCACCTGGGCGCATCCCCAGCCGCGGCTGGTACGCCCTGCGATACAAGGGGCAGTTCCGCATCGGTTTCACCCTCAACACCAGCATCGGTCAGGGGGCCACCACCGTCACACCTTTGCAGCTGGCGCTGGCCTACGCGGGCATCGCCAACGGCGGCACCATCCACGCGCCGCA
Source organism: Polyangiaceae bacterium (assembly GCA_044358965.1). GTDB lineage: Bacteria > Myxococcota_A > Polyangia > Polyangiales > Polyangiaceae > SXNL01. The sequence continues at coordinate 41,286 of JBIKNA010000010.1, forward strand.
GCTCGTTCGCGCCATCGAGTCCAGCGATGGCACCGTGCTGCAAGAGTTCCCGCCGCGGGTGCGGCAAAAGGCCAAGGTCGGCAAAGAGAACCTGGCGCGCATCCAAGACGCACTCCTGGCCGTGGTCAACGATCCCACGGGTACGGCATACCCCGTGCGCGATGGATCGCTCGACGTCGCCGGCAAGACCGGCACCGCGCAAACAGGCTACGTGGGCAACCCCAACGACGACCCCAAACAAGCCTGGTACTACGCACGTGACCACGCCTGGTTCGCGGCCTATGCCCCGGCCAAGAGCCCCGAGATCGCCGTGGTGGTGTTGGTCGAGCATGGCGGTTCCGGCCCCACGCAGGCCGCGCCGGTGGCCATGCAAGTGGTGCGCGAGTACAAGCGGCTCGAGGCCCAGCGCGAGGCCGGCGCCACCCAAGGCACCAAAAAGAAGGGCGATGCGCCCAACAACAAGCCCAAGGGAACCAAAGACCCATGACCGAGGGAGCACGGCGCGGCCTGCTCCCCCGAGCTCGCGGGGGCTTCGACTGGGTGCTGTTCATCACGGCGTCCCTGCTCGCCGTCGTGGGCGTCGTCAACTTGTACTCCGCAACCAGCGTGGCCAAGGCTGGGCTCTACGACATGTACATCCAGCAGGTGTACTGGCTCGTGTTGGGCGGCATCATGGCCACCGTTGTGGCCGCGGTGGACTACCGGCACTTCGAGCGCGCGGGCTACGTGGTGTACGGCGTCGGCGTGATCTTGCTGCTCATGGTGTTCGTGCTGGGGCGCGACATCCGGGGTAGCTCTCGCTGGATCTACATTGGCAGCTTCAGCTTTCAGCCCAGCGAGTTCATGAAGCTGTTCCTGATTGTGGCGCTGGCCAAGTATCTCCACGACGATCCGCGGAGCGAAGGCCGAGGCCTGTCCGATCTGCTGGTGCCGGCGATCATTGCCGGCGTGCCCACGCTCTTGGTGCTGAAGCAGCCCGACCTGGGCACCGCGCTCATTCTGGGGCTCATTTTCAGCACCATTTGCCTACTCACCAAGATCCGCTGGCAGAGCCTGCTCACCTTGGCGGTGGTCTCGTCGGTGCTGTCGCCCATCGTCTGGAACTACGTCCTCAAGGACTACCAAAAGAAGCGCGTCACCGACTTCTTGAACCCCGATGCCAACATCTTGGGGTCCGGTTGGCACGCCCACCATGCCCGCGTGGCCATCGGACATGGGCAATTCACGGGGCAAGGCTTCATGCGGGGCTCGCAGAACCAGTACCTGTTCTTGCCCGACCAGCACTCGGACTTCCCTTTCGCGGTGTTCGCCGAAGACTGGGGCTTCCTGGGCTGCGCGGTGCTCGTGGGGCTCTATGGCTTCTTGGTGCTGTGGTCCTTGCGCATCGCCCAGAGCTCTCGTGACCGCTTCGGTGCGGTCATCGCCGTGGGCGTGGGCGCGCTCATCTTCTGGCACGCGTTCTTCAATCTCGGCATGGTCGTCGGCATCCTGCCGGTCGTTGGCGTGACGTTGCCGCTGTTCTCGGCCGGCGGCTCCAGCGTGCTCACCATCATGATCGGCATTGGCCTGCTCATGAACGTGAGCATGCGGCGCAGCTAGATCAGCGAGCATGATCTTCGATCAAGCTCAGCGATTTAGCTTCCTTTGTTATCGGAGGACGCTGTCCTCCGCCCCAGAGGCATTGCCGCTGGGGCCCCGCCTCCTGCATTTGGGTCCCAAGCCCAAATGGCGCCCGGCGTCTGTAGTCGAATCGTGCTCGGTCATCGGCGTGATCTTTAGAACACAGCAATTCCGATCGGTTACGCGACACTGTCGCCGAAGCGATGCGACTTAAATAGTATCGGGGCCCTTG
>JBIKNA010000582.1:0-4093 GCA_044358965.1 Polyangiaceae bacterium
CTTTGTGGCGCGCTATGGAGAAAAGGTCATTGCCGCCCGGACCGAGTCCTCCACGCGCGCCATGGGGCTCGTGCTCAGTCTCTCCGCCTTGGGCATTGCGCTGGGGCTGGCGTTGCTGTTTCGCCGGTGGCTACGTCCCCCCGCTGGCGAGCATCTGGTGTTGGACAAGGCCGCACCCCGTGACGAGCTGGATGCTCGCATCGACGCTGATCTTGCGCAGTTCGACGGCTGACGCCGGAGCCTACTTTGGAAGTCGCGCCCAGCGTACGGCGCCCCCGGCCGCTTTGGTGGCCGTATTGGCAAAGAACGCCGTGTCATTGGTTGCCGTAAGCGCGAAGACACTCTTGACGTCCTCTGTGGCGATGACACAGATGGACCCATCCCGTCGCCGAGCTCGAAGCTGCTCGGCTCCCGCTTGGTCCCGCGTAGACCAAATGAGCATATCGCCCACGGCGAGCACCGTCCGGTACACGTCGGATCCCGGAAACTCGTCGCTCGGGGAGCCGCCAGTGCGCGGCACGCGCCGCATAACTCCATTTTGGCCGAACACGACGTCATCTGTCCGAACGGTCCACGCGTCGAGCCCGCTCGCGTCGTTCAGGATGGTGCTTGGGGTTGCGTTGCGCGCGGTCTTATCGGCCCTGAGCAGTATTCCGCCGGTGAAGCCCCAGAATACGTCTGGCCCGCCAACAACGAGATCCCGAGCGCGGCTGCCAAAGGGGAGTGTGTTCTTGGTGACGATGGCGGTCGCACCGCCGTTCAACGGTACGGCGCGCAGCACGTAGCCAAAACCCGAACCCCCGAACTGTTGGAAGAGCACATACGCGTTGTCCGGATCGATGCCGAGGACGAACGTGTCGGGGGTGCCCAGTGCCGCCGCGAACACCGCGATGGGCTTGGCGCCACCAGGTGCGTCCCACGCGTAGAGTTCAGCATTTGCGGCGCCAGTTGCCCCCTCGATCCAATAGATCTTGCCGTTGCCCTTGGTCAGGGTGGCGGGATCGCGGGTCGTGGTGCGCAGCGTCTCTACGGTGCCGCCCCCGAGGGGAGCGCGTCGCACCTCCTGCACCGCGCCGGCGCCCTCAAGCCGCGAGGAGATCCAGTACACGTGCGTCTCGTCCGTGACGAGCCCAAGGGGCGCCTCGTCGAGGCTTATGAGCCCCTCCTGCGCCGCGGGGCACGGGCCAAGCTGCCCCCCCTTGGCGGCATCGGCCGTCTCCGTGTCGCTGGCGCCGCCATCGACGACGCCAGCTTCCGTTTGGGCGCTCGCATCCGGCGCGGGGACCACCGGATCAGGCTCTGCGGACGACGACGCTCCGCACCCGATTGCGCCCCCGACGACAGCGCTGAGCAGCGGTAACAAGAGTCGAGCGATTGGACGCGCCACCATGGCATCGCCCTCTAGCGCACGACTCGCCCAGGCCGCGAGCTGCTTCGGCCACCTGCGACAATCCGTCGCAGGCTGCGGTGTCGTGAGCGTCCCGGTCGCGAAACGGGGACGCCCGGCATCTGACTCACGGCGTGAAGTTGTTCTTCACTTCGCACTCGCCATCGGCGTTGAGGTGTCCACCAGACGCGGCAGAGTACGAGAGAAAAGCCGCAAAGCTGTTGGCCTTGGAGAAGCTGGTGCCGTTGGCGTCGAACTTGAGCTGTCCCGCCGGGGCCGTGTAGTCGGGCACGAGGCTGCGGGCCGGCAAGACGTCGCCGGACTTGGTCTTGAAGCCCGTGATGTCGACAGACTCGAGATCCGTGATGGTCACCGTGGCCTCGCTGCCGGCGGTGCCGTAAGTCGACGAGTTGGCGGCGATGGGGTCGAAGTGCATAGGGGTGCCCTCGACGTTGAGCTTGTTCCAGAATCCGTGGTCGGTATGGATGGTGATTTGCGCCGTGACGGCCTTGTTGGCGTCGGGCTGGATGCCCCGGGGGAACTCGTCGCCCACTTTCTGCAGGTCGGCGTTTTGGCAGTTGATGTACGAAGAGGCGTTCTTGAAGCCGAAGTTGAACTTCACCTTGGCGGGCATCTTCGCGAACACGCCGTCACCCGCGGGCCCCTTGTAGGTTGCCTCACCCTGGAACACCATGGCGTAGCCCTTGGCCTTGGCCTCTTTGTATAGCTCCACGCCCACGGCATCGAGGTTGATTGCCTTGGCGCTCTCGGAAGCCGGCACGGTGTCGTAGCTAAAGGCGTAGCGCTTGCTGGGATCGAATGGCTTGCCGTCGGCCTGCGTTGCAAACGAGGTGATGGCGATGGCCTTCTCGTCTGGCGAGCCGCTCTTGCCCACTTCTTTGCCGCCGATGGCCAGGTCCACGGCCACGGCACCCTTGTACTCGGCGACGGTGGCCCCCACGTTGTCTGGCGAGCCCGGGTCTTTGTCGGGGTCGGCGCTGAGCTTGATGTTGTCGAGCGTCACGATCACGTGCTGGAAGCGCACCTCCCAGCCATCGACGAATGCCGGCGGATCACCGTCGGCCAGAGAGCTGGTGGTCCAGTCATAGCCCACGCTGGCGAGGTCCTCGCCGGACGCCGTGATCAGAAATCCGCCTTTGCCCGGATCCGCGGGAGTGGGCGTGGCACCGTCGCCCGCGCCACCGTCGGCGTTGGGGGTCACGCTGGGCGTGGTGGACTCGGACGAGCAGGCCATGATCGGAGCCAGGGCAACGAGTGACAAGAAAGACGCGGTCAACAAAGTGCGATTCATAAAGAACTCCTTCAGGCGCTATGGATGGTTGGTCGAAAACTGGTTGCCCGTCGCGGGGGAAGCCCAGCGCACGGAATAGGTGCCTGTCGTTGCGCGGACGCCCTGGAACAGGTTGGTCATGATCTGGTCCGTGGTGTTCTTGCCGGACTTGCTCTGCACCAGGAGCTTCACGCCGTCGCGATCGCTGGGGCTCGTCTCCAGGTTGCTAAAGTCGGCGCCGCGAAAGGGGGCGCGCACGTCGAAGCGCAACTCGAGGGAGCCGCCATTCTCTGGGGTAAAGGCCGAGGGGATCCCGCGAACGCGTCGCAAGAGCGCAATGGATGTGGTTCCGCGCTGCCCGGCGGTCGCATCGGGTAGCCACGCATCGTTGAGAATGAGCGCTCCACGAAAGCGCAGCTCTTGGTCGCCACGCCGCGCCACGCCCGCAACGTCCAGTGTCACCGTGTCGATCTTGGTCGTGTCGGCCGAGACGCCGGGGGCAGGGTAGAGCCACACGTCGGTTGTGCGAACGGGTTCGTCCGTGGTGGTGCCCAGCAACGGAAATGGCGCGAGTTCGCTCGATAGGGCATTGAAAGTGATCTGCGAGAGCACCTCGCCAACGATGCGACCTCCGCCAAGATGATCGCCGCCGTCAGCGTGCGCCGAGCGCACGAAGTGCCCCAGAAAACCCGTCGGCGAGTCGACCAAGGGCGCAACGGTGTTCAGGTACACCGGTCCCAAGGTGACGTTGGCCTTGCGCAACGTGATGGTCCAGTTGCGCTCGTTGGTGAAGGTGAAGTCTGCTTGCGAAAGCCCCGTAGCCGCACCTCCGGCCCGCGCCTCGAAGGAGAACTTGGTTCGGTCCGTGGCTCCGGCGCACCCGCTGGGCACCGTGAGCGCAAGTGTGGCCAAGAACGACCCGAGCACGACGACAAGCCGCTTCATGGTTGTGACTCCTGATCTGCCCCGCCTAGGGTGACGGCGAGCGTCGCGTAAACAGCCGTAGGCTCACCGGCGCTGAAGTGCCTGGACGCCACCAGCGTTGGGTACGCCTGACTGCGAAAGTCCGAGACGTAGTTGTATTCGCCCATGCGGTACTGGCGCCCAAGCAGGTTGGTGCCCATTAGACCCAGGGTGATCTCCCGGTAGCGGAGTTGGGCTCCGGCATCGAGCAGAAGCTGGGTCTGTGAGGTCTCGCCCAGCGGCAGGGGCCGCGAACCAATGAACGAAAGGCCGGTGCCCAGCGACGCGGACAGGCGCCGCCCGGCTACCGCGATGGGCAGGCTTCCAAACAGCGCGCCGTCGAGCCGCGCGATGACCCCCGGCGCGTAGGGGATCACGAGCTTGGTGTCGTCGAAGATGGCCCGGACAAACGTGAGGTTGGCCGCGATGTCGTAGAACGCGCCCGTTGCCCG
>JBIKNA010000182.1:0-13540 GCA_044358965.1 Polyangiaceae bacterium
GCACCGGCCCCGTGGGCAAGCACCAGGCGGGCCCTGGGTCTCGCTGCGGCGTAGAGCAGTGTCGGCACCATGGCGTCGGCGGCGGCGACGGCGAGAGGCTCGGCTTCGATCATGACAAAAGGCGAATCCCCGGTAGCCCGCAAAGGCCCCGGGGATCAACGAAGACCATCGGCGCGGCTTACTTCTTGGCGGAGCAGGTGCCTGCACCGCAAGCGGCCTGACCACCGGTGGCCGGCTTCTTGGGGGCAACGGTACCGGCGGCCTTGCTCGGCGCCTTGGCGGGCGTCGCCGCGGCCGCAGGCTGTGCCGCAGGAGCCGCTGGCGCCGCCGCGTTGGGAGCAGGGGCAGACGCGCCACCCATGCTGGCGTCGGCGGGCTTTGCGGCATCGGCCGCCTTGGGCGCTTCGGTAGAGGCCTTGTCCTCCTTTTTGCCGGCGCCGCACGAGCCCGCGGAACACGAGGCCTGTCCGGCGTGGGGGGCGGCTGCAGGCTGCACCTCGGTGGCCTGTACGGGAGCTTTGGGGGCGGGCTCGGCGCCAGCGCAACCAGTCATGACAATGGCCGACGCGAGCGCGCCGAAGATGAACTCAGGGGAGAAGTTGGGTCGCAAGATGTTCAATGTCCTTTCCTGGCAGATAATACGCGCCGGCCTCGAAACGGTTACACGCCCTGCAGAAATAAATCGCGAGCGATGCCACCTACATAGGAGTTCGGGGCCAGGCCGCGCCCGTTTCGATGTATGTTCGCGCCGTACCGATGGGTCACGACGAAGAGCACAGCACCGCACACATCCTCCAATCGCTGGCGGTCAATCTCATCATTGCCGCCACCAAGGCCGTGGCTGCGTTCTTCACCAAGTCCGGCGCCATGCTCGCCGAGGCGCTTCACTCGTTCTCCGACTGCGGCAATCAGATCTTGCTGCTCATCGGTGTGCGCCAAGCGCGACGACCGCCCGATGCGTCTCACCCCCTGGGCTACGGCCGCGCGGTCTACTTCTGGTCGTTCTTGGTCGCACTCATGCTGTTCGCTGGCGGCGGCGTGTTCTCGGTCTACGAGGGCATCCACAAGATCCGCGAGCCCGAGAAGGTAGAGCACGTGTGGGTGGGCCTCATCGTGCTGTTCGTGTCGCTGCTGCTCGAGGGCGGCGCCACCATCTCCAACATCAAAGAGCTCAACAAGCGCCGCGGCAAGGTGCCCTTCTTCCGGTACCTCAACGCCACCAAAGACTCGGACCTCATCGTCGTCTTCGGCGAGAACAGCGCAGCGGTGCTGGGGCTCATCTTGGCGCTCATCTCTTTGCTGCTCGCGTGGAAGACGGGCGAGGGCTACTGGGACGGTGTTGGCAGCTTCTGCATCGGCCTGGTGCTCATCGGCGTCGCCATCTTCCTTGCACAAAAGGTCATGAGCCTTCTGTTGGGCGAGGCCGGCGACCCGGAGATCGAAGCCAGTGTCCGGGAGCTTGCCGCCAACACCAAACACTTCGAGCGGGTGCTCAACGTGGTCACTGTGCAGCAAGGGCCGGGGCAGGTCATGGTGTCCATCAAGGTGGCCTTCGAGTCCGGCATCAGCATCGACGACGCCTGCCACACCATCAATGCCTACGAAGAGCGCCTGCGCGCCGCCCGGCCAGACGTCCGCTGGGTATTCGTCGAGCCCGACATCCCCTTTAGCCGCAGGGCCGAAGGAGCTTCTTCCTAGTCGGATCGTTCTGTCTTAGAAGGGTTGGACATGGCCGCGCCCGCTCCCTTCCCGTCCGACCGTTCGCTGTCCCCCGCCGTTCTCAAAGAGCACAAGGTCAGCGACGAAGAGTACGCGCGCATCGAGGCCGGTCTGGGGCGTGCGCCAACGTACACCGAGCTCGGCGTCTTCAGCGTCATGTGGAGCGAGCACTGCTCCTACAAGTCATCGCGGCTGCACCTGCGACGCTTGCCCACCAAAGGGCCCCGGGTCATCCAAGGGCCGGGCGAGAACGCCGGGGTGGTCGACATCGACGACGGCTTTGCGGCGGTCTTCAAGATGGAGTCGCACAACCACCCAAGCTTCATCGAGCCGCACCAGGGCGCGGCCACCGGGGTCGGGGGCATTCTGCGCGACGTGTTCACCATGGGCGCACGTCCCATCGCCAGCCTCAACTCGCTGCGCTTTGGCCGGCCAGAGCACCCGCGCACGCCAGAGCTGCTCCGCGGCGTGGTCGCCGGCATCGGCGGCTACGGCAACTGCATCGGCGTACCCACCGTGGGCGGCGAGGTCCAGTTCGACGCCGCCTACGACACCAACATCTTGGTCAACGCCTTCACCTGTGGTGTGGCCCGCGCCGACCGTATTTTCTACGGTCGCGCCACGGGCATCGGCAACAGCATCCTGTACATCGGCGCCAAGACGGGCCGCGACGGCATCCACGGCGCCACCATGGCGTCCGACGAGTTCGGCGAGACCAAAGAGGGTCGCGAGGGCGAGCTTGCGTCCGCCGCCAGCATCAAGAAGGGCGAGCGCTCGACCATGCAGGTGGGCGATCCCTTCATGGGCAAGCTGCTGCTCGAGGCATGCCTCGAGCTCTTCGCGGCCGACGTGCTCGAAGGCATCCAAGACATGGGTGCCGCCGGGCTCACCTCGTCCAGCGTCGAGATGGCCGGGCGCGCCAAGAACGGCATCGAGCTCGACCTGGACCTCGTGCCGCGGCGTGCCAAGAACATGACTCCCTACGAGATCCTGCTCAGCGAGTCTCAAGAGCGCATGCTCTTGGTGGCCAAGCCGGGCTGCGAGCAGCAAGTACTCGCCATCTGCAACAAGTGGGAGCTGTCTGCCTCGGTCATCGGCGTGGTCACCAACAGCGGACGCTGGGTGGTCAAGGCAACGCCCGGCTACGACCCGCTCAGCGACAAGCCGGTGCCACGAGCGCCGGTTGTCGTGTGTGACCTTCCCACTCCGCTGCTCACGGACGATGCCCCGGTCTACGACCGCCCCCGCAGCCGCGCCCCGGCCCCCGCAGCCGCCGACCTGTCGCTGGTGATTTCGACGGACGCGCAAGCGGACCTGTCGAAGCTGCTGGGGAGCCCCAACGTGGGCTCGCGGCAGTGGATCGTGCGGCAGTACGATCACATCGTGCGGGGTGGCACCATGGTGCGTCCGGGTTCCGACGCCGCGGTGGTGCGTGTCCCCTGCGAGAAAGACGGCACCATTGTCTGGAAGCACCTGGCGTTCGCCGTGGACTGCAACGCCCGCTTCGTGCAGCTCGCCCCGGAAGAGGGCGCCAAGATGGCCATCGCCGAGGTGTGTCGCAACCTGGCGGTCAGCGGCGCAGAGCCCATCGGCATCACGGATTGCCTCAACTTTGCCAACCCCGAGCGCCCGGAGATCATGGACCAGCTCGCCCGGGCCATCGACGGCCTTGCCGCCGCGTGCAACGCGCTGCAGGTACCCATCGTCGGTGGCAACGTGAGCTTGTACAACGAAACCACTGTGCCCGAGGGCAAGCGCCCCATTCTGCCCACGCCAACGGTGGCGGCCGTGGGGCTCATCAAGGACCCGTCACATATCGTGACCCAGTGGTTCAAGGCCGAGGGAGACTTGGTGTTCTTGGCCGGGCAGTTCGCCGTGTCGGCGGGCGAGGGGCTCGGGGGCTCCGAACTGTGGGTGCAGCGCACGGGCTCCGTTGGGGGCCCCGCACCACGCATCGACCTGGATGCCGAGGTCCGGTTGCAGCGCTTCTTGCTGGCCGCGGCCCGCGCGACCATGCTCCAGAGCGCCCACGACGTGGCCGATGGCGGCCTGCTCGTAGCGTTGGCCGAGTGCACCAGCACGGCGCCTGCCGGCACCCAAGACCTGGGCGCGCGGCTCGATCTCCCGGTGCCTTCCAACCCCCAAGAGCGCACGGCCTTTCTGTTTGGCGAGGCCCCCACGCGGGTGGTGCTCAGTGTATCGCCCGCGAAACGCGAAGCCCTCGAGGCCCTGGCGGCCGCGCACCAGATCCCCCTTTCGCCCGCCGGCACCGTCCAGGGCACCACGCTCGAGGTGCCTGCTGCGTCTGTACTCCTACAGGTCCAACAGATCCGGACGCTCCGAGAGTCTTGCCTGGCCTTCGCCGGGTGACAGTCGCTCCCGGCTGCTGGTAGTCTTGGGAACTGAGGGTGGCGCCGCGCGACAAGCGCGCGGCGAGTTGCCTGCAGGTGCTCGCGAGACACTACCGATGGCCAAGCCTCCGAACTCGCCACTGCTGGGCTTCAACAACAACGTCAGGCACAAAGCGCGGACCTTCCATATCCAGACGGAAGACTCGGGCATCAAGCACCCGCACATCATCACGCACCTCTTCATGGACGGCGGACGCATCCTGAAGAGCGTCAAGACCAGCTACGCCGAGCACATCGGCACAGATGCCATGGTCGAGACCGTGAAGCAGATGATGAAAGAGCAGCACAAGGCCATGTTCATGGCCCTGCGCGATGGCCAGTTCGATCATCTCGTCGACGAGCAGCTGGGCCGCACCGGGCGCAAAAGTCAGGCGCCCGCCGGCACGGGCTCCATCCCCGCAGCAGCCAAATCTGCAGCGCCATCCGCAGCACCAGAAGCGGGCCCCACCGCCGACCGCATCCAGATCGCCGTAGCCGTGGTGCCACCACCGCCGCACACCACCCCAAGTCTGGCGGCTGCGCTCGACGCCATCGCGCCCAAGTCCGAAGAGGCGCCGGCCACCATCGCCCAACCCAACGCTCCGGCCGAAGAGAACGCCGGCGACACGCTGCAAACAGACGTCTCCGCCGTAGAGCGTGCGGCCGCCGCGCTCGACAAGGCAGAGAGCATCCCCGATGCCCCCACCACGCCCGAGTTGCCAGCAGACCTGGGCTCGACACCAGCTCCTGCGCCCCGAACGCCCTCGGTCTTGCCGCCCGCCACGCCGCCGCGCGCGCCGTCTGTGGCACCCCCGGCCCTCGCGCCATCTCCTGCGCCTCCCATGGCGCAGGTCCCATCGCCGCGCCCGGCCTCCGTATCTCCGGCCATGCGATCGCGCTACGCCCCAGCCCGGCCGGCGTCCATCTTCGGGCAGACCCGGCCCAAAGAGCCCCCGAGCGCTTTTGGCGAAGGCCTCGTCAGCGACAAGTCGCTCGACGAGGTGATCTTGAGCTACCTGGCCGAAGACCTCGCGCCGCGCAAGTAACAGCGCGCCCACGGGCAAAGCAGAGAGAGGCTCAGTAGGTACCGACGGCGCCGAAGTGAAAGCCAAGCTCCAGTTGGCGTCCGGTGGCATCGGCGTCGCTGAACTGCCACAGCTCCGTGGAGCCCTTGAGGCGGATGCCACGGTCTAGGGCATAGGCAAGCCCAAGGGTCTCGCGGAGCGCCGTGCTCTTGCTCGACAGGGTGCTGTCGCGCTCGACGTTGCCATCGCGCGCAAGCCCGTCGAAGCGGCCGATGAGGTCGAGCTCTGGCGTCACGGCTTGCTCGATCTCTGCATAAAACCCGCTCTTCAGAAAGAAGTCGCCTTGCGTCGAGCTCGGCAGGTACTTGAAGCGCAGCGGCTCCGCCGTCCCGAACTGTTGCCGACGCGCCAACACCTCGGCGCGGATCGTTGTCTTGGACAGGCGCAAGGTGAGGTCGGCCCCAGCGATGACATACGTGAAGCGGTTGTCCGGGTCCCAGGTGCCGGCCATGGCGCTGACCCCCAAGGCCACATCGCTGGCGTCGCCCAACTTGAGCAAGACTCCCGCGCGGCCGCCCGCGGTGGGGCGCGCATTGTTGTCGACGTAGTAGTTTTGCGGACTGCGCGAGAGTCGGAAGTCCAGGTCCGTGCCTCCAGCGTCGCCCTTGAAGCCACTGACGGCGTACGCCGCGTAGTCGAACTGCATGTCGTCGCCAAGCCAATGGGTTCCGTTGACCTCGATGCCGTTGTCGGGGAATGGGCTCGGCAAGACGCCCAAGTTCCACTCGCGCATGCGCAACATGCGGCCCATGTCGTATGGGAGTGGCTTGCTGGCAAGCCGATGGTTCGCAGGATCGTGCCGCAGGTTGAAGGCACCAAACGACGGCGAGAAGCGCCCCACCCGAACGTTGAGCTCGTCGGCCACGCGGTAGTCGAAGTACATCATGTCGGCTTCGATTCCATGGCAGCCAAAGCAGAGCTTCATGTTGGCCGACAAGCGATCGGAAAAATCGACGGCGAGCTTGCCGGCGAACTCCATGGTGAAGCCATCGAAGGCCTGCGGGAACGTGCGGCCGCCTTTGTGCAATGGCACGGCGTGGTAGTCGATCTGCGCGGAGCCAACGAAGTTGCGTTCGAGGGCCCGTGCCGGCGCCGGCGCCGCAAGCCATGCGAGGCACGCGGCGAACATCGTCACAAACAACAACAAGGCATGGCGGCGCATCAGTCTGCTCCTCCGTCGAGCGGCGGAGGCCCAGGCATCGCTGACGGCATATCCGATGGCGGCGGTGAAACGGACACCGCGCTGGCAGCCACCGCGCGACCGGAGTCATTGCCACGCTTTTTGTCGCGCAACCCGCGCGCGTAGTGCTCCAAGAAACGCAGCACCGCCACTTGGTCGTCCATGGTGATGCCGCTGCCGGGCTGGCGTCGCATGCGGTTGACGTAGAGGCGCCATTGCTCGTCGTCGGTGATGCCGGCGTTGAGCGGTCGGGCCAGGGCGTGGCACTTGGAGCAGCGCGACGCGAACACGGCGTAGTCGGCCCGAATGTTCTCGGGCAGGCTCGCCGGGTCCAGCGCATCGACATGCCGTGGTCCGCAGGCCACAAGGGCCAGGGCAATGGCTAGCGCAGAGCAGCAGGCAAAGAGCAGCGGCGACTTCATTCGTCGTCACCCCCCACTGCGCCTTCGGCAATCCAGTCGATCATGAGCTGCACCTCTCGGGGCCCCCAATACGGTCCGTCTTTGGGCATCTGCGCCCCTATGGGCGCCGTGCCCTGGAGCTTTTGGACGACGAAGCTGTTGCAGGGGCTCTTGGGCACAATCACGTTGCCTGCGGTGTTGACGCCCCCTTTGCGCATGGTGCCGAGGGTTTCGAGGTTGAGCCCCACTTGTTCGAGCCCCTGGCGCGTACCCTGACTTTGGTAGTGGCAGTTGGCGCAACCTTTGGTGCCAGCCACAGCACCGTTCATGAGGGGCCGCAGGTCGTTCTTGAAACTCACGCTCTTGGTCGGATCACTATCGGTGTCGGAACAGCCGGGGGTCCGGTCGCCGACCTTGGCATCGAGCGCCGAACACGACAGAGTCCCGATCAACCCCACGCTGGCGGCCATGACGACGACGACACGCAACCCCCTTCGGCCCTCACTTGCAGGCAACGTTGACCCCCACAGTGAACGCGGGGGCGCCGGTGATGTCTCCCGTGGCGGTTCGGAGCTTGCCCTGCAGGTTGCCCAGGCAGGTGCTGGCCTGGGGTAGTCCAGCGGCGTCGGGCACCGCACGCTCGAAGGCGCCTTGGTCGCTAAACAGGTACCGAACGCTGACGCTGCCATTGTACGCGGTACCCCGCGCCTTTAGTGCATTATACACACATTTGCGCACATCGCTCGTGGACCACGAGAGATTGGCCGCATTGACGCTGCCGTTGGCTCGAACGGGGCCCACTTGGATGTCGCACGCGTCGGCGCTGAACGGGGGCGGCGCCGGGACGATGGGCACCGTGGCCGTGGGTGCGGGGACCGCTGCGGACGGCACGGCAGAGGGCGTGGGCGCGGGCGGAGGCGCGGGCGGAATTTCGGGTGCCACGGCGGGCGCGTTTGCGCTGGGCGCGTGGGCCGAGGACGGCGTGCGCAGCGTGACGTTCACGTTGTTCTTGCGCAGCTCGACCACGGCGGTGGCCGTAGGCGTGGTCACGGTGAACAAGGGCGTGGCCGAGGGGCCTGGTGCGGTGCTCACGGGCGGCGGGTCCGCCACGGTGTTGCTCGTGCGCTCGGCGCGCTCGAGGCGTTCGGCGCTGCGCTGGAGGCGGTAGTAAGACTGCCGTGCGAACAGCCCGACCACCGCCACCACCGCCATGCCGGCCACAACCATGCTGGTGGACAAGGGGCGCTTGGCCGGCGGAGGCACGCTGTATTGCGGCGGGGTGCTGGCGCGCGCAGGCGCGGCGCCATGCGGGGTGAGCTCGGCGTTGCGGGTCTGCACGGGGGGCACCATGGCCGGCGGAGGCACGTGGCCCGGTGGCTGCGACGTGTCGGCCAGGGTCTGCGCGTGGGCATCTGTTTGCCCCGAGGCGCGCGGCAGAAATGCCGGGACGCGACCTTCGAACGTGGGACGCGCGGCGTCGAGTGCGGATTTCAGATCCGCGCGCATTGCGCGGCAATCTTGGAAGCGACTGTCGCGCTGCTTTTCGATGGCCTTGAGGGCGATGGCCTCGAGGCGCGGGTTGACCCCTGCAAACAAGCTCGACGGCGCCGGCGGCGCCTCGGTGACATGTTTGAGCACCGTCGCGAGCGCCGTGTCCGCCTCGAACGGCACGCGGCCCGTGATGAGGTGATAGAGGATGACACCCATGGAGTAGATGTCGCTCCGGGCGTCGAGCTTCTCGCCCCGGGCCTGCTCTGGTGACATGTACTCTGGCGTGCCGATGACGACACCCTGGGTGGTGAGCTTGCGACCGCCGGCCTTGTCGCCCTCCCCTTCTTCGTTGATCTTGGCGATGCCGAAGTCGCAGACCTTGACGACGTCGACCTTGTGGCCGTCATCGCTTTTGCCCCTTTGCACCATGATGTTCTCGGGCTTGAGGTCCCGATGAACAACCCCCATCTCGTGTGCCGTGGCCAGGGCGCCCAGCGCCTGCGACAAAATATCGATGATGCGCGCGTCGGATAGCGGCCAATCCTCGCGCATGAGGGTGTACAGGTCCCGGCCCTCGACGTACTCCATGGCGATGTACAAGAGCCCGTCGGGCTCCTGGCCAAAGTCCATGACGCGAAGCGAGTTGGGATGGTCCAGCCGGGATGCGGCCCGGGCCTCGCGATGGAAGCGCGCGGCGTAGCTGCCCTCTTGCGCCAGCTCCCGGTGCATGACCTTGATGGCCACGGTCTTGTCGAGGGCCGTCTGCTTGGCGCGGTAGACGGCCCCCATGGCACCGCCGCCCAAGAACGCCTCGACGACGTACTTGCCCGCGATGCTGCGGCCGATGAGGGCGCTTTCTTGCGGCTGCACGGCACGGGAGACTACCACATAACGTGGCCGCCCGGGTGCCTGCTACGCGCTTCTTCGTTGCGCGCTGGCTTGCGCGCTCGACCACAGCTCGGCTTCTTTGGGCCCGACGGCGGCCACAGCCTCGGCAATGCTGAAGGGGTCGTCACCGGCGAGCATTCGCTCCCGGGCCCACGCGTTGCCCGTCAGCAGGTCCATGGCCGGAATGTGATCGATGAACTCGTAGCGCTCCGTGCGGAAGCGGAAGGCGTCTTTTGCCTGCGCGTGCGCAAGCCCGATGGCGGCAAGGTACACATAAAAGGGACGAAACTCGTTGGGCGCACGCACGTGGATCTGCACGCCGCCACACATGGACCGCTGGTGCTTCTGGAACATCGGGTAGAACGTGAGGGGTCTCGCCACAAAGCCCTTGGATGACGGGTGCCCCATGAGGTCCCGGGCCAAGCGCTCGCCATCGAGCCAGGGGGCGCCGAAGATCTCGAAGGGCCTGGTGGTGCCCCGGCCTTCGGAGAGATTGGTGCCTTCGAGCAGACAGCCCCCGGGGTACACGAGCGCCGTGTCGTAGCTGGGCATGTTGGGGCTCGTGGTCACGAAGGGTCGATCCCAAGATGGCGCATGCTCGTGCCGCGCCCAACCATGCACGGACACGATGCGCACGGCTTCTACGGGGGCCCCCGCCGCGTCGGCGTAGTGCGCGACCAGCTCTCCCAACGTCAGGCCATGGCGTACCGGAGTGGGCTCGAGGCCCACGAACGAGCGGAACGCTGGATCCAGCTGCCGCCCCTCGAGCACTGTGCCGCCAATGGGGTTGGGCCGGTCGAGCACGATCACGCGTACGCCAGCGCGCAGGCAATCGCGCATGACGAGCACGCACGTCCACACGAAGGTGTAGTAGCGGGAGCCCACGTCTTGAAGGTCCATGAGCACCACGTCGAGGCCTTGCAGGTCTTCGTCGCGGGGTCGCAAGTCGCGCTCGTTCTCGCCATACAGGCTGCGCACCGGAACGCCGCTTTTGTCTTTGGCGTCGGCAACACCGATCATGTCTTGGGCCTCGCCTCCGTAGCCGTGCTCGGGCCCAAAGATCACCTTCGGCACGATCCCCTGCTCGCGGAGCACCACGCTGATGTGGCGCAGCTCGCGATCCACGCTGGCAGGGTGCGCAAGCAGCCCCACACGCTGGCCCCGCAACATGGCCTGCAATTGCTCTTCTTTGCCCAATCGATCGAGACCGGTGTCCACGGACGCAGCCTAACCGCGGGCGCGGGCACCACGCAAAAAGTACGTGGATGGCCCATGAGCGAGTTCCCAGGTGCTCGATGTGCTAAGTTTTACCTCGCAACGATTGCGTAGCCACCCGCGCGCACGCCGCGCGGCTCCATTGGCGCACGCACGCATAAACGTTTCGGCTGGAGCAAGAACGAGTGAGCGACATGCGCCGGGTCCTGGTGGTGGACGACGAAGAGAACATCCGCCTCGTGCTGCGCACGCTGCTGCGCAAACACGGCTACGAGGTGGAAGTCGCGCCCGGCGGCGAAGAGGCGCTGGCCATGGTCGACGGCTTCGGGCCGGACTTCATCATCACCGACGTACGCATGCCGCGCATGGGCGGCTTGGATCTGCTCGCCACCCTCAAGGCCAAGCAGAACCCCGCGGTCGTGGTGGTGATGAGCGCCTACGGCAGCGTGGACTTGGCCCTCGAGGCCATGAAGGCAGGTGCCTACGACTACGTGGGCAAGCCGTTCAAGCCCGACGAAATCGTGATGGTGCTGCGCAAGGCCGAAGAGCGCGAGAACCTGCGCCGGGAGAACCGCGCGCTCAAGGAGCAGCTCAAAGAGCAGAACCAATACGAGACCATCCTGGCCAAGAGCCAGCAGATGCTCGACATCTTCAAGACCATCTCCAAGATCGCCGACTACAAGACCACGGTCTTGATCCAGGGCGAGAGCGGCGTGGGCAAAGAGCTCGTGGCCAAGGCCATCCACACGCGCTCCAATCGCAAGAACCAGCCATTTGTGGCCATCAACTGCGGCGCCATTCCCGAGAACCTGCTCGAGAGCGAGCTCTTTGGGCACAAGAAGGGCGCGTTCACCGACGCCACGGTCGACCGGCGGGGCCTGTTCGAAGAGGCCAGCAGCGGCACACTGTTCTTGGACGAGATCGGCGAGCTCCCTCTGAACCTGCAGGTCAAAATCCTGCGGGCCTTGCAAGAAGAGACCATTCGCCGCCTGGGCGACACCAAAGACGTTCGCGTGGACGTGCGCATCATCACGGCCACGCACCGAGACCTGGCCAGCGAGGCCAAGGCCGGCCGGTTCCGCGAAGACTTGTACTACCGCATCAACGTGCTGCCGATCATGATCCCTCCGTTGCGGCACCGCAAAGAGGACATCGGCATCTTGCTCGACCATTTCGTCGAGCGGAACAACACGCGCCTGGGCACACAGATTCGCGGTGTGGCCGCCGCAGCGCGCAAGGTGCTCATGGAGTACTCGTGGCCCGGCAACGTGCGCGAACTCGAGAACACCGTGGAGCGAGCCATGGTGCTCTGCGACTCGGACTTGGTGGAGCTCCAGGATCTGCCCGAGCGCCTGCGCGACTCGCTAGACCCGGTGCAGGTGCAGCTCGCCACCGGCGAGCTGTCCATCAAGAAGACCGTGGCGGCCATCGAAGAGATCTTGATCCGCCGGGCCCTGACCAAGACCAAAGGCAACCGCACGCGAGCGGCCGAACTCTTGGAGATCAGCCACCGCGCGCTGCTGTACAAGATCAAGGACTACAAGATCGGCGACCTATAGGAGGCCTAGCTTCGCCGAAGCCATGGGTTCGGCAGGAGCCTCGCGACCGTCACTGGAAAGTGACCTGGAAGTTCCGTTCGCTCTTGTTTTGGTGCACCGTCGCAGACAACGTGAATGTATCCAACTCGTCGTTCCCGTCCGTGGTGGCCCCCTTCACGGTGAGCTTACCGACCAAGGTGTAGGGGTCGGGGAACGTGAACTTCGTGAGCCATATGCAAGACGTTGCCGAAGGACTGCACGAGTCGGCCGGCTTGGATGCGTCGAAGAGCGCGCGGTTGATGTTGAAGGAGTAACCGTCAAGAACCGGGTTGCTGACGTAACCCGCGGTGCCCCTAGAGCTCAATCGGTTGAAGCCGCTCCCAAAAACCGCACCTGCCTGGGGCCGGTTGAAGCGTGAGTCGGCGACGGAAAAGTCGTAGATCGCGTTGGTGTTCAATCCGATCGAAGCAGGGAGGGTCGGAGTAAATATCATGTGTGCCGGGATCATCACGCCCGTGTAGACCAGGTAGGTAACCATCCAAATGGTCGTGTCCTTGTCCCACCTTCCGTTGGGGCCATCGTAGATGCCATTGGGCTTCTTTTCGGCGGGCAGACAGCCAACCGGCTTCGAGGCGGGGCAGGCTGGCAAATCGGCGTAGAACTCGCCCGCATCCCACTGATTGTTGTCGTTGGCGTCAACGAAGGGCTCGCCCTGGTCGATGAAGTTCTCACCCGAGTCCCAGGTGCCGTTGGCGTTGTTGTCGTCAAAAGCCTCCTCGCCAGACACGTAGGCGAGCACTGTGACCAGTCCGTCGCGCTGATTGCCCCCGGGGCCGGTAAACTCGCCAGCGAGGGGTGTTGTCTCCGCAGGCGGGAAGGTTCCTAGCGTGCTGAACTCTACCTTTGCCGTCCCTTCTGCGTCGTTGCCTCCAGTTGCCTTGAAAGGCTCTGACAGCACGCTACTCGCAATGGACCCCGCCTCTGGCTTCAGGTTGATGGTCGTGGTCTTTCCGACGGGGTTGTTGAAGCGATCGACGAGCTTGATGGTGCAGTTGGTCTTCAACGAAAACGGCGGGTTGGGGCTCACGTAGGCGGCAAGGTTGCGCGTATCGCATTGGATGATGGACCCGCGATTGGAGGGGGTCACTCCGCGCACGCCAATGGCGGGGCTTTGCGCCGAGATCGCATCAATCGTCGCACGCAGTGTGAAGACACCGAGTGTGGCTCCAGACTGCACGCGGCCGGTGGCGATGCCCTTATCGTTGGTCTTGGCAAGGACGGAGCCGTCGGGCTCTGGGCTTCCCAGCAGCTCAGTTCCTGGTGGAGCTCCCTCGATGACGAACTTCACGGTCGCGTTGACTACGGGCTTGCCGTCCTTGTCCTTGACCAGGAAGCCAACATCCGCCGTTTCCTGAAAGCCCGAGTTCTTGACGCCCATGATGCCGCAATCGACCGCTCCGCACTTGGTGGACGCGTGAACAATCTCGGAGGGCGTGCCCGCTTGCTGAGGCCCCGCGTCGGCGTCTCCGCCATCGCTCGCGTCTGTCTTCGCGGGACCACTGTCGGGTACGCCACCGTCCTTGTCGACATCGGTTGACGGCGGCGCGCTCTTGCCGTCGGAGCAGGCGAAGGC
>JBIKNA010000183.1:0-13501 GCA_044358965.1 Polyangiaceae bacterium
AAGCTCTTGCCGCGTGGTCTTGTGCAAGAACATGGGGTCGTCTTCGGGCGCGAGTGCCAACGCCGCATCGGCCTCGCCGGCGTTGCCCGCATCGACCGGATCCGCAGCAATGCCCACGCGCGGCTCCGCCCCGGCATCGGCGCCAGCCTCGGCGCGCGGCGACGCATCGGCCCCCAGTTGCTCCGACTGCGGACGCGCGGATCCCTCGAACGGAAGACTGCGCGTGGGTGGCTGGCACGCAAGAACACCCAGCCCCAAGAGGGCCGCACGCGCCACCGGCTTCATCCAAATGCTGCTGTGTCGATGCATCAAGGGCTGCGCGGAAACTCCCGCGCCCTTCCGTGAAACTACCTGCGCGGCCCGGCTCATCCCAAGAAAACGACGGGGACATTTGGCGCCCGCTAGCGAGAACGCTTCTACGCAGCCCGCCGCGCACGGCGATTGCTAACCGAGTGGGTCATGAAAACCCCCTTCCTTGGCTTCGCCCTTTGCCTTCCCCTGTTGCTCGTCGCCTGCGGCGGCCCGCTCAAGTACCAAGTACCCTCGAGCTCCAAGGCCCCCGGCGCCGACGCCAAGATCATCGCCGAAGTGAAAGCCGACCAGCGGCAGACCATGCTGGACATCACGGCGGAGAACCTGCCCCCCGCAGCCCGCGTGTCCGACGGCAGCAGCACCTTCGTGGTGTGGCAACGCAAGGACTCCTCGGGCAAGTGGAGTCGCGTGGGTGGCCTGCAGTACAAAGAAGGAGACCGCAAAGGCACCTTCAAGGGCAGTGTCCCGGAGACCTCGTTTGACTTGGAAATCTCCGCGGAGAAAGAAGCCGCAGCAGAGTCCCCCTCCGCCGACATTGTCTTTGCGCAAAGGGTCAACTGAGCAGCGTCACGTTGTGCGAACAGCTCGCCCTGCAAGGGGCGAGCACAGCCCAGCCGCGCACAGCCGCATAGGGCACCGCGCAGCCACCTTGGCCAGCCAGGAGCGAGACGAGTCCCGCCCCTGCGCTGGCCCTGCTCTAGCCCCAGTCTCTGGCCATCCGCACCCGCACCCGCACCAGAGGCCCAGGTGTAGCGCGATGCGCCGCAGCCTCTATACCGGGTCGCGCCGCTTGAGGATGATCATCATGACGCCCATGATGAAGACCGTCATGCCCGAGAGTACCGCGTAGGGCAGCCAGTATTGGTCGTAGGCCGTGAAGCCCCAGCCGCCCATGAGCTGATCGCTGCCCATCTGTGCGATGGCGCACTTGAACTTGCCGGCTTCGATGTAGTCCGGCGCGCTGTTGAGCGAGCGGTCTTTGAGGTCGATGAGCCACGCCGGATCCGAGGCCACGGCTTGTCGCTCGTGCACCACGGAGCCCTCGAACGCCCAGCGCGCGGGCATGAAGTACATGAGCGGCCCGAGCAAGCGATTGGTGGTCATGGGCACCATGAGCCCGCCCAACACCACCTGCGGGATGAGCGCGATGGGCGTGAGCGCCATGGCGGCCTCGGCGCTGGTGACGACCGTGGACAGCAAGAGCCCCAAGGCGCACGCCGTCATGCTCATGGTGATCATGACCGCGAGCTCGAGGAAAAATGCCTGCAGCCCGCCGTTGAACCCAAGCGCAAAGAACACGATGCCGAGCAGCATGGTGCACTGGAGTACGCAGATGATGGACAGCAGGATGTACTTGGACAGGATGTAGTTGATGAGCGACAGGTTCACCATGCGCTCACGCAAATAGATGGCCCGTTCGGTAACGATCTCCCGCGCGGAGTTGCTGGTACCGAACCACACGCAAGACACCACCACGAAGAACAGCGCCGCCGTGTGATCGTGCGTGGGGATCATGCGACTGAGCACGTCGGTGCTGCCGGACTGCGCGCTACCGCCCTTTTTGGCGAGCTCTTGCAGGGCCCCCAAACACCAGAAGGGTACCGCCTCTTTTTGGCCGCCAAAGACGATGGCCAACATGACGCCGATGACCGGGGCCTGGAAGAACATGATGGCCGCGCCGGCACGGTCCCGTATGCGCACCTTCCAGTAGCGCGACATGAGCAACATGAGCTGGTGGAAGAGCGCAATGGGGGCCCGGTGCGGCACCCCGCGGGCCGCGGGCTCGGTGCCCACGGCACGCCTTCCGGCAAACATCTGCTGGAACACCGGGTTCTGCGGCTGGAAGAACTCTCCGCGCCAATGCCTTGCAGCTTCGAGGCGCGCAGGGTTTCGCGGAACATTGGGGTCCTTCCGCTTCATGTCTTCGTGCACGGCCCGCTCGCGCACGTTGAGCATGTCGAACATGTCGCGGGGGTTGTCGATGCGCTTGCCGGCATGCAACGGCGCGAGCGCCCGGAACGGACTGCCGTCGCGCTCGATGAGACCGCCGAAGAACCGGTACGAGGCCTCGCCGGTGGGGCCGAAGTACGTGGGGATACCGCCGTAGCCCATGATGAACGCGAGATTGAACTTCTCGTATTCGTCTTTGGCGGGCTGGTGGATGGTCATGATGATGGTCTTGCCGGTCTTTTTGGTGAGATCCGCCAAGAGGTTGATGAGCGCCGTGGTGTCGTCCGCCGCGAGACCGCTCGTGGGCTCGTCCAAGAACACGATGACCGGGTCGGTGACGAGCTCGAGGGCGATGTTGACGCGCTTGCGCTGACCGCCAGACAGGACCTTCTTTTCGGGCTTACCGATTTGCAGGTTCTTGACGGCCTCGAGCCCCAGGTCCTTGAGCGTTTGCTCGACCCGGGCGTTGATCTCCGTCTCGGAGTAGTCCGGCGGCAGACGGAACTGCGCCGAGTACTTCACGGCTTCGAACACCGTGAGCTCGGGGTGCACGATGTCGTCTTGCGGGACATAGCCAATGGATCCACGCATGGCGTCGTAGATGGCGTAGAGGTCTTCGCCGTTGATGCGCACCTGCCCGCTAGTGGGCGGCAGGTAGCCATTCAGCGTCATGAGCAAGGTGGTCTTGCCGGCGCCAGACGGCCCCATGAGGGCGATCATGTCGCCCGGAAGCGCCTTGAACGACACGTGGTCGAGCAGGACCTTCATCTGGGCCTTGTTGTCGCGATCGGGCACCTCGAGCAGGAGGTCCCAGGCTTCGATTTCGTACAACGGCCGACCGGACCAGTCGGCCTGCTGGTCTTCGATGACGACGTTGACCTTTTGGTCTGCCATCTGGATGAGCAGCGGCATGGGGCCGATGAAGACCTTCTCGCCGTTCTGCACCGGCACGCGCTGCCCCGGCGCAACCCGTTGCCCGCGCACGAAGGTGCCGTTGGCCGAGCCTTTGTCTTCGAGGAACAGCTGGCCGCCCTGGTTGTGAATGACCGCGTGCCGGGAGCTGGCCTGCGGGTGCGGCACCACGATTTGGTTGTCGGGGGTACGGCCGATGGTGATGGTGTTGCCACCGGTCTCGAGCTTGAGCTCGCCAATGACCGTGCGGTGTTTGGGCCGGGGGCTTGCGGCCCCATCGGGCATGGACACGGCACCGCCGGGGCCCGCCTGGGGCACGGGTGCGCCTTGTGGCACCGGCCCACCGTTGGCCACCTGCATGAGGAAACCGACGGGCACCGGGACCGGCCCGAAGGTGACGATGCCATTGGGATCGAGCGGCACGGGCTGGTTCGGCGGAATGCGCTGCCCGTTGACGTAGGTGCCGCTGGTGGACCCGTTGTCTTGCACCATCATGCGGTCGAGCATGATGGTGGCATGGTTGGCGCTGACGGCGCCGTTGGGGATGACCAGCGACGCCGCCGGTGCCTCGCGCCCGACAACGATTTGCCCCCGGGGCGCCTGCAGCGCGCCGCGCATCATGAGCATGCCGAGGATGGCCGGATGGCCGAGCGGCACCGGCACCTGCCCCACCACGAAGGGCGTACGAAAGTCGAAGGGGATGGGCTGCCCCGGAGGCGCGAGCCCCTGCCCGGCCATGCTTGGTCCCACACCGCCGTCGATGAAAAAGAGCTGACCGTTCTGCTTCACGATGCGGGCGTGCCGGGGGGCCACCGTGGGGCCCGGCAAGACGATGTCGCAGTCTGGGGCGCTGCCGATGTGAAGCTCGGTTTTGGGGGAAAGGGCTGTCATGGACGGGCCGGGAGCCTACCAAGAAAGGCCCGGTCTCGGGGGAACGACCAACGTGGCGCCGGCCCCCTGCGCACGCCGCTCGCACGGAGGCACGTTTCCGGCGCCCCCTTGCGCCCCTTCGAACAAAACGGTCACCGTTGCCATCGGGCATTGGGTCCAGCGAACATGCGCCAAGGGCGCCCGTTGGGGAAAGCGGCCCTTGGGCTTTGGGCCCCGCGCCGAAGGCCCCGAGAGGCGTTGCCTCCGCGGCGCAAGGACAACGTGCTCCTATGCCTAACGTTGCGACGATCGCGGGCGCGGTGAGCGGGCGGCCGACGGGTCTGGCGGCAAGGGGCTGACCGAAGCGCTGGGCGCCGGAGCCAGGTCTTCCGGTTCGAGCGATGCGCCCGTCGACGGGGCGCTGGCTGGTGCCGCGGGGGTCTCGTGCCCACGCCAGGCACTGCCCGTGATGTGTGGGGTGTGATGCCTCGGTTTGGCGATGGTTTGAATGTACACAAACGCCACGAGCGCCGTGAACGCCATGGACCCAAGCGCCACGGCCACGAAGACCAGGGCCCTCGAGCGCGGCGGCTCGTGGCCCGATGGTCGAGGCGGGGCCACCACCAGCGGCGGCGCCGCGGCTACCGCCGGTGCGGAGCCCACAGCCGCGGGCACCGCGGCCATGGCCGCGGTCATGGGCGCCGTGCCGTCGGGCCTTGGGGTTGGCGTCGAATCGGGGCTTCGCTCGTCGATGGTGGGGGACACCTTGCGCCCCAGGCCGCCCAGGGGCTCCGTGTTGAGCGCTGTGCCGGTGCGCTCCTTGAACAGACACGGGTCGAGGGACTGCACCGCGACCACGGTGATGTTGTCGTGCCCACCGCGGCTGTTGGCAAGCTCCACCAGGTGCGAAGGCAGGGCTGGCAAGGCCATGGTGCCAAGCGCCCGCGCAAGCTCGTCGTTGCGCACGAGGTCCGTCAGGCCATCCGAGCAAAGCAAGAAGCGATCGCCCGGCTGATGTGGCCAGGGTTCGGCGCGCAGTTCGACCTCGACTTCTTTGGCCATGCCCAAGGCCCGCAAGATTTGATGCGCATCCGGGTGCGTCTCGGCCTTGTCCGGGGTCAGGAACCCAGCGTCGATGAGCAGCTGCACCTTGGAATGATCCCGCGTCAGCGGCGCCAGGGCCTGCGCACGAAGCACGTAGGCCCTGCTGTCACCCACGTGGGCGACCTCGGTGCCATGCGGGTGCACCAAGATGGCAACAACTGTGGAGCCCGGGCGGCCGCCGTGCACCTTGGCCCCCGCAAGCGAGAACACTCGTTGGTTGGCTTCGCGAATGGCGGCCACCAACGTGTCCGAAGGAGAGGCGCCCGGCTCCGGCGACATGAGCCTGGCGACGATGGTATCGACGGCCAGCTGCGAGGCCTCTTTGCCATTGTCGTGGCCCCCCATGCCGTCGCAGACCACAGCCAGGGTGCCAAACGGCGTCTCTGCCACGACGGCCGAGTCCTCGTTGATCTGCTTGTCGGGATCGCGACCCGGATCCGAGGCCAGCACATGTTCGACGCGAGCGTTTTGCATGATCACTCGTAGCGAACGCCGAAGTCGATGGGACCGAAGCGCACGCTGGCGCCGGCGCGGACCGGCGTCCACACCGATGGCGCCGTACGTGTGCCGTCGACCCAGGTGCCGTTGTTGCTCTGTTCGTCGCGAACCCAGAGCTGGTTGCCCTCCCACTTCAGGGTGGCGTGCAGACCGCTCACCCGAGGCTCGTGCAGGAGCACGCCGCACTGGGCAGGGTCCCGTCCGACGCGGATCTCTTGGTCGCCCCGCACGGCGTGGGCGCCGGTGGCGCCCGAGAGTACCGCGGCAGAAAACGATTGGTACGGGTTCGCCGGCGGAACAATGGCTTCGGCGTTGAACGCGCCGGTGAGCGGGAAGGCCCCGGCCGCGCCGCCTGGCGCCGCATCGTCAGGCAGCGGTTGCCCACAGGAGAAGCAGACCGACAAGCGTCCGGCCGCCGCCATGGAGCTCATGCCGCAGGCGGGACATCGCACCTCACGAACGCTGCTGGGTGCGGCCGCGGGCGCCGCCGGCGCCACGGGAGCCGCGGGCGAAATGGGTGCAGGCTGCATAGACCCGGCCACGCTGGCACCTTGTGCGGCCAATGGCTGGGTCATGGGCACCCCCGGCGGCATGGCCGGGGGTATCACGGGAGAAACCGGTGGAACCGACGCCATGTGCGGCGCAGGGGCCGCCACCGGCGCCGCTACGATAAAGGGCCCGCACCGCCCCCGGCCGGCGCCATGTTGTACCCGCCGCCACCACCATAACCGCCGCCCGCCGGAGGCCCGCCGTAGCCGCCGCCCGGAGGCGCGCCATAGCCGCCCCCCGAAGGCCCGCCGTAGCCACCGCCCGGAGGCGCCCCGTAGCCACCACCCGGGGGAGGGCCACCAGGCCCGCCAGGGTAACCGCCAGCCACGACCGGCTGCGGAGGCTGCTTGCTGCTCTTCTTCTTGCCACCGCCGCCACCACCGCCGCGCAGGAGCACGATGATGAGCAACAGGATGACGATGCCGCCGCCGGCCGCTCCGAGGATGAGAGGCAGGTTCAAGGGCTTCTTCTGCGCCTTGAGCGTGATGACGGTCTTCTCGTCGTAGCCGCTGGCCCGGGCCGCTTTGTTGTCGTAGATGACCACGCGCGCAACCGTGGCCTCGCCGGTGCCTTCGAGCAGGCGCTCTTCGTCGGGGATCTGGAACTGGACGAAGGTGTCGCTGGCTTCCACCGCGCCGCCGCGCATGTTCTGGGCGATGAGAGACTGGATGGCCCGCTTGGCCACTTCCGGGTCGCTTTTGTTGACGTTCGGATCGGGCTTGGTGCCTGCGGGCACGAAGTAGGCTTCGGCGCGCTGTTTCTCGCCGCCCCAACAGAAGTCACCGAACACACGGAACGTGCCCCCCGGGTGCACGGGATTCGCGTCGGCCTCGGCTTTGGTCTGCGCCATGTTGATGTCGAGGGGCCACTGCGTGGGGTCGACACCGATGGGAATGGACTCGAAACTGGCGTCGGGCTTGACGGCGTTCTTGAGGTTGACGAAGCCAAGCGTGAAGGACTGGTCGACGGTGGGCGCGAGGCAGGCCACGCGCCACTTGACCACCCACATGTTGGCAAAGCGCTTGCGCACCAAGTCGCTGATGATGGGGCCTTTGGCCCTGCCCTGCCCGGTGCGAACGATGTCGAAGAAGCCGCCGATTTCGGGGTTGGCGAGGCCCTGCATGAACTGCAGGTCGTTGGACTTATAGAGGTCGTTGACGAAGCTGCTGCCCACGGGGAAGTACACCGAGATCACCGGCAGCGGCGTCTTGGGCGCGGCCTTGTTGTCGTCGGGGAAGCGGCCTTTGGTGAAGTACTGCTTCATGACCTCGGCGCTGATGCCCGTGCTGCCAGGGTCGTTGCGGCCGGCGCCATTGGAGAGCAGCACCATGGCCTGGTGCAGCGGAATGCCTCCGGGGCCGCTGGTGTTGCCCAGGCGGCCGAAGGCAGTCTTGGTGATCTCCTTGAGCTGCGTGAACAGCGGCCGGTCTTTGCCGCTCGAAGGCGACGTGTTGGGGTAAGTGGTGAGCAGATCGATGACCTGCTGGCGCTCTTTCGTGGTCTTCCACTTGGAGTCGGCCACGTAGATGTTGAGCCGGTCGTCGAAGATGATGAGGTTCACCAAGTCGTTGGGCCCCAAGGAGCCGACGAACTGGTTGGCCACCTCGCGCGCATCGCGGTACGAGGCGCCCATGCTGCTCGACGCATCGAGCGCAACGAGCCACGCCGTGCCAACGGACGGATCGCGCATGGCCTGACCCCAGGGGGTCTTGCTCACGAACTTGGCGGGTACGTCGCGCCCTTCGACGCGAACGCCGAGGCGCGCGTTGGCCTCGGGGAACTGGAACGGCTTCCACAGCGCGCCAGGTTTCTCCATGGCGGCGCTGACGCAATCGAGCAGGGCGTCACCGCGAGCCTGGCTGCACCCCTCTTTTTGAAGGATGTCGTTCAGGCTCTCGAACTCCACCAGCTCGACCACCGTGGTGAGCACCGGCGAACCTTCGTTGATGCCCGCCCGGGGATCGATGCGAAGGATGTGCGCCTCGGGGGCGGCAACGGCCGTTTTCGCGAAGGTGAAACAAAAGAGCGCGCCCAGAAGCCAAGCAAAGCGCAACGCGAATCGATTCATGGTCACTAACCCTCGAAACGTCAGCGGCCGACGAGCTTCACGACGGTGGTGAAGCCGCCAAAGCGAACGCGATCGCCGTCTTTGAGATCACGCCGACCATTGAAGCCGATGTGCTCTTCGTTGACGTAGGTGCCGTTGGTGGAGCCCGTGTCTTCGACGACGATGGCGCCGGTGGTGCCATCGATGTTGATAGCCGCGTGACGGGACGAGATGGTGGCGTCGCTCAGGGAGACATCGACGGTCTCGCCGGAGTTGGCACGGCCCACGGTTTTTCGGCCGCCGTGGAGGGGCCAAAAGTCGCCGGTGTTGTTGGACTGGTAGGACACCAGGAAGCCGCGCAGCGCATGTGGAGGCAAAGGCTCGTTGTTGGCCGCGGGGGCCGGGGCCGCCGCGGGGGCCGCGGGCGCCTGGCCGAATGCCGGAGCCTGGCCGAACGCGGGTTGCGCGCCAAATGCACCCTGGTTGGGATCGGGGAAGTAGCCCGGCTGCTGGGCCTGCTGACCGTACGCGTTCGGGTCGTAGCCCTGCTGGGGCTGCTGGCCGTACGCGTTCGGGTCGTAGCCCTGCTGGGGCTGCTGGCCGTACGCATTGGGGTCATACGCGGGCGCACCAAAACCCGGCTGCGGAGCCCCGGGCACGGGCGCGAAGCCCGGTGCCGGCACCGGCGCGCCGTAGCCGGCCTGCTGGCCGTACTGCTGCGAGGGGTCTTGATACCCGTAGGCCTGCTGGGGCTGCTGGCCGTACGCATTGGGGTCGTACGCCGGCTGCGCGGGTTGGCCATAGCCTTGCTGTTGACCGTAGCCCTGCGGCTGGCCGTAGCCTTGCTGTTGGCCGTAGCCATAAGCATCGCCGGCGTTGGCAAAGGGCATGGCGTCGAGAGCGATGGGATGCCCATGGGCGCAATAGCTAGCGCCTGGCGAAATGTCGTGACCCATCTGGCATCGCGCCGGGGGCCCGCCGCCGGCACCACCTCCGGGAAAGCCGGGGGGGCCACCGTAGCCCTGCGGGGGCGCACCGAAACCGCCACCACCGCTGGCGTGGGCCACGCCGGGCCCGGCCTGCACCGTGGGCGTTCCGCACGTATTGCAGAACTTGTCGGAGACCTGCGGAATGGCGCCACACTGCGAACAAGGGTTCATGCGAGCTATCTCTCCGGGGACACGGGCCGCATTCGAACGCACACCGGCACAACCGGTCGCCGCGCAAAGCCCGCAGAATCACGTTGGACGCGCGGAAGCATAACGGGTTTCCGCACAAATGGCCGAATCTTTGCCGTTCGAGGCAAAGCTAGCGTTTCTTGGCAGCTCCGACTCGAAACCTGCCGGTTTTATGCGTCTTTTTTGCCTTGCCGGTCATGACCGCGAGCGTGGCGGCGTGGACCACCTCTTTGACCGGCACGCCGTGGGCGTTGGCCGCTTTGGCGCAGTCGTCGAACTCGGGCTTGCGGCTGGGCGGCAGGCCGTCTCCTTCGGCGACTTTGACGGCGATGTCCCCGAAGGGTGTGTCGGCCGTGAGCGTGTGCCGGGGCCGGGCAATGCGTTGGACCTCTTGGCGACGGACCCCGAGCGCAGTGCTCTCGGAAAGAAGCACGCGACGGACCTCGGCCTCGGCGCCGATGCGGCAAAGGGCGCTGAGCGTATGGGCGGGCCTGCCCTTCTTCATATGGATGGGGGTTGCCCACGCGTCGAGAGCGCCGGCCTTCATGAGCGACTTGATGCACGACGCCAGCATCTCGCCACTGATGTCATCGAGGTTGCTCTCGAACAAGACGAGCGATTCACTGGCACCGTCGTCGGTGGCACTGACCGCCGGATCGCCCAGCACCACGCGCAGAAGGTTCGGCCGATCGCGGAGCGTTGCCGTGCCAGCGCCCCACCCCACCGCCTGCGGCCGCATGGCCGGCCACGCGCGGGACCCTTTGGCCTGCGATGCCATGAGCGCCGCACCCGTGGGCGTGACGAACTCGAAGTCGAGCCCACCATCGTAGGTGTCGAGCATCGACAAGCACAAAACGGTCGCCGGCGCGGGCAACGGCAGCACGCCGTGCCTGGCCTTGACGAAGCCTCGGCCCATGGGCAGCGGCGAGACCCACACCTCGGCATCGAGGTAGTCGAGCGCGGCCGATGCCGCCACGATGTCGACGATGGCGTCCACGGCCCCGACCTCGTGGAAGTGCACGCCCTCGAGCGGCATCTTGTGCACGCGCGCCTCGGCGTGCGCCAGCACCTCGAACGCCCGCAGCGCCCTTGTCTTTACGCCCTCGCGGAGCTTTGCCTTCTCCAGCATCTTCTTGATCGCGCCGTACGTTCGCTCGGGTTGCTTGCCCTCGACGTGCACATTGAAGTGCGCCGCAACGATCCCGCTCTGCACCTTGGTAGCGAGGTGAACGTGGTAGCCCCGGAGCGGCAACGCCCCCAGCGCCTCTTCGAGCGCCGACGGCGGCACCCCCAAATCGATGAGCGCCGCAACGGTCATGTCCCCCGCGAGCCCCGACGGCGCGTCGAAGTAGAGGATCTTTCCCTTTCCTCCTCCCCGCGGAAGCTCCTCCCTCCCCTCTACGTGCTGGTGGTCATGCCCGTGCCCGTGGTCATGCCCGTGCCCGTGGTCATGCCCGTGCCCGTGGTCATGCCCGTGCTCGTGGTCATGCCCGTGCTCGTGGTCATGCCCGTGCTCGTGGTCATGCCCGTGCTCGTGGTCATGCCCGTGCTCGTGGTCATGCCCGTGCCCGTGGTCATGCCCGTGCCCGTGGTCATGCCCGTGCTCGTGGTCATGCCCGTGCTCGTGGTCATGCCCGTGCTCGTGGTCATGCCCGTGCTCGTGGTCATGCCCGTGCTCGGGCACACTATTCTCCCTCGCCTTCCCCTTCTTCTTCCCCACGCCCCCCGCCATCGTCTTCTTCCGGGCCATCACTCCGCCTTCTTCTCCACGCCGAAGCGCTCTTGGGACCGCATGATCCGCGCCGCCGCGAACGCCGCCCCAAACCCATTGTCGATGTTGCACACCACAACACCCGACGCACAGCTCGTCAGCGCACAGAACATCGCCGTGAACCCCGACAGCGCAGCGCCGTAACCACAGGACGTCGGCACCGCGATCACCGGCACGTCGACAAGCCCGCCGACCGCCGAGGGCAACGCCCCTTCCATCCCTGCCACCACGATGATCATGCTGGCCTCTTCGAGCAGCGTTCGCTTGTGCAGCAACCGATGGATCCCGGCCACGCCGACGTCGTACACCCGGTCGAAGGCCAGCCCCAACATGCGCAGCGT
Organism: Polyangiaceae bacterium; assembly: GCA_044358965.1. Lineage (GTDB taxonomy): Bacteria > Myxococcota_A > Polyangia > Polyangiales > Polyangiaceae > SXNL01. Next base: position 11,533 of record JBIKNA010000183.1, read on the forward strand.
CTCCGCGCACTCTTCGGCCACCGGAATGTCGCTGGTCCCGGCGCTGACCAGCGCAATGGGCACCTTGTTGCGGACCTTGATGGGCTGCTGCTCGATGGTGCCGATGCGCGCGGCCTCGGCGTACACCATCTCGGGAATCGCGGCCTTGACGGCGGCGGACTTGTCGTTGGCAAGCCGCGTGACCAGCACGTTCTGGCCCGTGCGCGCCAGCTCCTTGGCGATGCCGATGATCTGTGCCGTGCTCTTGCCTTCGCCGAAGATGACCTCGGGGACCCCCTGGCGCAGCGCGCGGTGGTGATCCACCGTGGCGTAGCCAAGCTCCGAGAACGGCATGTGCCGCAGATCACGGAGGGCGTCTTCGACGGGCAGATCACCGCCTTGTACACGTTCGAGCAGGGCCTTTAGTGCTTGAATGTCCACGGGCACCGGGCTTAGCACGTTCCTGCGGTCCGGGCCGGCGCGCAAACCCATAGGCGGCCGCCGCAAAGCGTTCGAGCCCTGCCGCTTGTGCTATCCACCCGAACGACGGTTCTTCGTGCCTACGCTCATCGCTCCCCTTGTCGGCTTCGCCCTGGGCACCCTGCTCGGCTTTTTGTCGCGGCAGGCGCTGCTCACGCGCGAAGAGCTCCGGGCCCAGGTCATGTTGGTGTCTGCGCAGCTGGCACTCTTGGTCTTCATGCCCATGGTCACGGCGTTTACGGCGCTGCACGGCGACTGGTCGTACCTGTACTTGGTGCCCGACAAGAGCATTCCCTCGGCGGTGGACCTGGTGTTCGTGATCGCCGCAACTGGCTCGGTGGTTGCGGGCACCTACACCGCGGCCTGGGCCCTGCGGTCTCGCCGGGAAAACGTACTCATGATCGCGCTCTCGGCGCCGGCCATTCTCTTGCTCGTCGTCTTGGCCGTGGCCTCACGAAGGCTCGCCACCGCGGCCACCTACGCGCAGTACCATGGTGGCTACGGGACGCTGCCCATCGGCCGGAGCCAGCTGGGCCGCTCGGTGCTGGCCAGCTGGATCACCCTGAGCCTGGGGCTCACCTGGGCGGCATACCGTCTGCGCCTGACGCGAAGGTCGTGGTAGCGTCGCATCCGTGGTTTGGGTGCGAGCAGCAGCGTTGCGACCGGTGCCGGCCTATGCCGTGCTCGATGGCCCCGTGCTGGACACCGTCGAAGACGAACTCGCGGGCGACAGCGCCGAGGGCGCACTCGACAAGGCTTTCGCCCGCTTCGAAGACTCGCAACCGGCCCTGTCCAACTACGTGAGCGAGCTTCTGGGCAAGCCTCTCGACGAGACCGCGCTGGCGCTTGGCTACTTCCTGACCATCGCGGTGTGGCTTGCCTTCGAGCGACGCTTCGATCAACGCCTGGGCCCGGTCACCGACGATGCCCTCGAAGCCACGGAGCAGGCGCTCCGCCTCGAAGAAGAACTGCGGGCCGAGCACAGCGAAGAGCCTCTCGATGTGGACGACGTGGTGGCCATGGAGCAGCCCGCGGTGCTTCGCTTCGTGCACGGTCACGTCGATGCAGCGCTCGAAGTACAGAGTGACGGACAAGGCGAGGTGGACGTCGACGACGTGCACGCGGTCTATCGCGCTGTCATCGTGCTGACCCTCGCGCTGTCGCAGGCGGTAAGGCCCCCGGCCGGCGGCAAGAGCCAAGAGTTCCTGGCCTAGCAATAGCAAGGCTCGACGAGTGGCCCTGGCGCATGGCGCCTCGGCCACTACCTCGCCGCGATGTCCCGTGAGGCGCCCAACGTCGCCTTGCAGATCCCCCGCTCCTCGGCCCCAGCCCCTGTAGCCCCAGCCCCCGCACCCGCACCCGCACCCGCACCCGCACGAATCCGACCCCTGCGCCTCCCCCTGCGCCGGAGCAGCAGCGCCGCGGCGTGCTCTGCTAGGAGCGTGTGCAGCATAGATTCAGCCGCTGGCTCAGCCCCAGCCCCTCACGCGAGCCGGGCACCCGCACCCGC
>JBIKNA010000583.1:0-4076 GCA_044358965.1 Polyangiaceae bacterium
GACCTGAACGCTCTTCTTGAGGCCTTGCTCGGCGTTGACGAAGAGAACCGAGTGGGCGCCCGGGGACACCTTCACCTTGAGCTGCGGCGTGGTACCCAGCGGCTTGCCATCGAGCACCACCGACGAGGCCGGGATGGAATTGATGTTGAGGAACGCCTCGCCGCTCGCGACCTCGGCCGGCGCGGGCTTGGGCGTGGCGGGTTGCGCCGCGGGCTGCGTGGCAGGGGTTGCCGGGGCCGTTTGCGGCGCAGGTGTGGCGCCGGTGGCTGCGGCTGTGGTTGCCGTGGCGGTCTTGCTGTCGAGGGAGACGTTGATGGTCTTCTCGGCCTGACCGTCGTCGAAGGTGATGGCTTGTTTGAAGTCCGCGAAGCCCGCCTTGGAGGCCTCGATGGACCAGGACTTGGACGGGTCGATGGGGTCGATGGACAGCGGCAGAGGCGTGACCTCTTTGCGCTCGCCACCGGAGACCAAGTACACCTTGGCGCCGGGGGTCTGGAGCTGCACGGTGATCTTGCCCTTGACCACCTTGAGGGTCATGGGGCCGAGATCCTGCATCTCGTCTTTGCCGATGATGACGTTCTTTTCGAGGGCAGCGTAACGATCGGAGCCGGCAATGCGAACCTTGTGGTCGCCCGGGGTCAGGTCCTTGACCTCTTGCGGGAGCGCGCCGATCTCGCGGCCGTCGATGAACAGCTTGACGCCGGGCTGGTTGCCCGAGACCCGCAAGCCGGTTCCGCCCACGGCCTTGGCCGCAGGTAGCGTGAAGTCGGCGGTCACGCTTCCGCGGGACTCGACGGTGGCCGACTTGGTGAGCGGGTCGGCACCGGCGGCGATGACCTTGATCTGGTGCTCTCCGGCGGTGAGTTGGTCGACGGTGCAGGGAGACGTGTCGCACTGCTTTTTGCCGTCGACGAACACCTCGACGCGGTCCGCAGCAGCGCCCTTGGCATCGGCCACGTTGACCACGAGTTTGCCGGTGCGCGGCATGGCGAGGAAGACAGCTGCCGCCGCGGCGATGGCGATGAGGCCGATGCCCAAAACGACGATGGGGCCCTTGCCGCCGCCCTCGGTCGGCGCCTGCGCGCGGACCATTTGCGTAGCTTCCATGGCGCGGCTGCCCATTTGCGACTGCGGGGGCAACGATGCCGGTGGCAGTGACGCCGGCGGCAGTGAGCCCGGCGGGATGGACCCCGGCGGTGGGTACGATTGCATGGGCCCAGCTTGGGTGGCCGGCGGATGCGACGGCATGCCAGCAGCAGGGGGCGGGAACGACGAAGGCCGATGCGGCATGGGCATGGGCGCCGTCGTGGTCTGACCCTCGGGCGGCATGCTCTGGCGGGCGGGGGGCGGCGGCGGGGGCGCGGCGGAAGTGCGCATGGTGGCGACGCCCGGCGGGGCCGGCGGCGCTGCAGACATGCGAGTGCTGTTGGGGCCGGGCTGGGGCGGAGCTGGCGGCGGGGGCGGGGCCGGCACGCTCGTGGGCGAACGTACGCTGGCGGGCCCTGCGGCTCCGCTGGCCAGTGCGCCGGGGGGCGCCGGCGGGGCAGACGGTGTGGAGCCAACGGAAGAAGGACCATTGGGTCCTCCACCGTTGAGCCCCACCAACGTCCGCGCCGGGGCCGTGAGCACTTGTGGGTCGGCGCGGTCGACGGGCGCGTCGGGGTTGGTGGACACGCGGGACGCCCCTGCGTGCGGCGCCTGCGGCGCGGCCTGGGCGACGGACTTCTCTTTGTCGAAGACGTGCGTGGCCTCGTCCTCGTCGTCCCAGTCCATGTCGATGCCGGGCTTGCCGCCGGCCGCAGGCTTGGTCGGTGGCGCCTGAACTTGGCCCGTGGACGTTGCTGCCGCGGGAGCAGCGGCGGCGGGCGCCGAGCCTGCAATCGGCGGCAGTGAGGCGCGGCCCGGGGGTGGCGGGGGGACCTTGGAGGGGGTCGCAGCTCCAGAAGGGGGCGCGGAGGGCTGGGTCGCGGGAGGCACCGAAGGGGACGCCGCACGCATGGGAGGCTGCGAGGGCGGAGGCAACGGGCCGGGGGGCGCGGCTGGAGGCGCGCCATGACCCATCAAGGTCTTCTTGGGGTCGACCTTGGCGATCTCGGGCTTGGGAAGGGCCTCGCGGATGTCTTTGGCCGTGGGCATGGCCGAACTCGAGCGGGGCGGGGGCGGCGGCGCCGAGACGGGAGCCTTCTCGTCCTTCTTCTTTTTGCCGAGGCCCTCGAAAATATCGAGGTCCGCACCCTTGTTCTCGTCTGCCATCCCGAACTCCTCACGCTGCATCGTCGGCCCCCAACTGCGGGGCGCATTGTCGTCTCGTACTGCTCGAGCGTCTTGTCTGACCTCTGGAACCCGGACACTTTGGGAGTGCTCGACGAAGCGCTCCCGCATGGCCTGGGCGATTTCTTCTCGTGTGGCTGTAATGCCTGCACGCGCCGAAAACGCGTTGAGTTCTTGGTAGACCTCGCGGGCCGAACCGTAGCGCTGGTCTTTGGACTTGGCGAGCGACTTAAGGACGATTTCGTCCAGGGTTCTCGGGACCTCGGGGCGGTACTGGGACGTTTTTGGGGCGGGTTGCTCGACCACCTTCTCTAACACCATGATCTCATTGGGGGCCGTAAACAGACGCTCCAGGGTCAGGAGCTCCCAGAAGCTGACGCCCCACGAGAAAATGTCCGTCCGGTGGTCCACTTCGTGGTCGGCCCCGGTGGCCACGATTTGCTCGGGGCTCATATAGGCAAACTTGCCCTTGAGCGTGCCGGCCTGGGTCTGTGACAGCCGGCCCTTGGCCTTGGCGATCCCAAAGTCGATGAGCTTCACGTCCCCCGTGACCGAGACCATGATGTTGTGTGGTGTCACGTCGCGATGGACGAGGCAGACCGGTTGGCCCGAGGCGTCTTTTCGAGCGTGCGCGTAGTCCAAGCCCTCGGCCAGGCGCGAGAACACGTAGACCAAAAAAGACAGAGGGATGTGCGCACGCGCGCCTTGGCCCTTGGCGCCGCCCGCCTGCTTCCAAATCTCGCGCAGCGTGCGCCCTTCGACGAACTCGTAGGCAATGAAGTACGTCCCGCCGTAGACCCCGAGTTCGAGGCATCGCGCGATATGGGGGTGCGAGAGCTGCGCGGCGATGCGCCCCTCGTCCTCGAACATGCGCAGAAACTCTTCGTCCGCCGCCACGTGAGGCAAGACACGCTTGATGGCCACCGTGCGCTGCGTGCGGGTGTCCACCGCGCGATGGACGCTGGCCATGCCGCCCTCGGCCAGCTTGGTGCCAAGGGCATACGGACCGAACATGACGGGCGGGCGAGTCTTGGGCATCTGCGGACTCCCGCAACGTAGCTGCCGTCGGCCCGCAAGGCCGAATTCCCCGCGTGTGCTACACAGGCCCAGGAGTTCGGGCGTCCGAACGCGCGGTTTCCGGCCATGCCTCACGCCACGTTTCACGTCCCAGGTCTGTTTCGTAGCCGCCACGTGCAAACGTTGTGTGCCGCGGCGCCTTTCTTTGTGCGCTCCAAGCGCCCCGGCCCGCACGACAAGCAGCTTCGATTCCGTATCGACAACGGTGCACTGCACGCAGTTGCGCAGGAAGCGAGCACCCCTTGCCCCAAGGGTCTCGTGTTGCTGGTGCATGGCATCGGAGGGACCACGCAGTCGCAATACGTCATGCGCGCCGCTCGACACCTGCTGGCACAGGGCTTCGATGTAGTGCGCTTGAACCTGCGCGGCGCCGGCAGCAGCATGCCCGACGCACCGACGCTCTATCACGCGGGGCTCACCAGCGACTTGGACGCCGTGGTGCGCCAGGTGCAACCTCGGGCTGGCAAGTTACACATCGGCGGGTTCTCTGGAGGGGGCAGCCTGGCGCTCAAGATGGCCGCCGAGTGGGGCAGCAATGTGCCTGGGCACGTTGGTGCATTGGTTGCCGTGTCGAGTCCGCTCGACTTCGAAGCGATCGGTCGTTGGATCGACAGTCCGCCGTGCGTCCCTTATCGCTTCCATGTCATGCGGGGCCTGGTGCGCATGGCCCGGGCCTTCGCGCGCACACACCCGGGCAAGACCGCTTTCGACGTTCGGCGCCTGTCGCG
>JBIKNA010000184.1:0-13470 GCA_044358965.1 Polyangiaceae bacterium
GTCAGCGCCGCATAGTGGTCGCCGGAGCCCTGCTCATGGCCACCGGGCAGTTCTTGCTCGCATCGGACAAGTTGTTCTTCTTTGCGCTCTTGATCCTGATCATCGGCAACGGCGCCTTCAAGCCCAACATCTCCACGCAGGTGGGCAACCTGTACCGCGAGAACGATCCGCGGCGGGACCGGGCCTATTCCATCTTCTACCTGGGCATCAACCTCGGGTCCTTCATCTGCAACTTCATCTGCGGCACCCTCGCGGCGGTGTACGGCTGGTCCTACGGCTTTGGCGCCGCCGGCGTGGGCCTGCTCTTGGGCCTGTTTGGCTACCTGGCCGGGCAAAAGTACTTGGCCAAGGACAACCGCATGAAGTCTGCGGAGAAGGCCGTCGAGTCCGCGGCCCCCGTCGAGAAGAAGCCGCTCACCAAGAACGAGAAGCTCGTCATCATCTCGCTGTGCGTGCTGTGCGCGCTCAACGTGCCCTTCTGGGCCGTCTATGAGCAGCAAGGCAACACCATGCAGACCTGGGCCGACAACCAGACCGTATGGCCCAAGCTCGGCTCGTTCCAGGTGCCATCCACGTGGTTTCAATCGTTCAACCCCGCCATGATCTTGCTGCTGACGCCGGTCATCAATGGCCTGTGGGCCTGGCAGCAAAAGCGCGGCACGGAGCCCAGCACCGTGGCCAAGATGGCCATCGGGTCGTTCATCTTGGGCGGCTCGTTCATCGTGATGGTGATTGGCGCGCGGATCATTGGCAACGGCCAGGGCAGCGTGTTCTGGCCGTTCTTCGCCACGCTGATTCTCACCGTGGGCGAGCTCTACCTGTCGCCCATCGGCCTGTCGCTGGTGGCCAAGGCCTCCCCTGCGCGCATGGTGTCGCTCATGATGGGGATCTGGTTCATCTCCAGCTTCTTGGGAGGCCTCAGCTCCGGCGTACTTGGTGTATTTTACACCAAGATGTCACGGGAGGCGTTCTTCATCATGCTCACGGGCATCGGTGTTCTCACTGGCGTCGCCATGTGGGCGTTCAACAAGCCCATCAAGAAGGCCTTGGGCGAGCACGCGTAGCCTGCGGTCGCGCAGACGCCCATTGCGAAGCCCGGGGCATCGTCCGCGGCCATGGGGCCCCAACGGTGCAGGAAAAACGACAAGAAAAGCCAATCGGGACGTCGGCCGGAAAGCGCAAATCTCGTCCGTCGGCTACAACCATAGTCATGCGAAGCGTTCTCGCTGCTTGGTGCTCTCCGTGGCTTGTCGCGGCGCTCTCGGCTGCGCTCGTCCTTTCTTGTGGGTCCTACATCAGCGAGCCCGTTGGCCTGGTGTCATACCCATCTGCCGGCGACGACCAAGGCGTCATCTGCGTCGCGCGCATCGGCACCGAGGGCACCGATCAAGGGGTACCGGTCTGGGACAATGACGTGCTCGTGGGCGCCAACGGTCCGCGGTGTCACTTCTGCTACCCCGCGGCTCCGGGAACCCACGTTTTGCGCAGCGAGAACTTCGTGACCGCGGAGCTCACAGTGCAGGTTCGCCCCGGCACACGCACCGTCGTCAAACAAGACGTGGACGCGTCGGCGTTCCCCCGGCCCCGGGGTCGAGGCTTGCCGCTGGGCGGCGCGTTGGCCAATCAAGCCGACACGCGGCGCATGGAGTGGGTGGCACTCGACATGCTGCGCGACGACGACGCAGAGCTGTTCATGGGGCAGAGCCAGCGGTGCGCGCTGCGTGAGGTGCCCACCGGCGAGCGCCTGCCCAAAGGCGGCCGCGTACGCGCGCAGCAGAACTGAAGAACTGAGAGCCCCGACACTCCACGGTGTCCTGCAAGTCGAGGGCTGCTCGAACATGTCCCCCGCCCGACGACGTTTTGCATTTCTGCCCAAGGCCGATAGAACGGTCTTCCGGTCCCCAAGGAGACAATCGTTTCGTGCTGCCTGCCTCACTCATTGCGCGCCTGGGCGAGCTCGGTCGCGGGCCCTACCTTCTCGTGGCGGTGGTCGTGCTCATCGCGCTCGAAGGCATCGTCGCCCGCCTGGCGCGGCGCAAGGTGGACTTGCCCGAAGAAGCTGCATCTTATGGCGTCGGCATCGGGTACTTCGCGATCAACGTTGTGGCCAAGAACGTCTTGTTCCTTGGCGCATACGTCGCTGTGTACGAGCGGGCGCGGCTCTTTTCGTGGTCCATCCACTCGCCCTGGGCGTGGGCTGCGTTCCTCTTGCTGGGCGATTTCGTCTACTACTGGACGCATCGCGCCGAGCACGAGATTCGCTTGTTCTGGGCAGCCCACGAGACCCACCACTCGGCGCGCACATACACCTTCGGGACGGCCGTGCGCATGCCCTGGGGCGAGGTTCTGTACCTGCCCATCGTCGGCTTCTGGGCCCCGCTCCTTGGCTTCCCCCCCGAGATGTACCCCGTGGTGGGGGCCTTCAACTTGCTCTGCGGACTGCTCCAGCACACGGAGCTCGTCAAGACGCTTGGGCCTCTCGAATGGGTGTTCGCCACGCCCTCGCACCACCGGGTGCACCACGGCAGCGATCTCGAGTACCTGGATTGCAACTACGGCGCACGACTCATCCTCTGGGATCGGCTCTTTGGAACCTTTCGCGCCGAAACCAAGACGCCCACCTATGGCCTCACGACGAACCTCGACACGCGCAACCCCCTGCGCATCGCCACACATGGGTACACGGCGCTGCTTCACGATCTTCGACGGGCGCCTCGCTGGAGCGATCGGTTGCGCTACCTATTTTTGCCCCCGGGCTACCGCCACGACGGGCCCGACGAGTCCGCCCGGGCCCGCCGCGCGCGACAAGCGGCCTCGCACACGCCAGCGCAAGCGCCACGCGTTTGACGGCGCCGGAGAGCACCGGTGGGCACCCTGGCTATGGGCGCAGGCGCCGCAGCGTGTCTTCCATGTCCTTGGGCAGCGGGTCCTCGAAGCGCACCTCTTGCTCCGTTGCGGGGTGCACAAAGCCTAGCTCGGCGGCATGGAGCATGAGCCTCGGTGCGGGCAGCTCGTTGCCCGTGTAGCCGCGGATGTACACCCGCTCGCCCAACAAGGGGTGCCCCGACTCGGACAAGTGGATGCGGATCTGGTGGGTGCGCCCCGTCTCCAGGCGGCAAGACACCAGCGTGGCGCCCTCGAGGCGTTCGACGGCCGTGACATGGGTGATGGCGAGCTGGCCATTGGGGGTGTTGGACTTCTTGTTGCGCAGCGCTTCGAAGGAGCCGCGAAGCCCGTCACCGCGGTTTTCGACCAGGTGCGTGCGAAAGGAGAAGTCGCCCATGGTGCCGTGCACGATGGCTTGGTAGCGACGATGCACCGTGTGCGCGCGGAACTGTGACGCCAGGGCCTCTTTGGCGAGCCATGTCCGGGTGAACACGACGAGACCCGTGGTCTCCTTGTCGATGCGATGCACGACTCCGAGGCTTGGACGCGCGCCACCTCCTTTGCCCTCGCGGCTGGCCATGGTGGTCAGGTAGGCGCGCACACGCTCGTCGAGGGTGCCGGTCTCGGTACCATCGAAGGGCACAGTGCTGATGCCCGCGGGTTTGCGCACGACGACCACGTGCGCATCCATGTGCACGATGGAGTTGGGCGGCAGGTCCGTGGGCCGCGGCGTGCGGGCGTTCATGTTCAGGGCAATGGTCTGCCCCTCGCGCACGTGTTTGAGCGCGTCGGTCAGGATGGCACCGTCGACGCGAACCTTGCTGCGCTCGATGGCGGTGCGGGCTTTGCCCCAGCTCAGGCCGAAGAGGGTGCGAACGGCGCTGTCGAGCATATGCCCCGAAAGCTCCGCAGGGACCAATCGCTCGCCGCTGGCCGGGCTGGCCGAAACGGGCTCTTTGGGTGTTTGGGGGCGGTCGGCCATGCGGTAGGGCTCTTTCGTGTAGCACGCCCTACCGCTGAAAATTCCGCGGCGATGTGGGGGTGGGCCAAGAACTTTTGGCAACTGGCGCAGTTCCCTTGACATAGAGGTTGCCGCCTTCGCACAATCAGCAACCTGAAGTTGTGCGCTGACCGCTTTTGCGGCGGCGGTTTTTGTCCCCAAGGAGAGGCCCGTGCCGAAAACTCTGCTAGCCGTCGACGACAGCGTGACGATGCGAAAAGTCCTCGAGATCACTTTCTCGGGTGATGACTTCCGCGTCATCACTGCGGAGAACGCCCAAGGCGCTATCTCCAAGGCCGGCGAAGCCGACGCCGTCGTGATTGACGCGTCACTGGGCAACGACGAGGGCTACGCGCTCGCCAAAGAGGTGCGCAAGGCGCGGCCCAACGCGGCCATTTTGCTGCTGGCCAGCCGCTACGCTCCCTACGACCAGGCCAAGGGCCGCGACGCCGGCGCCGACGATTTCGCCGACAAGCCCTTCGACACCCAGCAATTGCTCGACAAGGTGCGCAAAGCCATCTTGGCCAAAGAAGGCGCGCCCGCCGCAGCCCCCGCGCCCGCGGCGGCCCCGGCAGCAGCAGCACCGCCCCCGGTCCCCGCGGCGGCAGCGGCGCCCCCGCGACCGGCCCCGCCGGCCCCCGGCTCCAACCCCTTGCTCGGCAAGGGCACGCAGCCCTCGCTGGGTGGCGCGGCGCAGGCCGCAGCGCAGAGCATGGCGCGTCCCGCCGCACCGGCAGCCCCGGCCCCGGCTCCCGCAGCCACGCCCGCCCCGGCCCCCGCAGCCGCGGCGCCTGCCGCTGCTGCGCCCGTGGCCGCAGCGGTCAACGGTCGGATGGCTGGCAAGCTCGGCGACCTGGGGCTTTCCCCCGATCAGGTCAACGCCGTGCTGGCCTTGTCCCGCGAGGTCGTCGAGCGCGTGGTGTGGGAAGTGGTCCCGCAGCTTGCCGAAGTGCTTATCAAGGAAGAGCTGACGCGCCTCACGCGCGACTGAGCCACCCGATACGCTTCTCACATCCCAACGACGCGGCAGGCCTTGGCCTCCCGCGTCGCTGTCGTCTTAGTGGCACTTGGTGCACGAGCCCGGCGCTGCGCCGTGGTCCGCGTAGAACTTGTTGCCGCGGGCCTTGACGATCTCGGCTTCGGACTTGCCGAGCGAGGGCAACCGCTGGAACGGTAGCAGCTGCTGCGGGAGCCTGTTTCCGTCGGGGTCGAAGCCGGGTTTCCCTCCGTCCAAGATGCGCCGGGCCTCTTCGCCGATGGGGCCGCTGCAGTGCCGCCGGTCCGAGGTGCACGAGTTGGCGTACTTGTGGATCTCCCGAATGCGCGCCTCGTCCCAGGTGGTGACGTGCGGACGCTGGTACACGTCGATCTCCTTCAGGAAGGCCTCTTCGTCGCTGTCGGTGGTCATGTACTTTACACCCTTGAAGCCCAGGTAGCCGACGGTGCCCACGAGCATCACCACCGGCGCCGCAGGCCCCGTCGAGCCCGAGGCGATGGCGATGCCGGCAATCGTAGTGGCGACGGCGCAGCCCGCCGCGCCCACATCGCATGTGGCCTCGCCAAACTTACCGGCGTTGATGTTCTTGTAGGCGCTGTGCAGTTCGAGCCCCGCGGTGATGCCATCGCCCAGAGGTCCGGCGAATTTGGCGATCTTGAGCGCTGAGGCAAAGCGACCAGTCTTGGCGAGGTCTGCGCTGGCGCGGCCACCAAACTTGAACGATGCATACGCGCCCAGCTTGGCGAAGGAGTCGGCGCTGCCCACGGTCTTGGCCAGGCTCGCCGTGGAGCCGAGGCCCTTCTCCCAAGACTTGAAGGCCGTGCCGTCGTGGATCTCGAGGCCCAAGGCGATGACCCCGGCGGTGGCCGCCACCGACGAGATCCCGCCGTACTTGTCGCCCTTCTCGATGAGCCCCAGGGCCTTCTTGAAGAGCCCCTTGTCCCGGGCGTCGAGGGCAGAGTTCTCGACGATCTTGTCGATGGCCTCGATGGCCTCGGCGGTGCGGTTCGCCGCGAGTGCCCCCTGCTGCGCCTTGAGCACCGCCGCGACGCGCTTCAGCACGTCCGACGTGGCCTTCGGTCCGAACTTCACGTAGCCGGCCATGGCGGCATCGTGTTTGGACAGGTGCAGGGCCAGGGACTCTCCGAGCGCCGCCGCCTGTTCGTCTTCGGGCAGGCGCCCAAAGTCGCGCATCACCTGCCGCCCGACGACTTGGTTCAGCGCCGCCTGCGCCTGCTGCGGGTCCACCGCGGCGATTTTGCCGATCTCGCTCTCGAGCACCTTCTTGGCGTTCTCGGGGCTCTCGAGCTCGAGCCGGTGCAAGAAGCTGTCGGAGTACACCATGGCCAGGTGCTGTTGGTACTCCGGCGAGCGCTTGACGTCCGCCAGCGTGTCCTTGTGCAAACCTTCGAGCACGCGCAGCACCGCCGGATCTTGCGACATGAGCTTCACCTTCATGTCGAGCTTCTTCTGGTCGATCATCGGCGCATACTTCGGGTCCTTGGCCATCTGCTGCGCCGTAAGCAGCTGCGCCAGCAGCTTCACGCCACTGTGCTCTTTGCTGCTCTGCGCGCGTTCGAAGGTGTGCTTCAGACGCTCGCCATACAGATCATGCACCCGATTCGGGTTGAACACGCTCGTGGGCGCAAGCTTGGCGAGCGCCTCGGCGCGCACCTGCGGATCTCGGCTCTCGGCGGCATACGCCAACACCGCCATGCGCACGCCCTGTTGGCTGGACATGGCGAACTCGGCGGCCATGTTGGCATCCGCCTGGCTCTTGCTCAGCGCGAACATCGTGGGGCGCATGCCCCCCCCGCCGCCGTAACTGAAGGGCGACGGCGCGAACATGATGCCGCCACCGGGCTCCTTGAGCACCTGCTGAGCAATGGCCAGCTTGGCCCGAGGATCGCTCGCCGGCGAATACAGGATCTGCATCATGGTCTGGTTCACGTTGCTCTGCGATTGGAAGAGCTGCGCGATGCTTTGCTCGCGGGCCGCGGCCACGTTGAAGCCCGGGGCGTGCATGCTGGGCCCGGGGTTGGGATTGAACACGTTCGCAGACCAGCGTTCGTTGCTCTTTCGCGCATCGACCACCATTTGGGCATCCGTCGTCGACCAGGCGCGGTTCCAACCATCTTGCGTGGGCGGTCTGCACTGGTTGTGCACCAGCACGTGCGCACGCCCCACAAAATACGTGTGCAGCCCTTCGACCTCGAAGTTGTAGACGTCTTTGGTCTGGGTGCTCAGCGCCAGTGCAGCCACTTCGCCGGCAAGGGTGTCGCCGCTCGTGCTCGCCAAGCGGTCGCCCGCTTCGAGCATCTCCGCAGACACCCAGCCTCGTGCTTCGACATAGAACGGATGGTTTGCGGTCACGCCAATGCGCTCGAAGGAGCCGTCGCGCTTGCGCACGGACACGGAGACCACCGGCTGGGCCCGATGCGTCTTGGTCCAGAGCACCCGGCGGTACCCAGACACGGAGGTATCCGGGTCCCGGGCGAACACGAGATCTCCCTCGCGCACGCTCTCGATGGGGCGCTCGCCGTCTTCGGTGAGCACCAACGTGCCCGCTTCGAAGCAGTTGCCGCCGCCGGTGCACACGCCCATGCGATCACACTTCACGTCGCCCGGATCGGCAGCCTTGGGGCCGCCGGCGACGGCCCCTTGCGGCAGCGCCGCGCCAGCGCCCTCGCCACAGCCTGACGCCGCAAAGGACACCACGCGTTGCCCCAGGCAAACGAGTTCTTGACCGACTTGGGTGCGGAAGCCGATGAACGCGCCGATGCACGCGAGCACCATCGCGACGAGCACCATGTATTCAACTTGCCCCGCCCCACGCACATACGACGAACGAGCCGACGACACTGGACCCCTTTCTCCTCTGGGTTACCCAGCAGCAAAGGGCGTACCGCGCGTCGCCCCCAAGAGTCGGCGGAATTTGGCTCCGCCCAAGGCGCCTCCCGGAAGAGTGCTCTGGCTGCGATCCAGCGGCAGATCCCTGCGAGGATGTGCGCGCACCTGCGCGCCATGACGGAAGGGCTACTGCGGCGGCGCGTAGAAGTGCACGCCGTTGCGCAGGCGGTCGACCTCGGAGGCCAGGGCGTCGGCGCCGGCCTCTTGGGTGTTCGCCGTGATGACGTAGGCGATCTCGCCGCGAACGAAGAGCTGCATGGTGCTGCGAACTGCGCCGGTACGCGTCTGGTGCCGGCCCACGAGTTCGGAGCCAGGCACCGTGTCGCGCAGCGTCTCTCGCGGACCGCCAATGACCTCGAAGCGATCGAGGTTGCTCGCCAAGTTCTTTTGCTGGGCGGCCATGAGCTCTGCGGGCGTGGTGCCTGCGGGCACGCGCACGACCAAGATCATCACTGCGACGGCGCCTTGGCTCTCGTCGCGGCGCGCAAGCGTAAGCAGCGGGAAGCCCGTTTTGCGGGCCAAGCGCTCTTTGAGGAGGTCTGCCACCTTGGGCGTGGCACTGGCTTTGGCCCGGGCCGCCACCTCGTCGTCGCCCACCACGCGATAGGCCGAAGGCACCACGAAGCTGACACCGAGGTCGTCGAAGCGGATGTTGGCGTCCGCCAGCGCGGGCTCGGCGGCGGGCGGCAGGGTGCTCGATGCCGGCGCCGCGGCGGGCGCGCTGGCACTGCCCGCGGCCTTGGCAGGCGTTGCCGGCGGAGGCGCCGCGGGATCTGCACACGAGACGAGCAACGCAGCGACCGGTGCAGCCACGAGACAGCGCTTGATCATGAGCCGAGCTTTAGCATGAAGTGTTTTCGGAGTAAGCTCCGCTGCCATCATGCAGAGCGAAAGCGCCCCCGGTTCCGCCCCCGATCTCGGCAAGCCCTACGATCCGTCGCAAGTCGAGACGCGCTGGTACGAGTTCTGGCAGCAGCAGGGCGTCTTCGAGGGGAACGAGGACCCGGCCGACAAGCGTCCGGTGTACGTGTGCCCCATGCCGCCGCCCAACGTCACGGGCTCGCTGCACATGGGCCACGCCCAACGATGCACCCTCGAAGACGCGCTCACGCGCTGGCATCGCATGCGTGGCTTCAACACGCTGTGGCAGCCGGGCATCGACCACGCGGGCATTGCCACGCAAACCGTGGTCGAGCGGCTGCTGCAACGCGAAGGCAAGACGCGACACGATCTGGGGCGCGAGGCGTTCCTGGAGCGCGTGTGGAAGTGGAAAGAAGAGAGCGGCGGACGCATCGCCCTGCAGCAGCGCACGCTGGGCGCAAGCCCCGACTGGAAGCGCTCCAAGTTCACCATGGACGAGAGCATGACCGTGGCCGTCACCGAGGCCTTCGTGCGCTTGTTCGAAGAAGGCCTGATGTACCGCGCCACGCGCCTCATCAACTGGTGCCCCGAGTGCCAGACGGCGCTGTCGGATCTCGAGGTGGAGAACGAAGAGGGCGCCGGCGGCGAGCTCTTCGAGTTCGCCTACAAGGTCGACGGGATGGACCGGGAAATCGTGGTGGCCACCACAAGGCCGGAGACCATGTTGGGCGACACCGCCGTGGCCGTGCACCCCGACGACGAGCGGTACAAAGATCTTCACGGCAAGATGCTGGTGCACCCCTTCGTCGACCGAAAGATCCCCATCGTGACCGATGCGATCTTGGTCGACATGAAGTTCGGCACCGGCGCCGTCAAGGTGACCCCAGCACACGACTTCAACGACTTCGCCACGGGCAAGCGGCACAAGCTGCCCGAGATCAACATTCTCAACAAAGACGGCACGCTCAACGAAGAGTGCGGGCCGTTCACCGGGCTCGATCGCAAACGCGCGCGCACGGCCGTCAAAAAAGCTCTCGACGAGAAGGGCCTGGCCCGCGGCGCCAAGCCACACACGCTCACCCTGCCCCGCTGCCAGCGCACCGGCGGCGTGGTCGAGCCCATGATCTCCACGCAGTGGTTCCTCAAGATGGACCAGATGGCCGCCCGGGCCATGGAGGCCGTCAAGACCGGCGAGGTGGAAATCATTCCGGCAGAGTGGGTCAAGACCTACGACCACTTCTTGTCGAACATTCAAGACTGGTGTGTGTCGCGACAGCTCTGGTGGGGGCACCAAATTCCCGCGTGGCATGGCCCCAATGGAGAGATCCGTGTGGCCCGCACGCGCCCCGCCGAGTGCGGCGAGGGCTGGACCCAAGACCCAGACGTGCTCGACACCTGGTTCTCGAGCGCCCTTTGGCCCTTTGCCACGCAAGGCTGGCCCGAGAGCACCCCGGCGCTGGCCAAGTTCTACCCCGCAAGTGATCTCGAGACCGGCTACGACATCCTGTTCTTCTGGGTGGCGCGCATGATCATGTTCGGCACGCACTTCATGGGGCAAGTGCCCTTCAAACGCGTGCTGCTCTCGGGGCTCATCGTCGACGAGACCGGCGACAAGATGAGCAAGGTCAAGGGCAACGTCATCGACCCGCTGGATCTCATCTACGGCGCCGAGTTCACCGACGTGGTCAAGAAGACCATGCCCGGCGCGCCCGAGGCCGAGGCCCTCGCCAAGTTCAAGAAGGCATACCCCTCGGCGGCCACCATGGGGCAGTCGTTTCCGGCCTTTGGCGCCGATGCGCTGCGTTTCACGCTGTCGACGTTCCCGCCCTCCAACAAGCGCATTGCCTTGGCCCCGAAGCGCCTCGAGGGCTACCGACACTTCATCAACAAGGTGTGGAACGCGTCGCGCTTGGTGTTCGAACTCACCCAAGGCGTCAGCTACGACACGCCGGTCACCAAGCCCAAGGGCTTCTTCAATCGTTGGATCCTTTCGCGTTTGGCCGAGACCATCACCGCGGCCAGCGCCGGCATCGGCGGCTTCCGCGTCGATGAGACCGCCAACGAGATCTACCGCTTCTTCTGGAACGACTTCTGCGACTGGTATCTCGAGATCACAAAGCCCCTCTTGCGGCAGCCGGTGGCCGACGGCGCGCAGCCCAGCGAGCTCCTGGTCGAGACGCGCCTCGTGATCTTGCACGTGCTCGAGACCTCGTTCCGGCTCATGCACCCGCTCATGCCCTTCGTCACCGAAGAGCTCTGGCAGCGCATGCCCAAGCCCACGGGTCGAAAGGCATCCATCGCTTTCGGCCCGTACCCGAGCGACGCCGACGCCTCCGTAGACACCGAGGTGCAAGAGCGCATGACGCTGCTCCAGGCCGTTATCTCGGCGGGCCGTACCATTCGCAGCGAGCACGAGGTGCATCCGGCAGCACTCGCGCCGCTCTCGCTACGTGGCAACGCCGATGCCGTGGCCTTGCTCCGGGAGCACGAAGACACCATTCGCCTGCTGGTCAAGACCGAGGGCGCCATCACCTTCGACGCCCCGGGTGCCCCCCGCGGCGCCGGCAGCACCGCCAGCATCGTCCCGTCGCGGCAGGGCCCCATCGAGGTGCTCTTGGGCCTCAAGGGCCTCGTGACCCGCGACAAGGAGCTCACGCGCATCGAGCGCGAGCTCAAGAACATCGACAAAGACCTCCAGGCCATCGACAAGAAGCTCGGCTCCAAAGGCTTTGTCGACCGCGCGCCCAAAGAGGTGGTCGAAGAGACCCATGCCCAGCGCAAGAGCCTTACCGAAGCCCGCGAAAGGCTTGGAGAAGCCCGCAAGCTGGCCGACGAACTCTAATCGCGCACGCCCCAAGCTCGGACCCTCTAGGGGTGTCCCCCATTCCTCCCGTCGACTTTCCGCGGATTTGCTTCGCATCGCGTCGTTGCTCCTCCTTGCCTAGCAACAGTAGGCGTCGTCATCGCGCCTTGCGCTGCTCGCAACTCCACGAAAATCCTCGGTCGGAATGAGGGCCCCCCCTAGTTCGAGCGGGCGGTACGAGGCCCGGTAAAGGCAGCCCCCAAAGGCCCGGGAAGCAAGCTTTTCGGGCCAAAAGTTGCTAAGACCCGAGGCCTTCTTATGAGCCTCGACGAAACGCCCAAGGAGCCGCTTGCGCCGGCGCACGACCCGTCTGTCCACGCCCCCGCGGACACCGCGACGGCCCCCGACGGCGAGGCCGCCGACGAGACGTCCAGCAGCGCCCCGGAAGGCGCGCCCGAAGGCGGCCAAGAGGGCAACACGGAGCCAACCGAGGCCGACAAGGGCGACGCCGGCAGCAGCGGCCGCAGCGAGACCGACAAAGGCTCCGACGAGCCCGAAGGTCCGCCGCTGCTCGCCCGGGGCAACCCTCTGCAGCGCAAGCGCGGCGGCATCACACTCGGCATCGGCGCCCTGGGCCTCGTGTTGCTCATGGCCAAGAACTTCCAGCTCGCGCTCGGCGTGCCGCTGGGCTTCTTGTTCGCATGCATTGGCGCCTTCGGTCTCATGGACCTGCTTGGCACCTTCGACGACACCCAAGACGAAGACGTGCGGCACAAGACCACGCTCGGCGCGCTGCAGAAGCCCTTGGCGCTTTGCGGCGGCGCCGCGCTGGCACACGCGGGCTGCCTCAGCCTGGCGCAGGCCTCCGTGGGCCCCACCTGGGTGTGGTCCATTTTGGTTACGGCGTCGTTCATCGCCCTCGTTGCCGCCGTGTTCCAGGTGGGCGTCGTGCTCGGCCCCTTCGCCACCGACGAGGCAGGCAAAGAGCGGCCGCTCTTGTATCGGCACGGCTTCTGGGTCGTCACCGTTGCTTCACTTCTCTACTACCCGGCCATGGGCACGTTCTCGCTCTGGGATCCCTGGGAGACCCACTACGGCGAGGTCGCCCGCGAGATCCTAGCCCGCGACGACTGGATTTCGCTCTGGTGGGCCCAAGATGGCTGGTTCTGGTCCAAGCCCATCCTGAACTTCTGGATGCAGGCGCTGGCCATGGCCTCGCTGGGCACGCACTACCGCGCCGACCAGATGTTGCAGGGCGCAAGCGGCGCCATCGCGCACCCCGAATGGGTCGTCCGTGCGCCCAACGTCATGCTCACCATCATGGGCATGTACCTGCTGTACAAGGGCGCGGCCAAGGTGTTCGGCCGACGTGCTGGCCTGCTCGGCGGCATCGTGCTTGCCACCATGCCCGACTGGTTCTTCTTGGCGCACCAGACCATGACCGACATGCCCTTCGTCGCGTCCATGACGGCGGCCATGGGTTTGTTGCTGCTTGGCCTCAACATCGAAGAGTCCGAGCGCACCAAGCTGTACGAAGTGCGCGTGGGCGCGCGCGTCATGCGTTGGTCGCTTTGGCACTTGGTGTTCGGCGCCATCTTGATTTGCGCCGTTCCGCAGATCTTGTACCTGGCCACGCGCAACGTCGAGTTGGTGCTCACTGGCAGTGGGCCCAAGGGCTTCCGCGTGCACTGGGACGAGTTCCAGCGCGGCTCCGCCGGCAACTGCGGCATCCCGGGCAACGAGGCCTGCCGCATGGACCAACCGGCGCTGATCCCCAAGACCATCGGCGCGCAACCCGAGGGCATCTTGGGCATCGTCGGCCGGCTCTTCGGCGGCTTCGAGCCCATCATCCAGGCCTTGGCTTGGTCCGTGGCGCTGGGGTCGCTGCTGTACATCAATTGGGGCGAGCGCCGCGTGCGGCGTCTCTGTTACATCGCCGCGTGGTTCTTCGCCGCACTTGCCACCATGGGCAAGGGCCCGGCGGGCTTCGGCATGCCCATCATCTGCGCCGGC
>JBIKNA010000185.1:0-13466 GCA_044358965.1 Polyangiaceae bacterium
GCCAAGCCCGGCTACTCCAACCACCAGAGTGGCAAGGCCCTCGACCTGAACACGTCGGCGCCGGGCGTGTACAACTGGCTCACGGCCAATGCCAAGAAGTACAGCTTCGAGCGCACGGTGCCTTCCGAGAAGTGGCACTGGGAGTACTAACGCTCCGCCCAAAGGAGCCCGAAGCCTCTGCACCCCAGCTGCTCCTTGGCTTAGGCTTCGCGACGTGAGCACGTCATCGTCTCCCGAGGTTCACTACTCCCTCGACAAGAGCCTGCTGCAGTTCCACGTCGTCCACGGGTACCTGTCCGGCGAGTCGTACTGGGCCAAGGGCATCTCCGAAGAGCGTCTGCGATGTGCCATCGACGCGTCGCTGTGCGGAGCTGCGTACGTGGATGGTTCGCAGATCGCCTTCATGCGCATCATCACGGACTATGTTTCGTTTGCGTACCTGGCCGATGTCTTCGTGTTGCCCGCGTTCCAAGGCCGCGGCATCGGCAAAGCGCTCGTGGCCTTCACCATGGCGGCGCCCGGCTTGTCGTCCATTCGCAGGTTCTTGTTGGCCACGCGCGATGCCCACGGGCTCTACCAAAAGCTTGGGTTCACGCCATTGGCCGACCCCGCGCGTTACATGGAACGAATGAACCCCCACGCGTACCAAGAGGGGTAACGCGTGGGCAACACCGCACCGGCATCGCTGGGCCCTAATCGCTCTTGATGCCCCGACGGCGAATGATCTCGGACAGGGTGGTCCGGTTCATTCCGAGCAGCTGCGCTGCGCGGTTCTTGTTGTTGGCCGTTCTGCGAAGCGCCTGCTCGATGAGGTGATTCTCGTAGCGCTCCACGGCGCGCCCCATGGCGATGCCCGCATCGGGCAACAATGTTGGGAAGCCAGACGCGCGTCGTGCCGCGGGAACCGCATCTTGGGCGCCTGGTTCTAGGGGGTCCGTGGCGTTCGCGGTCCCTGCGATCTGCGCTGCGAGCGCGCTATCGAGCCCGTTGGGAAACAAATCTTTGGCCGTGATGAACGGCCCATCGGCCGTCCATACGGCGCGCTCGAGGGTGTTCTCGAGCTCTCGCACGTTGCCGGGCCAGGCGTACATGCAAATGGCCTTCGCGGCGTCGGCGCTAAGGCCCACGAGGTCCGGGCGCTTGCACGCTTGGCGGAACCGACGAAGAAAGTGCTCTACCAAGAGCGGCATGTCCGTCATGCGCTCTCGGAGCGAGGGCAACTGCACGTGGACCACGTTGAGCCGGTAGTACAAGTCTTCGCGGAACCGCCCGGCGGCGACCTCGGCGGCGAGATCGCGGTTGGTTGCGGCGACGACGCGTACATCGCAAGGCCGGGGCAGTGACTCGCCCACGGGGGCATACTCGCGCTGTTGCAGCAGCCGGAGCAGCTTGACCTGCACCATCGGATGCAGCTCGCCAACCTCGTCGAGGAACAGCGTGCCTCCTTCGGCGGCCGCGACGAACCCTTGGCGCGCGCTCACGGCACCCGTAAACGCCCCCCGGGCGTGCCCAAACAGCTCGGCCTCGGCCAAGGTGCCCGCGATGGCGCCACAGTTGACGGCGATGATCGGCGCATCGCGCCTGGGGCTCGCGTCGTGCAGCGCACCCACCAGGCTCTCTTTGCCCGTGCCACTCTGCCCAGAGATGAGCACGGTGCACGCCGACCGGGCCACGCGGTCGAGTACTTGCACCGCGTCGAGCAGGAGCGGGGCCGCACCCACGATCTCCCCGCGGCTCGTTTGCCGGAATACCTCGCTGGTGCTGCCGTCGGCCCATGCTCTTTCGCCTGGGCCCTCGGCTGTCAGGTGGGCGTTGCGCAGCCTCCACATGACCATGCACTCGTTCTCTGCCTCTACCACCATGTATCCAGACTCCTCCCGCGCAAAGCGGCCCCCCGGCCCAGCATGTCCCCGTTGTGGTTCTTTTCCCCGTGCCCTGTGGCACACGACCGAAGCGGATGCCCTCCCCCCCTAAACATAGTGTCCCCGAGGCCCCAAAAATCAGGCAGCGACCCGACACTTTTTTTCGATGGCAACCAGGCGGTCGCACGGGCGGCTTGGCGTGACGCCGCGAGGCCGCTGGCGCTACCTCGGCGGCCGCGGCTCCAAGTCACTTTGGGAGCAAAGAAGAAGAGCCAACAGGAGCGCACACGAGTGCAGCGGGCAGCACGAGGCAACCGAGGGCAAGCCAACGTCGAGTCATGGGGTGGGCCTTTCGTGGACCGAAGGGGTTTTAGGGAACGTCTTGTTCGAGCAGCAGGGCTGCTTCGTGTGTGCTGGGGCCACCTGGGTGCTTCTTGATGTATTCGCGGGCCGCCAGCCGGGCTTGTGCCTTGTCGGTGCGCGCCAAGATCTTCAGCCGCTCGGCGTCCACCGATTCGGAGAGCGTTCCGTTCGGGTGCCGTCCGCGCAGCGTGCCCAGGATTTGAAGTGCCTCGGCGTTGCGGCCCTGGCGCCGCGCGGCAAGGGCTGCGGCAAACAAGTTGTTCTGCTCCGCGAGCTCCGATGCCGTCGCGGTGGTGCTGCTTGGCGCGGCCGACGCCTTGGGCACTGGCGCGGCCGACGACGCCTTGGGGGGGGTGCTGCTGGTGGCGGGGGTCGGCGCCGCGCTGCCGATGGGCGTCTCGTTGGCCTCGCACGAGGGAAAACTTTGGCCCGCCCGAAGCTGCACCTCGGCGCCTTGTCGCGGCCGCACGACCACCACGCCTTCGGTCACGTGGACGCGGGTCCGTGAGCCGCACGATGCCTCGGGCTCCATGCGAACCTCGAACACCGTGCCGCGTACTTCGACCTCGGTGTCCGTGGTCCGAATCAGGAATCGATCTGTTGGCGAGACCTTGGCCACCTTGGCCTCGACACTGCCTTGCGTCAGCAAGAAGCTTTGTTGCGACCCAAGCTCCTGCACCAGCAGCTTCGACCGGGCCCGCAGATCCAGCCGCGTTCCCGTTCGCAACGCCACGGAGCTATTGGTTGTGCCGGCCAGGAGCTCGTCGTTCTGCGCCAAGTCGCCCGCGGTTTCGATGGGCAAACGGGCATTGCCGCGTTGAACAAACGCGGCATCCGCGTCTACGGGGCGCGCTTGGCCCGCGGCCGGGCTGTGGGCTCGGGCCACGTACAGCACAACCCCCGCAGCCAGCGCAGCCGAAGCGCCCATGACCGCAAAGCCAACGGCCAAACGGCCTGCGGCACGGCGCTTATGGGCTGCGCGCATCGCGTCGGCGAGCGCGGCCACGTGGCGGGCGCGCACATCATCGCTGGGCGCAGGGGCAACGGCACCCGCACGCAGGGTTGCGGCGACAGAACGCGCGATGGGCGGGAGCGAACTCATGGTTCCTCCTTGGTGCTCGCAGCGAATCGCGACGCCAGCTCCGGGTCCGCGCCGATGGCTTCGTGCACTTCGCGGCGCCCACGAACCAAACGCGATTGCGCCGCAGACACCGATGCGCCGGTGATGCTCGCGATCTCCTGCAGATCGAAGCCACACACATCGTGCAGCAGGAACGCATAGACCTTGGTGGGCTCCAGGTTTTCGATGAGCTCCCGCACGCGACGCAACAGGTCTCGGCTCTCCGTCGCTGGGGTTGTGCTGGGCATCAGCTCTTCGGTATCTGCGGCGGCGAATACGCGTCGCTCCAGGCGGTGCCGGCGCATGTACCGGTACACCGTGCGCGCGGTGATGCCGCTGGCCCAAGCCTCGAGCGATGCATCGCCCCGAAACGAGGCGGCCGACTGCATGATCGCGATCATCGACATCTGCACGAGGTCTTCGGCGTCGGCGTTCCAGCGGGGCACCAAGCGGGCCACGGTTGCGGCGACCCTTGGACGCAGGCGATCGTAGAGCGCCGGTGCGGCGGACTCGTCACCCTGGCGCATGGCCTGCACAAGCTCGATATCGTCGTAAGCATGACCGTGACCTAAGGGCGTTCGCTCCGCGACCGACGGAGAGGCCGAGGCGCCCGACTTCAGCAATTTGAGCTGCGTCGATGGTCGCCGCATGAATTCGCTAGGTTACGTAGCCCCGAGCAACGAGGGATCAGGCAGCGTTAGAAAAGAAATCGACCGCCAAGCCCAAAAGACGTGCGCACAAGTGGGATGGCGCCGACACGCTGGGCACCGGCCACAATGGGGGTCTCTCCGAAACCCGTGCTGAGCAAGCCAGTCACGACAACGTGGGCGGGCTCGGACACCTTGAGCGAAAGCTCTGCGCAGAGCTCTGCGCGTGCCAGCGCCCTCGACGCCGAGGCGCCATTTCGCGCGGCGGAAAGGTACTCGATGCGCCCCTGGGCCCGGGCGCTTGCCGCGAGCCATGGCGACACCTCGTTGCTCAGCGAGGGGCCGGCCGCAACGGACCAAGCCGTGATGCTCGTGGCCGAGGCACCACCCGTGTCGCCCGACGTGCCTACCAGCTCGCCGCGCACTCCCCAGCGTGTCCCGTTGTACCCACCCCCCACAGTCGCGCCATAGCCCAGTGCCGGGGCCGACAGGCCGGGCACCAACGTGAAGGATGCATCCGCAAAGCCCGCGCGGCGGTTCATCGCCGCTTGGTCGCCGCCCACGCCAACCGTCCGCGCGGACGATGGAGGTGGCGCAGCCGGCGTTGCCCGGGCCGACGAGCCCGCGGACCCGACGGGGGTTGCGGCTGCAGCGGGCGCTGTCACATCGGGATCTGGCAGCATTTGCACGACCGCAAGGGCGAGACTGCGGTAGCGCTCGACGGGGGGATCCTTGTCTCCAAACAACAGTTCCCGTGCCCACGCGCGGTCTCTTGCGCGCACCTCGACCGTTGCCCGATCGGCGCCGGCGCCGGCCCAGCGAACCACGACGACGGCGGCATTCCCTGGTGTTGCGAGCACCGCACGCTGTTGCTCCTCGGTGGGGGCCGTCGTCGTCTCGGTGAGCTGTACCGGCGGCGCTGCATCGCCCTGGGCGGCGAACGCGCTGCGCAGGGCGTCTGCCGATGCACCGCTGGAGTGCGCGGTGACAAGGAGTATGATGACGAGTGCTTCGGACATGAGGTGGACGGGCGCTGTCACCTCAGGTGAGCCCGCAGTGCGCGGAATACTAGCTTCGATGAAGGCAAGAGTGATCAGTCTCGTTGCGGTGCTCGCGTGCACCGTCGTGGCCTGCGGCAAAGAAGCGCTGGTGTTTCCTGACGAGTCGCAAGCAGCAACAGGCGACGCCGCGGCGCCGGACGCCAAGATCGACGCAGCGGGCGCCGACGGTGGCCCTTCCGACGCTGGCTCTTCCGACGGTGCAGGCGAGCCGGCTTGTGTGTCGTCCGGCCTGTCGACGTGCGCCGGTGCCTGCGTCGATTCGCAAAGCGACCCGGCTCACTGTGGTGCCTGCGGCACCGTATGTTCGCAAGCGAAGCCCTTTTGCCAAGCAGGCCAATGTGTCTCCATGTGCAGCGGAAACCTCACTGCTTGCGGCTCGGCCTGCGTGAATCTTGGCAACGCTGCAGCAAACTGCGGCGCCTGCGGAGCGGCGTGCCCCGCGTCCGCCGTGTGTGCCAACGCGCGCTGCATTTGCACCCAGGGGCGCGATGTCTGCGGCGGCGTCTGTGTCGACACCAAGAACGATGTGCTCAACTGCGGCGCTTGCGGCACCAAGTGCGCAGCACAAGAAGTCTGCGCTGCGGGCCGCTGCAAATAGGCTGGCGTACGAATAGGCGCCGAGCGCGCCTTTGGTGTCTAGAACGCCGGCAACCCGGGGCTCAGACGCTGGCAGTAGTTGTCATCGATGTAGATGGCCGTGTGCCCGGCATCCACGCTGGCCGGTGCATCGGGAAACCGCACGATGCGAACGTTGCGCGCGTAGTAGTCGTCGGTGCGGGTCTCGGTTTCGGCGCTGGCAATGAGCACCGTAGCGGGCCGCGTGGCGCTCGCGACCTTTTGCGGCAGGCCGTCTTTGCGAATCGCGCCAAGACTGTTTGCGCTCGATAGCTCGACGCGGGCCTGCGTGCGGGTCTCGGCGCCGCTGTCATCGAGCCCGTGGATGGAGACCTCGAAGCCGTCGCCCTTCTTGGCGATCTTTACTTTGCACTTCTTCGAGCTGCTGGAGCCAAAGCCCGTGTACTCACCCACGGGTACCGCGCGCGAGATCTTCTCGCTCCAGCTTGCCCAGGTCTCGGGCTGCGCCTTCTTCCAGTTGGTGCTCAGGTACACCGAGCGAGTCGGGAACTCGTCGATCACGGGGTCTGCGTCGACGGCGGCAAAGAGCGCTTTGGCTTGGGCCGTAAGGGCCCCCTTGGGCTTGCAGAGGTGACCCGTGGTGCCGCCGTAGGTCTCGCGGCTGAACTCTTGCTCGGACACCTGCTTGCACGTGAAGGTTTGGTCGGCGCCGGTGGGGGTTCGCAACCGCGCCCAGCGTGTGAAGTCATCACCGTAGGCCGCGTCCATGATGAGCTCACGCTCGCCATCACGGCACACGATGATCTCGCGCCGCTCTTCGCCGCTCAGGTAGTACTGATGGCAGCGCGCGATCTCGGCCATGGCCGCAGCGCCCCGCAGCTTGAGCTTGGCCACCTTGGCCGAGCGCGTGCGCGAGGTCTCCAGGTTCGACACGGGCAAGAAGACCTCTTGCGCCCCGCCGGCCCGCACTTCGTTTTCGTCGCCCTCTGCCGCAGCATCGCCCGCGGGCGCCGCGCACCCGGTGGCCAGGGTGAAGAGACCAACCATGCCCGTAACGACGAAGACGGAAATACGCATGGCACGGGCATCCGCAATATGCGTGCACACTTCTCTACATGTGTGCACTTCGTCATTTCATGAATTTAGGAGCGTTGGGTTGCGGCGAGGCGGCATCAGTGGATCCCTGTCGCACCGCGCGGGAGCCCGCATCGTTCACAAAAAGCACCAAGGCCCCGCGAGCGCACGCGCGCCCAGCGGAGCCTTGGTGTTGGTTGCAGAGTTTGGTTACTGCTTCACTTCACACGTCAGGTCTTCGGTCACGAGCTCGTTGCCTGCAGCGCCGGCATCGCGCAGGTACGCCACCACGAACCCGCCGCCCTTCTTGGCGATGACGCGTGCCTCGGCGGCCTTCTCGGCCTCGCCGGTGATGCGGTAGGCCTTGCCGGCAGCGCGGAAGGTCGCGGTGACGGGGACGATCTGCAGGTTGCCTTTGCCCTTCTCGGCGTCTTCCAGGTAGGCGATCCAGCGTTGGCCTTTGGCATCGCGCAAGAATTCCGGGCGACTCTCCGTCTTGGTCTCGACCTCGTTGGCGTCGACCTGCGTGAGCGTCGCCGGCAGCGCGTTCGAGTCGCTAGCGATGCGCCCAGCGCGCAAGGCCATGCCGTCTTTGCCCGTGTGTTGCGCCGTAACGAGTACGTCGTCTTTGGCGTCGGCCGCGAGGTCTGGCATCTGGAACATGCCTTTGTATTCGGCGACCTTGCCAATGACCTTCTTGTCCTTGCCCACGGCCATGCCCACGAGCGCAGACGGTGTCCGCGCCATGATCAACATGGACGCGTCGCCGAGCTGGTGCGAGACCGGCGACTCGTACGCAACGAGTTTGAACGGCGCGGTGGTGACCGGCATCGAGGTGACCACCTCGCGCTTGGCATCGCCTTGGACCTGAATGAACAACTCGCTCTTGGCGGTGGGTTTGTCGCCTTCGCCCTCGACGTGCAGGTCCGAGCCCACAACCCAATATGCACCATGCTCGGCGTCGTAGAACGAGCGGCAGTCGCGGACCTCGTCATAGACGACGCCGTGGCCCAGCAAGTTGGCTTCACTCAGCACGTGCAGCGGGTCTTTGGCGTGTTTGGGCTCGTCCAGAATGTTGGCGCCCTCCCACACCACGCCGCCTTTGGGCTGATCCACCGGGCCACACGCCACCGTGCGGGTCTTTGTAGCCTGCGTGTGCTCGGGCGGTGTGGCCAGCTTGGCTTCGTCACGGTAGTCCACTAGCGCGCCGTACTTGCCGGCGCCGCCGCCCTTGGTGGGGGTCACGCGCCAGACATAACGAGCACCGTCTTTGGGGGCCTTGGCGAAGCGGTTGCCTGGGTCTATGGCAACCTTGTTCATGGTGCCCGCGCCCGCCGCCTTTACATCCAGCACGTGCGGGGTGCTGCCAATGGCAAAGCCTACGAGGTCCGTGCCGTCGGGCAGCTCGAGGGCGGTCAAACCGGCCGAGGCGCTGACGCCCTTCGTCCAAACCTTTTGACCATCGGTCTTGCATACGGAATCGACGGGCTTCGCTGGGACATCGGAAGAAGCGGCGGCCGTTGCCGCGGCGGCGGCGCTGCCCGACGCGGCGGGCGTGGTGGCGCTGGTGGTCTTCGTGGATGCACTGGTGGCCGGGGTGGCGTTGTCCTTCGGCTTGTCGTCTTTGGGGCAACCGGTGACGAACGCGGCGGAGAGCACGACGAGAACGGCTTGAACTGCGCTGTGGCGGGGAGAGAGGGTCGAGAGCATGAGCGCGAAGGTATCGGCGTCAGCGAGACGGTTTCATCGAAAATCTGATGATGCCTGCCGTTTGCTCGCACCTTGGAGCTTAGCCTGCACGCCGCGCGTACTCCGACTGCCAACCTGCCAGGGGCATATGCCGCTTGCGGCGAGAACCGGTCCCGCGATGTCTAGAACGCGGGCTTTTCGGGCACCGGCGCGAACTTGCAGGCCGCGTCGCTCGGTGTGGTGGCGCACTTGCGTATGTGCTCCACGGCCTTGGCGTAGTCCGATTGGGCCCAGGTGTCTTTGTTGAGACCCACCAAGCGGGGCGGCATCCAGTGCGACTTCTCGAACTTCTTGTACTCGTCGGTGGTCTTGCCCAAGATCGGACCCGAGGGGCCGCTCGGGAACTGGTCGAGCCCCTCTTCGCCCACGGCCCACATGGGGAACCTGCGCATGCCTTGGCCGGCGCCAATACGGTGGCAGCTGGTGCACTTGTCGGCCTCTTCGCTGACCAGGTGCGTTGGCGCTGCCCAGGAGTTGCCGCTCACCTGGCCGCGCTCTTGGGCCACGCGGTTCACGATGGAGTAGGGGGACCCGTTCCAGCTGATCTCGAAGTCCGGGTTGACGCCCATCTTGGGAACGATGGGCGTTCCGTCTTTGCGTAGCGCGCCGTCGATCCACGGGCTGTGCACGAAGGCCTCGGCGCTGTGGCAGCCGGCGCAGTAGCCCTTGGGGCTGTCCCACAGGGTCTTGCTCTTGGCCAAGTCGGCGGGGTGCGGCACCTTGCCGCCGTTGGTGCCGTCGTGGATCTTGTTCTGGAAGAAGCAGCTTTTGCCGGTCTTCGGGTTGTGCCCGATCATGGCAATGTCGTTGAAGCGCTTGGTCTTCATGAGCGACGACGCGTTCTCGTCGCCGCCGGTCACCTGAGTGCTGCGGCACAAGAGCACCCAATGCGTGCCCTTGTCGTTGCGCGCGGAGCTCACCGTGGGGCCGGGCTCGCAGCTCTGGTACAGCCACTCCGGCGTGTCGCATTTGGAGTAGCAGTTGTAGCGACCCGGGTTTCGGGCGTCGCACTTCTCGGGTTGCTCGGCCACGCCATCGGCGTTCGACACCTTCTGTGGGATCATCGCGCCTTCGACCCCAGGGATCGCACCGCTGGTGCCCACGAAATCCCGGCAGTCGAAGTCTTCGTATTTGCCCTTGCGCAGCTTCTTGAAGAACGGGATCTCGCCCAGTTCGGCCACACATAGCTCGGCGTACTTCTCGATGCTCTGAATGGGCTCGGCGGCCTTTTTCGTGCTGGGCGCGCCGGCGTCACCGGCATCGCCGAGACCGCCATCACCGGCCAAGAAGCGGAGCGACTCGGGGCTCAGCGCCGCTTCGACCTTGCCCTCGTCGGCCTGGTCCCATGCGTAGGGCAGCGTGGTCTGCAGCCGCGCGCGCACGTTGCCGTTGCGCACGATGCAGGCCTCGACGATGGAGTCCGCGCCCTCTTTGGCGAGCTTCTCGAGCATGGCCGGCGTGGCTTCACCCTCGTACCACTCGGGGCCAAAGAAGTTCTTGAGCAGCTCCGGCGCCACCTTGGGGCCTTTGTACACAACGCGATCGTTGCGGCGTTCGGCCGTGGCCGGGGCCTCGGGCAGCTCCGCGCAGTTCAGTGTGCGCTCGGAGTTCTCGGTGATGCGGCCGCGCCGTACGCGCAAGCGCAGCTGGTCGCCGTCCTTCATGGCCTCTTTGAGTGTGGCCATCACGACGCCCGCTTGATCGTCGTAGACCAGGCCCAAGCCCAGCTTGTTGTCGACGCCCGTGATGTCGTCTTCGGAGAGCTGCTCCTCGGGGGCCTCGCCCTCGGGTGAAGAGCAGTTGGCGAGACCGGCCACTCCAAGAAGACAGGAGAGGGCGAGGGCGGGGGCGAGGAACGTGCGGCGCATGACTGCGCGGACACCGAGCAGCAACTGTGCCAGCGAGGCAAGTGTGCGGCATCGCTGCAAGCACGCGGAATTGCAGTGTCCAGATCCTGCGCAGGGCCTGTACAGTGGGCGACCAACTGTCCTCACATGGATCACCAGCAACCACACTTGCACACATAAGTGAGGGCACTTGCTGCCAGTGACTTCAAGGACTTAGCTCGCTCCCGACCACAGTGTAGGTCCGGCATGGATCGTGCTCCAAGAGCGCGCAGTCATGCGCATTCGCCTCGCCCTGGTTGTCCTGCCGTCGCTTCTTGCTGTTGCTGCCGCCTGCAGCTCGTCTGCCGAGAACGTCGACGCCGACGAGTCCTTTGCCACCGACGAGGAGCTCGCCAAACGCGCGCTACAGATCGTTGGGGTCAAGCAGTACGCGGGGGGCGAAGGTCATGCGTGCATGGCCTGCCACGGCGAGAGCCGCACCAAGTTCCAAGAGTGGGCCGAGAGCTACACCGAAGCCAAGCGCGTGCTCGAGTCGCGCGTCGCATCCAAGAAGAAGATCGATCAGTTCCGCATCGACCCGTTTACGCCGACGTCGGGGTACACGCCCAACAAGTTGGGCTTCTTGGCCGCCGGTGTGCACCTGCCCGACCACCCGCTGACCAAGAAGCTTGGCGATACCTTTGTGACGGCCTTTGGCGCCACAAAGGGGCCCGACGAGTTCCGCAAGCTGCGTGAAGCTGCGCGCATGCCCATCCGCCCGGACCACGACCGCCTGACAAAGCGCGAGTTCGCCACGCTGCTGCAGTGGGTCGACAAGGGCATGCCCAAGCTCAAAGAGCTCATGCCCGAGGCGGGTCGACCCGTGGCCTGCGAGCCGCTGTACACCGACGAGCTCAAGGCGCACATCAAGCAGATGCAAGAGAAGGGCTGGGCGGCTCGCAATCTCGAGCAAGGCATGCCCATGTTTGCCTGCACCGACAAAGACCCCACGCATTGCTTCACGCAGCAACTCGGAGGCAAAGACGTCTTTGCCAAGTCCGACACCCTCGAGGTCAGCCGCTCGTGGGCCATGCCAGGCACCACCGTGCGCGTCATCGCCGAGATGCCCGTGGGCACCAGTTTCTGGACACGCAACTCCGCAGACGGCCGCTTTGCCGCCAGTGGCCGCGAGGGCGAGGTTCCCGAAGGCATCGAGGGCAGCGCGTTCTTCGTGGACTTTGCGCCGCTGCTCAAGGGCGAAAAGCTTCGGCTCATTGGCGCCAACGCCAGTTACGACCCGAGCTTCTTCCCCGACAACTCGGGCTTCCTGTTCCAGGGCGGCGGATCACACTACTGCACGCAGAACATCCTCACCAAGGCCGACACCAAGAACGTCCAGTTCACCGAGGCCGAGTGCTCTTCACTCGAAAACGTGGGGCTGTACCAGAGCGTGGGCCGCAGGCTTGGCGACAACGAACTCTCGGACCACTTCATCGTCAACAACAGCTTCGAAAGCGACGATGGCTACGGCCGCGACACCACGCCGAGCTTTGGCGAAGAAGAGAAAGCCACCATTCGGGTGATGATCTCGACGGGCAGCGATGGCTACAAGATCGGCCAAAATGTGAGCCTGCCCATGCCCTGGGAGGGCGACACCATGATGTCGCCCACGACCACCATGCTCGCGAGCCGGATTTCTGGCGAGACCGGGCAGCTCGGCTACTCGCTGCGCAAGCTCACCGCTACGCCGGGCGCCACGGGCTACACCATGGAGGCCAAGCCCATTGGCCGCGTGTGTATCCCGGGCAACAAGGCGCAGTTCTCCTTCGACGAGCGGTACCTCGTCACGCACCACTACCTCGCGCGCGAGGACTTCCCGTCGGACGAGGCCTTTGCGCCCTACAAAGAGAAGGCCGCCGCCGACATCTATGTGGTCGACTTGCTCACAGGTGAGAAGATCACCGTCACACATTCCAAGGCCGGGCAGCTTGCACTCTTCCCGCACTTCCGGTCCGATGGATGGCTGTACTTCATCGTCAAAGATCGCGACTCGGGCAAAGAGTACATGGCCGTGTCCGACGTGATCCTGAAGCGTCCCCGCTGACCTTTTGCTCCGGCCCAACACCATGTCCCTTCGCCTGCCCAGTTTGCGTCTTTTGGTTCCCGGCATCTTGGCCGTGGCAGCGGGTTGCGCCGCCGCCGACGCCAACACCGCCGAGGGTGAAGACGATGTTCGCGCCGGCGAGCGATCCATCCTTGGGCGACCCAAAGACTACGCAGCCGACAAATCCCTCGGGGCGCGCAGCGAGGCACTGCACGCGTCGCAAAAAGAGCGGCGCGCCGTGGCCTGGCAAGCCCTCGGACGCATTCTCAAAGAGACGACGATCCAAGAGAAACACGTCAAAGACGGCCGCAAGCGCGCTCGGTTGCCCGTGTTTCGAACGTGGTACGGCAAAGACGATTTTGCGCGCATGTTTGCCAAAGGCTACGGCGAGCAGAGCGCCGAGCTTCGTAAGGCCCGTGCGCCCATGTCCGACGCGACCATCAACGCGCTGTTCGACTGGAACGGCATGGACCGCGGCGCCTGGGCCGAAGACTCCTACCTCGATCGCGTCAAGAACGCGGACACCAAGCCCGAGATCCAAGGCTTGGGCGGCAACGCGCGGGTCAGCTACAGCCCCGGTGTGTTGCGTCACGTGCTCAAGAACTACGGCACGCTGTCCAAGTGCATGACCGGTGTCATCAAAGACGACCCGGCCGCAGGGCCGCCGCGCCCCGATCAGTTTGCTCCGTGTTTCGACGAAGAAGCTCCGGCCGATGCCGCGGTCATCAAGGCCGCGTGGCTCCGCGCAGACTTCGGCGGCACCGTGCCCGTTACGCCCACAACGCCCGAGGCGCTCAAGGAGCGTCTCGCCGGGGCCACCGACCAAGGGGGCTGGGGCGCTGGCACCACCCAGGCCACACCCGACGAAACCAGCATCTACACCGTCACCATGAGCGACGGCAGCACGTTCCGCATGCCGGGCCTGCACCTCATCACCAAAGAGCTGCGCGATTGGCTGTGGATCTCCATCTGGTGGTCGCCGGACCCGGACACCGATTTCGGCGCCGACCGCCCGCAAGAGATCCGCGCGTTGCCCGGTCCGTGGAAGAACTACAAGATGTGCGTGGCCACGGCATTCGACGAG
>JBIKNA010000186.1:0-13455 GCA_044358965.1 Polyangiaceae bacterium
ATATCCACGTGCCGATGGCACGTAGGGCAGGGGGCGAATTCCATCGGCATAAGCTGCAGCGTAGACACGGGACTGGCTTCCGACAAAGGGCCCTACGCCCACGGCGAGTCGGTTGGCGGACCCCGTCCGTAGATTCGCAAGGTGTTGCTGTCCACCCGCCACCCGCATAGCCCGCCATGGATCGGCCGCAGCCCAAGGCCGTTGGCTTTGGGCGCTCGGGCCCACTGCGGGGCAGCTGGCAAGGGCGAGGCATGTGGTAAGCTCGCTCCGTGCGTCGGCGATGGGTCCCGCTTCTTCTTGTGGCGCTCCAGGCGTGCGTGGTGCGCTACGGGACTTCAACGGAGGACCGCGCCCCTGCACCCATTGCCGAGGCGGGGGTCGATGGTGGTACGCCCGATGCGCTTGCGCCTGATGCCATGCCCGAAGCGGCCGCCGCCGACGTGAGTACAGTGCCTGATGGCCCCGCGACGTTCTGCTCCACTGTCACCGCGAGCGCTTGCTTCGACTTCGATGCAGTCAACTCTGCGGGCACCGGCTGGGCGAAGGTGCAGCAGGCGAACGGCACGGTCGCGCTCGACGACCAGACGTGGACGTCGAAGTCGGGTTCGGCCAAGGCCGAACTCGAACGCAACACGTCGCTAGCCACCGGTGCCTTTGCCCTGCTGCTGCGCAGGATGGACACGAAGTCCAAGAGCAGCATCGACATGGACCTGCGCATCGAGGCTCCGGAGACCAGTACGGCGACCCTGATGTGGCTTTCGTTCAGCAGCGGGCTTGGTGTGGCGCTCGAAGCGCAATGCGCTGACGACTCTTGCGCGCTGACACTGGTGACTGTCGGAACCGAAGGGTCCACCAAGGCCACCCTCGGGGCGCTGCCCGCCAAAGTGTTTCACGCTTGCCGCGTCGACATCCAAGAGTCAACCCGCGGCAATATCGAAGTGGTGGTCACCGCAGCTGGGGCTTCTGTAGCAACCACGCTCAAGTACAACGGCAACGATCCCGATTGGTTCGTGCAGCTTGGCGTTCAGGCAAGCGCCGGCGAGAGTCGCGGCCAAAAGGTACACCTCGACAACGTGGTGTTCCGGTAGCCACTTAGCGTTCGTGGTCTACGGCTACCGTCGCGAAAGCACGCGGACCTCGGGGGTTCCAGTTGCCCGCGTGATGTAGAGGCGGCACCGGTCGGCGCTGAGCCATTGCGGCTGCCAGTCGCTCGTGGCCCCGAAGCCAACGGGCATGTCCAGCACAGCGCCTCCGGCCCATTTTCCAACTGCGTTGCCCGGCGCCGCACGGTACACCTGCCGCGTGTTGTCTCCCGCGTCGTTGTTGGCTTTCTGGAAGTAGAACAGTTCCTGTAAACCATCGGTGACCGCGGACCCAACGACTGCATCTGGGGTGGTCTGGATGACTGCAGGGTTGAGAGCGTTGTTGTCGTAGTAGGAAATCGCGAAGTCGTAGACATTGTCGTTCCACAAGGTCACGTACTTCGTGCCAGTCATGGCCCAGAACGGATGGCTGATGTGCTGGGCGGACACAATGGGGAGGGCGCTTTGCATAGCGGGCGTTGCAGTACCAGCGTCGAAGTCGACGTCGAATGTTCGAGGGGCGCCGGCATTGCCAACGCCCAACGTCTCGACGACCATCTTGGTGCCATTGGGGGACAGGGCCGCGTAGGGCGTGTTCAATAGCGCGGTACCCTTCAATTTGGGCGCCACCCCAGCTTGGCTCCTTAGGTACAAGAGCACATCGCCGCCGCTCGTCACCGCCGTACGAGTCTCGGTTTCGTCGAAGCTGATGGATCTCGTGTCGCCGAACGCGGTGACGCGGCACCATCGAATGAAAGTAGCGCCCGCGGCGCAGGCCATGGCTGTGCCGTTGGGACCGAAGCCCGGTACCGCGAGCGGATCACCGCTGCCGCACAGGTCCGCTGCGCCTCCGTCTTGGGCCACAATCGGCGCGTCGACCCCAGCGTCTTCGACGGTCGACCCCCCGTCCTGTGGCGGCTTCGCCCCGTCCAGCGCCGTGGCGTCAGGGCCGCCCGTCGAGGCATCCATCGGCGACGCCGCGTCGGCGATGGAGCCATCGGGCGAGCCGGCGTCGGTTGCGTCCCCAGTGAAGCTGCCGCACGCCACAGCCACAAGTGCTGCGCCAACATGTGCAATGACCAACATGTCGCGGCTTCGCATGCGACGAAGGTTACCCCCGAATCCGGGCACGGCAAGGGCCAGCGCGGCCGACCGCTTGCTCGTTTGTTACGGCGCGCAGAATCGGGCCCGCGCGGCGTCGGCGGTGACGGGGCCTCCGTGCCCCAAGTACAGGCGCTTGGCGCCCATGCGGATCACCTCGCACACCCGGGCCTCGGCCGCGGCTTGCTCATCGTGGAAATAGTGCGTGCCGGGGCTGCCCGGAAACAGCGCGCCGCCCAGATAGCCCCCGGCAAACAGATCACCCACGAAGGCATCGCCGCTGCCGAGCACAACTACCGCTGAACCGGCCGTGTGCCCGGGCATGGCGATGATCTGCCCGACCGCCCCGTATGGGCGCAAATCGATGGACGTCTCCACTTCGAGATCTGGGCGGTACGGCGGGAACGGATCGTCCACGAAGGGGCGGATGATCCGCGCAAAAATGGACGTGGCGCGCAGCGGCGGGTTGCGCCCGTCGGCGGTGATGCGTGTATCGCCCAACCCCAGCGCAATGGGCGCGCGAAAGGCCTCGCGCAAGAAGGCCCCGTTGCCGGCGTGGTCGGCGTGGCCATGCGTCAGCACCACCAGCGAGAGTGCGCCCCGCTGGATGCCGAGTTCGCCGAGGGCTCGGTTCAGCTTGTCTTGGGCGTCGGCGGGCCCGGTGTCCACCAGGATCGGCCGCTCGCCATAGATCAAGTGTGCGTTGGCGATGCCCAAGTCGATGCTGGTGACCGTGGGGTGCTCTGCGGTCCCCGGGACCGCGGCAACTCGGGCGGCGCACCCCGTGCACAATGCACCGAGCGCAAAGACTGTGATGGCGAACCCAAGCGATGGCCGAACGTGGGGCGGTCGTTGCATGACGAAGGGCTTCTGGCGGCTTTGCAACGGGAGGCTAGATGGGGGCGATGGCCAGGCTGCGGCGCCGGGGTTTGCCGCTGGCTTCGAGGCTGGCAAAGGCCCGCTTGTAGGCCGCAAAGTTGCCTCCGTTGCGCATGGCGTCGAGCACGCAGCGGCCTTCGGCTTCGCCGCCCTGGGCCAAGATGTACTCGACCCACGCCCAGCGGGCCGACGTGGAGCGCACATCGGCGCGCCCGCGAAGGCCGCGCTTGAGACGGTCGAGACGCTCTTCGACGACCTTGATGCCCGCAAATGGTTTGCCGTCGAGCGGCGTGTTGCGCTTGGCGCAGAAGGGCGCGATGCCCAATGACACCGGAATGATGCGCGTGAGCTCGGTTGTGAACTGCACGCACTCGTCGATGTCTTCGTCGGTCTCGTCGGGCAGGCCGATCATCAAGTAGAGCTTGAGCCGGTCCATCTTGTGCTCGCGGGCCACCTGGGCGCAGCGCTCCAGGTGCTTGACCTTGGCTTTGCGCTCCAAGCTGGCGCGCAGGCGCTCGCTGGGGCCGTCCATGGCGGTGGTGAGGGTCTTGTAGCCCGCGCGCTTGAGCGCGCCCACGAACTCGCTGCTGAGGCGATCGGGCCGAAGCGACGACAGACCCACCTCGCGGCCCTGGTCGGCCAGGGTGTTGACGATCTGTACGATGCGCGGGTGATCGCTCACCGCGGCGCCCACCAGGCCCACGCGCTTGGCGTCGTCGGGGATGATGGAGAGGATCTTCTCCATGGAGGCCATGCGCATGCCGCCGTTGGTGGACCTGCGCATGACGCAGTACGAACACGTGCGCGAGCACCCGCGCTCGGTCTCGATGAGGAACATGTCGGACAGCACCATGTGCGGCGTGCGCATGGGCGCCCAGGCGGGGATCTGCGCGTCGTGGGCTTTGGCCACGATGGGCAACATGGCGCCGTGATGCTCGGGCACGAACACGTGGTCGATGCGGGAGAGGGCGCTCAGCTGATCGTGCCGCTTGGGCGTGCTCTCGATGGTCTGCAGCACCTCGACGGTGATCTCTTCGGCCTCGCCGACGATCATGGCGTCGACGAAGGGCGCAAGGGGCAGGGGATTGGAGAAGGTGAGCGGACCGCCGGCCAGCACGAAGGGGTGCCGCTCGTCGCGGTCTTGGCGCAGGGGCGGGATGCCGGCGGCCTCGAGCATCTTCAGGAAGCCTGCGATCTCGATCTCGTAGGCCACGGAGAACGCGACCACCGGGAACGCATCGAGGCCACGCTGGGACTCGTAGGTGACGGGGCGGCCCTGCTCGCTGAGATCGCTCTCGGCCTCGTCGTCGAGGAACGCGCGCTCGCAGGCCAGCCCGGGGCTCTCCATGATGGCGCGGTAGATGCGCTGGTAGCCCAGGGAACTCATGCCTGCGCCATAGGGAGACGGGTAGGCGAGGGCCACGGTGAAGGGCGCCTGCTTCTCGATGCGCCCCACCTCATCTGTGAGGCGCGAGCGGATGCGCGCCGCCCCTCTTTCCTTTGCAGCCTTCAAGCCATTGGGTGTCTAGCGTGTGACATCGCAAGTGCAAGTGGATCCAACCCTTTTTTCTGCCCCGGGCGCGTGGCAGGTTTCTGCGCACAGGCTAAGCTGCGCTCGTCTTCGCCTTTTGATTCCCCTTTCTCGGAGCTGGAAACCCCACCCATGAAGCTCGCCCGGTCCCTTTTTGCCCTGCCTTTCTTCGCCATTTCGCTGCGCATGATCCCTGGCTGTGCCTCGAACGCGGCCGACACCGACACGTCCAGCACCACCCCCGATGGTGGTGGCGACGGCGGCGGAACGGACGAGGGCGGCATCGCCAAGCCCGACAGCAGCAAGCCCCCCATCCCCGACACCCCCCCGGGCCCCGTCCCCGAGTGCGAAAAAGATGGCGGCGTGGTTCTCAAGGGCACCCTCTTGCTGCCCGAAAGCATCGAGCCCGGCGAGATCTTCATCAATGCGTGCGGCACCATCGCCTGCGTGGGCAGCACCTGCAAAGACAAGCCTGCGCGCTACGCCACGGCCAAGGTCATCGACGTAGGCACGTCGATCATCTCCCCGGGGCTCATCAACCCGCACGACCACATCACCTTTGCCAACACGGGCCCCAAGTCCCACGGCACCGAGCGCTACGAGCATCGGCACGACTGGCGCAAGGGTCTCCGCGGGCACACCAAGATTTCGACCAACGGCACGGGCGGCGCCGAGGCGGCCCGGGCGGCGGAGCTTCGCTTTGCCATGACCGGCGCCACCAGCGCGGCTTCGGCGGGCGGCGCCACGGGGCTCATTCGCAACCTGGACAGCACCCAAGAGCAGCTCGAAGGCCTGCCCATCAAGATCGTCGAGAGCGACACGTTCCCCTTGGGCGACAGCTCCGGCGACTACGAGACCGAGTGCGCCGGGTACAGCCCCGGTCGCCGCAAAACGAGCGACGTACTGAAGTACGACGGCTATCTGCCGCACATCTCCGAGGGCATCGACAAAGAGGCCTACCTCGAGACCTCTTGCACCAAGACCGACCCAAACGACTTGCTGCAAAAGCAAACCGGCGTCATCCACGCCATCGCGGTACGCCCGGGCGATCTCTCGGACTACCGCAAAGACCAGTCGCAGCTCGTGTGGTCGCCGCGATCCAACATCGATTTGTACGGCGACACGGCCAACGTGGTCATGTTCGACAACATGGGCATTCCCATTGCCCTCGGCACCGACTGGTTGCCCAGCGGCAGCATGAACATGCAGCGCGAGCTGGCCTGCGCCGACTACCTCAACAAGAAACACTTCGCCGGTCACTTCACCGACAAGCAGCTCTGGCAGATGGCCACGACCAACGCGGCGTTTGCCGTAGGCGCCCATCGGTTCATCGGCATGCTCAAGCCCGGCTACTACGGCGACGTGGCCGTGTTCAGCGACAAGGTCAGCAAAGAGTACCGTGCGG
Organism: Polyangiaceae bacterium; assembly: GCA_044358965.1. Taxonomy (GTDB): domain Bacteria; phylum Myxococcota_A; class Polyangia; order Polyangiales; family Polyangiaceae; genus SXNL01. The sequence goes on from JBIKNA010000186.1 coordinate 5,999, forward strand.
TCATCGACGCCGGCGCCGAAGACGTGCTCTTGGTGCTCCGCGGCGGCCTGCCCATCTACGGCAACAGCGAATACGTCAGCGCCATCGGCGACGCGGGTTGCGAAGACCTGCAGGTGTGTGGTGCCGCCAAGAAGGTGTGCATCACCCGCGACGTGTCCGCATCGAACCTCAGCAAGGTCATGACCGAGGGCGAGAAGGCCTTCAAGATCTTCAACTGCCGCGGTGAGGTGCCTGTGGGCGAACCCAGCTGCGTGCCGTACCGCGACTCGTACAAGGACGGCATCACCGCGACGGACAAGGACGGCGACGGCGTGCCCGACGCGAGCGACAACTGTCCGGACGTGTTCAACCCCATCCGGCCCATGGACAACGGCAAGCAGGCCGACGAAGACGGCGATGGAAAGGGGGATGCCTGCGACGCCTGCCCCCTCGACAAGTCCAATGCCTGCCAGAAGCTCAACGCCGACGACATCGACGGCGACGGCTCGCCCAACGGTCTCGACAACTGCCCCGAGGTTGCCAACGCCGACCAAAAAGACGGCGACAAAGACGGCAAGGGCGATGCCTGCGATCCGTGCCCGGAGATCTCGAACCCCGGTGTGAACCAGTGCACGGGGCAAACGGTCACGGTGGAGCAGGTGCGTAACCCGGCGGCTGCTGGTCACCCCGCAGCGGGCACCCGCGTCACCATCGACGGTGTGTGGGTCACCGCGGTCAAGCTCGCGGGCACCAACCCGGGCTTCTTCGTGCAGACCGACAAGTCCGGCCCCTTCCAGGCTCTGTTCGTCAGCACCGGCCAGGCGCCCTCGGTCAAAGTGGGCAACAAGGTCAAGGTCGAGGGCGACTACGCCGAGGTCTTCGAGATCTCGTTCCTGCAGAACAGCCCCAAGATCACAGTGCTCGATCCGGGCACCACGTTGCCCTTCGCGCCCTTCGTCATCGCCCCGGCCACGGCCGCCAACAAGACTGCCGCCGAGGGCTACGAAGGCATGCTCTGCCAGGTCGATGCCGTCACCGTCATCAAGGTCAACGCGGACGACCCGAAAGACTTCGACGAGTTCGTCGTCACCGGTGACCTGCGCGTCGACGACGATCTTTACCCCGATCTCGACAACACCTACGCCCTCGACACGGCATTCACCAAAATCGTGGGCATCTGCGGCATCAGCTTCAGCAACCGCAAGCTGTGGCCGCGTTCCGCCGACGACCTCACCCAGTAACTCTTTAGGTAGTACCCATGTGGCGCAGCACCCCCGGGTTGGTTTCGATGTTCGGCCTCTCAGCCTTCATCACGCTTTCCCAGGGGGCCTGCAGCACAAGCCAAGAGGGCGAGTCCCAGGCGCCCGCGCGCGCCTGTGGCCACACGGTGTGGCACCGCCCCGGGAACCCCGAGGCGGTTGCCTACGTGGTCGGTGATTTCAACGGTTGGAAGCGCCCGGGCGTCCAGATGGACCGCACGCTCGACGTGTGGCGTGCCACCAAGCTCGACTTGGCTCCCGGCGACCATCGCTACGCCATCATCGAAGATGGCGTCTGGCTCACCGACCGCAATGTACCCACGCTCGCCGTCTACGAGGGCCGCGAGGTCTCTTATGTGGACGTGGGCGACTGCAGAACCCCAGAACTGCGCGTCACCTCGGCGCAAGCCGCGGCTGATGGCACCGTGTCCGTCGCCGCGAGCTTCGTTTCGGCCCAAGGCGGCCCAGCGCTGGATCCGGCTAGCCTTCGCGCCGTCGACCGCGAAGGGCGCGTGGCCACCGTGGTGCAGGCCGACGCCAAGACCGGTGTCATCTTGCTCCAAGCCCAGGGGCTCGAACGGGGCAAGTATACCTTCGAGCTTCGGGCCAAAGACCAGGCGGGGCGCGACGCCGAGCCGGCCTTGGCCACGGCGTGGGTCGAGCCCCAAGTCGTGGATCCCCGCGACATGTCCATCTACCAGGTGGTGCTCGATCGCTTCCGCAACGAGCGTGGGCCCGTGCCTCCGCCAGCGTCGCCCAGCGACCGCGCGGGCGGCAACCTCGAGGGCTTTCGTGCCTTCATGAACGAGGGCGGCCTGGAGCGCTTGGGCAAAAACGCCGTGTGGCTGTCGCCCTTGTACGAAAACCCCGAGGGCTACTTCATCGGTCTCGATGGGCGCCTGTACTCGAGCTACCACGGCTATTGGCCCAAGCAGCCGCGCGCGTTGGACCCGCGGGTGGCCACCCCCGAACAGCTCAACGCCTTCGTGCGCGACGCGCACAAGAGGGGCATCCGCGTCATCTTCGACGTGGTGCCGAACCATGTCCACGATCAGCACCCCTATGCCCAGCTCCCGGGCTTCGTGCAGGGCTCCAAAGAGTGCATTTGTGGCGTGGGCTCCTGCGATTGGGCCTCGCACATCCAGAGCTGTTGGTTTGCGCCCTACATGCCCGACTTGGATTGGACCAACCTGGCCGTCGCGCGGCAAGTGTCGCTCGATGTTCGGTGGTGGCTCGACACCTGGGACGGCGACGGCGTGCGCATCGATGCGGTGCCCATGATGCCGCGGGCTGGGTCCCGGCGCATCGCAGACGCGCTCCGCAAGCGCTTCGACCACCCGGGCAACAAGACTTTTGTGCTGGGCGAGAACTTCACCGGGCCCGGCGCGTACCAGCTGCTCAAGTACCACATCGGGCCCCAGGGGCTCGACAGCCAGTTCCACTTCCCGCTGATGTGGTCGTTGCGATTTGCCGTGGCCGAGGGCACTGCCCCCATGTCGCAGATCGATCAGTCCATCCGCGAGGGCGAAGTCGAGTGGGCTGGCTCCGGCGCCGTCATGGGCACCATGATCGGCAACCACGATGTGTCGCGCTTTGCCTCCGTGAGCGCCGGGCAAACTGGCGGCGATTCGTGGGAACCTGCGCCGCAGCCCACGCAAAAACTCGTGTACGACAAGCAGCAGCTCGCGCTTGGTCTGGTGTACGCGCTGCCCGGCGCGCCGGTGCTCTACTACGGTGACGAGGTGGGCCTCGCGGGCAAGAGTGATCCGGACACCCGCAGGGCCATGCCCCGGGAGACGGACTTGTCCGATGCCCAGCGCCAAACGCGCGCGTTCACCGAGCGCCTCGGGCAGCTTCGCAAGTGTTCCGTGGCGCTGCGCCGCGGCGCCTACCAGCCGGTGGTGGCTGCGGACGAACAACTTTCGTTCCTGCGCAAGACCGACGACGGCGCCCGTGCGCTGATCCTTGCTGCCCGCAAGCCCGCGGGCCCCATGCTGCTTTCTGGCGAGCTGGTGCAGGGTACATGGGTCGACGCGCTCCGTGGCACCAAGGTGGTGGTCTCGGGCAACGCCACGGTGGCGGTGCCGGACTACGGCCTGATGGTGCTGCTGCCCGAGGGCGATGCCTGCCTGACGGCACCCCAACCCTGACCGCGGCCTGGCTCTGCCCCTCGGGCGCGTGGTACCTATGCAGCCGTGGAAGGGGGATCACGCCCGAGTTCTGCGACAGACAAGCGGCTCTTGTTGCTCGCATCTCCGCGGGCGCTTCAGCTGGTGGTCCCCGCCGTTGCTGCCTTGTGCGCGCTCATGGTGTCGCTCACGGGGCAAAGTGTCTTGGTCCGAAGCTCTCAAGAGCTGACCCGAGCGCGATTCCAGCAAGAGACGCGGGTGGTGGCCGATGGCGTCGGTGCGGTGCTCGCCAGCGCCGACCCGCTGATGCTGCACTTGCAAGATGCACTCATTGCCAGCGCTCCGCGGCTGAACCTTCAGAACCTGCCCAGCGAGGATCCCACGTTGAGCTCTTTGGGGGCCGAGCTCGCTGCCGTGGTACGCGGACACGAAGGTGTCATCTACGCCAGCATGAGCTTCCCGGACGGTGGATTCCTTGGCGCGCATGCGGATCGCGACGGCGTGATGCGCTACGACGTCATCCGCAACGTCTTGGACCCGTCGTCCGGGCGCCGGCGGCGCCAGCGCTTGCGGCATCGTGTGACGGGGCTATACAAACTTGCCCTCGAGAGCGACGAAGAGACCACCTACGACCCGCGTGAGCGGCCGTTCTTTGCGTTGTCGCTGGCGCAGCCGGGCATGGTGTGGAGCAACCCCTACGTGTTCTGGGAGGACCAGGCCACGGGGATCACGCGCACGCTGGCGGTGTACCAGCACAAGACCTTGCTCGCGGTGCTCACCGTCGACTTCAACTTGGCGTCACTGTCGTCCTTCGTGGGGCGGCTGCAACGGGATGCAAACATCCTGTCCATGCTTCACACCGACGATGGCCTGCTGCTCGCCTTGCCCGAGTCCGTGCGTCCAACCATGGCTCCGTCGCGCGAGCGCCCGGTGCGCTACGACGACGTGAAGAGCCCAGAGATTCGAACCTTCTTTTCCACCCCGCCGGCCGCGCGCGAGGTCTTGCACGTGCCGCGAGCGCAGGGCGAAGAGAAGGTCATGGCGCTGAGCGCCAAGGTGCCGGGGCTTGGCGACATGCAATGGTACGTGACGGCGTTGGTGCCCGAGTCCGTGCATGCGCAGATCGTCCAGGCCCACGAGACGCGCAGCAGGTTGGCGCTCTCCGTTGCGCTCGGGGGCAGTGTGTTGCTCGGCGTCTTGGTGGCCGTGGCGCTGCATCGGGCCCAACGGGTGGCCAATGCCGCGCTCGAACGGGCCAGCGCTGCCGCCGCGCGCGCCGCCAAAGCCGAAGGCATCGCCAAGAAGCTCGGCAGCTACGAGCTGGTGCGTTGCCTTGGCGTCGGTGGCATGGGCGAAGTGTGGCAAGCCTCGCATCGCCTCTTGCCTCGCGATGCCGCCATCAAAGTCATCCGACCCGAGGTGCTGCAGGGCCAAGACGCAGAGCAGGTACAGCTCCGCTTTCGTCGCGAGGCGCGCAGCTTGGCGCAGCTTCGCAGTCGGAACACCGTCAGCGTTCTCGACTACGGCGTGGCACGCGATGGCTCGCTCTTCCTGGTGATGGAGCTGCTCGAAGGCCTCGACACGAGCAACCTCGTCAAGTCCTTTGGTCCGTTGCCGCCGGAGCGTGCGGTCTTTTTGATGATGCAGGTTTGTCGCTCGCTTGCCGAAGCCCACGCCCTCGGGCTCGTGCATCGAGATCTCAAGCCGGCGAACATCTTCGTGTCGAAGTTGGCCGACGAAGTCGACGTGGTCAAGGTGCTCGACTTTGGTCTCGTTCACGATGCGCGTGCACCATCGGCAGAGCCCCAGGTCCGGGCGCTCTCTCGCTCCGAGGCCGACCTCGACGCCCGCGCTGGGCTGCGCGAAGCGCTGAGCACCGAAATCACTCAACGCAATGCCCAGACCGTGGGCACACCGGGGTACATGGCGCCGGAGCAAATTTTGGGAGGCGACATCTCGCCGGCCACGGACATCTATGCGCTTGGTTGTGTGATGGTCTTCTGGCTCACCGGCAAACGCTTGTTCGAAGGCGATGGTGCCTCGAGCATTCTTGCGGCGCACGTGCTCGAGCCGGTGCCCGAGTTCGAACGCGACGTGCCCATGCCCAAGGCCATGGCTGCGCTCATTCACGCGTGCCTCGAAGCCGAGCCCGACAAGCGCCCCCGCGATGGCGGCGCGTTGCTCGCCCAACTAGCGGGCATCGAAGCAGCGCTGCCGTTGCGCTGGACCGCCACGCAGTCGGCGCTCGCTTGGCAAGACGTCGAGGCCAAGCTCGAGCGAGAGCGCGCGGAGCGGCAGTCGTCTCCGCCGCAGCTGCTCAGCATTGCAGATTTGGACGAACCCACGCAGGACGCGCGATAGCGCATCCGAAGCCCACGACGCTGCCCTAGACTCCGACAATGAGCGATGCCCTGGTGACGATTCTGAGCTGCGTCGCCATGGCCGGTTCCTGCGTGGCTCCCTTTGTTGTGGACCCGATGCAACGCTGGGGCTCCCGGCGACGGGTCGAGCCAGTGCTCCTTGGCCTTGGGCAACGGCTTGGTTTTCGCCTGGTTCCCGCCACGGGCATCGTGGGGTCACACGTGCGGTACCCGCAAAAGCCGGTCTTCGAGCGATGGGCCGTGTTGGACGACGATGCCACGCGCACGGGCGTGCTCCCCGGGGCGTCGATGTTTCGTTCGCCCGCCACGCCAAAGGCAAGCCTTCCGGGGCTCAACGAGGGACTGCTGCTCCAGTACCTTCTGATGCCCAAGCCGCACCTGGCGGTGACTTGCTACTTCGGCGGCAGAATCAGCCTCGTGGACCCGATGACCCTCGTTCCCACGGGTGTGTTTCTCATGTGTGCGCGCATTCCTGATTTCCCGCTCCTGGTGTCCGGCGATGCCACCTTCGACGCGCGGTTTCTCATCTCTGTTGCTGGTGATCCTCGCGTCGGTGCACCACTCAAGGGGGTCCTGCCCCTGCCCTCGGAGTTTCGCGGCGCGGCGCTTGCGCTGGTCTCGCATCTTGACCTCACGCTCTTGTATGACGGCGTTTCGGCGGTGGTCACCGTGGGCCAACTCCCCAGCGACGAATCTTTCCGCGGCATCCTCCGGCTGCTCGAGACCTTCGAGGCATTTGTTCCGGAACTGCTTGCGCTGCGGGACCGACAAGTCTGGCGCGGCGGGCCTGCGATGGCGGGCAGCGCCCCGTGATTTTTCGTCTTGGGGCACCTGCACCGACACGGCCCCTCAAGCATCCACCAATCTTGGGCGGCGCGCGGTTGCGGCTTGTACTCCGATCGTGCTGCCAGGCACCATCAGTCCTCGTTTCACGACCGCCCTCGGAGGTATCCCATGCGTTCTATCTTTGCCCGTACCGTTGTCGCTGCCGCCTTCGCCACTGGCACCTTCGCGCTGGCATCATCTGCGTCCGCGGCGATCACCGTCGAACTCTCGCCGACCATGAAGTTCGACGTGCTGACGGCAAGTTGGGGCGTCAGCATGCCACTGACCACCGGTGCTTCGAACGCCCGTCGGATGCGCGGGCGCTCTACCCACCAAGACCTCGTGGTGACCCGGCGGCCAGATGCCTTTACGCCATCCCTCGCGCTCAGTTGCGCGGGGGGCGACGACATTCGCAGCGTCAAGGTCACGTACACCGATGGCGCCACGGTCTGGCAGACCGTGCTCCTTGAAACGGTGATCATCACCACCTTCGAACAGACCGCAGGGCAAAGCCGCGGCGACTCCACCGAGAAGCTCTCGTTCTCGTTCACGAAGGTGAAGTGGGAAACCCCCGCGCCTCCGGGTTCGAGAGGCGGCAATTCGCAGGGCTGGGATCTGGAGCAGAACAAGAAGGCGCAGCTTGACCTGCCCGTTCCCCCGCAGCGCAGCCTGCCCGACGACAAGCGGTCCAAAGAAGGCGTCGTTGTCGTATCCGCACCGGCGCTCGTGCTGCCACCCAAGGTGCCCAAGCCCACGATGGTGGCCTCGCGGTAGGCGCCCACCGCGCCCGGGGCGGAGCAGGCGCCTGAAAGGTTTGGGGGGCGGGCTCGCGGCCGTGGGATGCGCCATCGGGTCCTGGGAAAGGCGCCGGGGCTACGCGCGTG
>JBIKNA010000303.1:0-8811 GCA_044358965.1 Polyangiaceae bacterium
ACGGGCGGAAGTGGCGCGGCTCGGCACAGGGCGCGTAATGGGCGGTTATGTCGTCCGGGGGTTGTTCGTGCAAGAGGGCTTTGGTTTTCCTACGCACCCTTTGGGCGTCCTAGGCACCGATTGCGCCGGGAAGACACAGTGGGGTTGCGAGCCCCCGGCTCGATACAGGTTTTCCGGCGCCTGCGAAGACGGCGGGGAGCCGTAGCCCCGCGGCGGCACACGCGCAGCAGAGGCCAACGGAGACTGCGCTCTACGGTCCTGCGCAGCGGCACGTTTCCTCGTTCCTTCGTCACACGGCGGAAGCGTACGACAAGCTACTTCCGGCCCACACGTAGCGCGAGTCTCACGCCTACCTTCGCTGCGGCGTGTTCGCGCACGGTTTCGTATGCGCAAACACCGCGGCGAGCAACATTAGGGACCATGATGCGCCTACTGCCACTCGGTGCCACAGATGGTCTGTCTGGCACAGCGTGCGCCCACTTCAGAAGTGCGGACCGCCGTGAGTGCGGGACGGAGCACTTTGCCGGTTGACCAGGTTTTTTTTGCTCTCGTAGACTTGGGGCGTGTTTGGCCTGTGCTCGCGTTTCACCGGATCGGCGGTCCTGTTGTCGTTCGCTTCGCTCCTTGCGTGTGGCAGCGGTCCGAAGGCCTCACCTGTCTCGTCTGCCGCGGCCATAGCGCCGGCTTTAGGCCACCTGCTGGCCGACGCCGATGCTCTCGAGGTGTCCGTCCAGGTTCCCAGCATCATGCAAGAGGGCGATGACCTTCGCATCGTCTTCGAATCGGCCAAGCCGGCCTGGCTTGTCGTTTACTACGTGGACGCCGATGGCAGAGGCGATGTGCTGTGGCCGAGCAACGAAGAGCCCGCGCCCAAAGTCGGCCCCGGCAAGCCGACCGAGCTTCCATTGCACGCCGAGCGCACGGCGGGTATTCGGATTCGACCCGCAACGGCCAAGGCCGTGCAAAACGCGCGGGAGTCCCTCGTGGTGTACGCATTCGGCGACAAGCGAGATTTCGACGTGATGAAGCCCTCCGCGGGCGGGTCCAGCGCCGACGGCATCGCCTACGCCGACGAGCTCCAGAAGCGACTGCGCGACGCCACCGCCAGCCGGTGGTCACGAACGCGTGCAACCTACACAATTCAAGCAAAGACGGGGAGCAAGTAGTCATGGCGCGCTATCTCGGGTGGGCTGCGTTTTGTGCGGGCTTGGTCGCATGCGCCACAGCCTCGCCGAAGGGGACCATGGTCAATGGGGTCTTGTACGGACAGGAGGACTGTGCGCCGGAGAGGTCCGTCAAAGGCGCGACGTCGGCCGGAACGACTCTGCTGACACTTGAAGCAGGGCTTTCGTGGTCGGCGTTCGCGAGTAAGGGCGACTGGCAGAACCAGCGCGCTGACTGGGTGGCCCGCTCAAAATCGGCGACGATGGCCAAAGAACTCGCCACACTGGTGATAGCCCTTGAGCGCTCTATCGCGTGGAGCGCCGTAACCGACGCATGGCGTGGGCGGCGCGACGCTTGGCTGCAGCAGCTGGAACGCGCGGCGACGCCGGAGGATGTCGGCATGCTCACCACCGAGCTCCAACAGAACACCCTCACGTCAGCTCAGTGTCCCCCGGCTCAAACCGCACCGGCCGCACTCACGCCGGTTCCCTCGGCGAGCCCAGTGGCAGACGCGGATCCCTACCTCGGCAAGGCGGCAATTGGTCTCGGCTTTGACCCCGCTTCACCGCGCTGTGTCATTCGCGGCGTTCGCAAGGGGTATCCCGCCGAGTCCGCGGGCTTCTTCGACGGCGATGTGGTCGTCTGGGTGGGGACCGCGGTTGGAACAGAGGTCAACGATCAGCTGGCATGTACCCAAGCGATGATCGATCTCCCGGTCGGGGCGCGCTCGCCGGTGTTGGTCGAGCGACGCGGGGTGCGAACCGTAGTGGAAGTTGTACCGGTTACGCGAATCGCCGGAACACAGATCGAGAAAGTGCCTCTCTTGCCTCTGCCGCCACCACCGACCGAGCTTCCAAACTTGGGCCTCGTAATTGCGCGGGAACCAAAAGATCGATGCATTCTCACCGGGGCCACCATAGGTCGTCCTGCCGAGGGCGCTGGGTTCTTGCAGGGTGACAGACTCGTGCGGGTGGGCGGCCGCGCGGTGGACACTTACAACAGTTGTATGGCTGCCATGGCGCGCCTGAGAGTTGGTGAGCCGACAACGTTGGACGTAGCACGAGCGGGCCAAACCATCTCCATCCGTGTGACGCCAGCTGCCCGCTTGCCAGACGCGGAGGAAGCGAAGTTGCCGTCCACTCCCTTCCCCGAAAACCCGGCGCCCGTCGCTTCGGACGGGGTGGGGACGGTCGGCGGCCCCACGCCAACCGCCGCGCCCAGCTCCGCGGTCCTCGCCGGCACCCCGCAACGCACGGCCTACGCGCTCGTCGTGGGCATCGAAAAGTATCGCGATCTTCCCGCCCCTACGGGCGCCAGGACCGACGCGACCCGCTTTGCCGAGGTGCTGCGGAAGACCTTCGGCGTGCCCGACCAGAACCTTCGTGTCGCTCTGGACGACCGCGCATCAAAGACCGACATCGAACGCCACCTGGCTTGGCTCAAGACCAATGTCCCCGCCGGCGGCCGCGTTTACTTCTTCTTCTCCGGTCACGGGGCGCCCGACGCAGCGCAAGGCACCGCATATCTCGTGCCCTACGACAGCGATGCCCAGGCCATCACGCAAACCGGCATGCCCATGTCCGACGTGCTGAAGGCCCTTGGTGAGTCCAAGGCGAAAGACGTCGTTGCTTTCGTCGACACGTGTTTTTCTGGGGCCGGAGGAAGATCCGTGCTGCCAAAAGGGGCGCGACCATTGGTGCGCGTGCTTGATCCCGTCGCACCGAGTCGCGTGTCGGTGCTGGCATCCTCGTCAGGCTCCGAGATCTCCGGCCCCTCGGCGGACGGGAGCCAAGGCGTGTTCACCAAGCATCTTCTCGACGGAATCGGGTCGGGCCGCGCCGACACAGATGGCGACGGCCAAATCACCCTAGAGGAGCTGAGCACCTGGATCACGCCCCGCGTGAAACGCGACGCTCAGCAGCAGCAACGCATGCAGACGCCGCGGCTCTCCGTTCCAGTGGGCACTTCCGCAAAGGACATCGCCGTGGTCTGGGGCGTGCGGCCGTAGCCGCGCCCCACAACGCGACTCTGTTTTCGCAGCGGCGAACTCGTAACAGGCCACTTCCGGCCCACGCGTAGCGAGAGTTTCATGCCTACGTTCGCTGCGGCGTGTTCGCGCAAGGTTTCGTATGCCCGCGCTCGCTCCCGCCTTTCGTGGGCTCGTGACGGTCATGAAACGCTTTCTTGCTTCGACACCGCGAAATTGACGGATTGCAGCGGTCTCTCACGTCATTCCACGAGCACGCGGAGATTGGCCTTCGCAGCGCGAACGAGATGCGCGATGTCCTTGTCGTCACCGGTGACGATATCCGCATCTTGGTCGACAGCGACGGCCACGACCACTGCATCCACGACATCTGAAGTGCGCGCGAGAGCCAGCAGGGCCCCAGCGCGATGGGCAAGGCGCTCATCTAAGGGCACGACGTTGCAACCAACGAGCAGTCGGCGCAGCTGCACCTGCCTGCCTGAGCGACTCACCTGCGCCAGCACCGCGGAAGGAACGAGCGGAACGATCCCCCACTCGAGCCGTACGCGGTGCTCGGCCCACGCACGTCGGTCATTCCGATCCGCAGCGATGAGCACGCCAGCGTCGTAGACCACCGCCTTCATCGAGCCCGAGAGCGCCGCGATGCCTTCGTCTTGCCCTTCGAAACGGTGGCGAGCCGGCAGCGCGCGGCATCGAGCTCGGCCTCCGTGAGCGCGCCGTGCTCTCCTTCCCACTGCGCCACCGCGGAGAGTCCTTCACGAAGCTTGAGTGACTGGCGGGCGGCGCGCGTCATCCACGCGGAGACGCTGACATTGTCTTCCGCGGCAGCGCGAAGAACCTTGGCGTGGACATCGCTGTCGACGGTAATTGCGAGTTTGGGAGCGGGAGCGCCTCGGGGCATGGGCCAAGTATACTACCACGGTAGTATACTTCAAGCGCTCGAGGCTTCGAAGATGTGCGCCTGGCAGGCAACGAGAAGTCGTTGGGCATCTTGCAATGGGCGGGTACAATGGAAGGGCACATGGGGGCGGGGCCTGCGGCAGTGGTGGAGAGCGTCTACGCCGCGACCTTTGCGGAAGAGGCAGAGTTCCGTGCGCTCTTCGGCGAGATCGCAAAAAACGTGGGCGTGGTGGCCTGCGGTGTAAAGACCGAGTGGGCCGCTGGCGACGGAACGATGGAGCAGACGTGGTTCGGTCTGCCCGAGGGGTTCGAGCAGGCCTTCGTGGCGGAGTACTGGCGCGAAGACCCCTGGACCCAGGGTTCGCGTCACGTTGCGCCTGGAACGTTTCAGCTCTCTCGGCAAATGATCCCGGACGCGCAGCTCCGGCGTACACGGTTCCACGCCGAGCTGTGCGTCCCATTTGGCCTCCACGATGGAGCGTAAGGAATCCAAAGCCGCTTCCCGCGAACAACACCCCCGAGCAACGTAACCGCCCATTACGCGCCCTGTGCCGAGCCGCGCCACTTCCGCCCGTCTGGCACAACGTGGGCCACCCTTGGGAGGCGTGAACCGGCTCAAGCTAGCGGGCAACGCGGGACTGCTCATCGCCTCAGGGCGCCCGGATGATCGTATTGTTGCAGCGGACGCCGGTCCGCGGCGGCCGGCTCCGTGTGGGGGCGGCCCCCAAGTCCTCAGGCGCGCAGCACCTGCAGCGTCGAGATGTGTCGCGCGAGCCGTGCCGCCCCGCTTCGGAGCGGGTGTGCGCAGGTCGCGATCAGTACGCCCGCGATCACCCCCAACGAGAGCATCATGATGGCCTGCGCAAGAGTCCGGTCGGGTCTGGTGGGTAGGCGGCAACGGGCGGTGTCGAGCGAGCGCAGCTGCGCCTTGCCGAGCACCGGGTTGCGCACGAGCGCGATCACCGTTTGGGGACCATGACTGTGAGGAGAAACGCGCGCGGAGTGGGCGACAGGCCAAGGCGCGACGATCTTGGGGATGGGTGCCCGCCGAAGCTGAGACTGTGGTGGGGCCAACGCGCCGAGCTGTTGGGAGCCAGCTGGGGCGAGCACCTTGGTGTGTTCGCGGGAGCACAGCGTTGCGTCCCGCGCTCCGAACGGTTGACCCAACTGCACAAGCGTCCGGTCGCTATCTCGGGTGGTGCTGGGGACCGTGGACATGGGCGCGGTTATTGCTTGGTCTCGCATGTGCTTGCCTCGACGCGTTTGCCCGGCGGTTTCTCGCGCCAGGCATCTTCTGGAGTCCGGGGCCGGAACCTGACGGCGCCCGGCGTGCGGCTGGGTGACACCGACCAACCAGGCTCCGCAAGCAAAAATGTTGCGAGGCCACGCCGGAACCTCCCGCCGCAGGCCGTTTCGCTAGATCGGCACGAACGCGTACGTGCTCCAGGCAGGTGACGGACGGGCAGCTAGCGCGGTGTGCTCCGCCGATCAGATGCCCTTGAGATATTCGAGCACCGCCCGACGCTCGTCTGGCGCCAGGTCCGACAGAAACGTGTGCCCGGCGGTGGAGTACCCGGGAACATCGCCGCGGTAGAGGTACTCGCGGCCTCGCAGGGGTCGCTCGGTTTTGGCGCCTGTCTGAGGGTCTGCTCGGTAGACTCTGGTGCCCTCGACCATCACGTCTTCGTAGCGCACGCCCAGGCGGTCGAGATCGTACATGCCGTCGGGGTCCACCACGAAGAACTGCGGCCGCTCGGCGGGGGGCAAGGCCATGGCAGCGACGCTCGGCCATTGCCCGGCGTGCCCGAGCACGCCGCGGGCCCACACATCGAGCAGCACCGGTGGCACGTAGCCTCCGGTATTCTTGACGGCGGTGAGACCCCGGGTGAGCGTCAGGTCGTTGGACGCCTTGACGAACTCCGGGCTCACGGCGTTGACCCGCGCGGGATCTGTACCCACGATCTCTTTCGGGATCACGCGTTCCTTGTAACTTGCACGCATGATGCCGCCGTGGTCCACGTACTGCCCGTGGCAGCCCGCGCAGGTGCCCACGAAGACCTCTTTGCCTCGCGCAGCCAACGTCGCGTCGACAGGCCCCGGATAGTGCAGCGTGCGCTCGAAAGAGCGCAGGTACATGTACATGCTCGTGGCGATGTGAATGTGCGAGGCAAACCACTCCGGGCGTACGCCGAACAAGAAGTCGGCCTCGAGCACCAGCGCTTGCGGCGACCCGTAGCCCGAGCCGTCGTACGAAAACGTGTCGCGGTACGGAAAGCTGCGCACGTCGGGCACCTTGGCCCAGCCAATGGGCATCGGCGTGGGCACCGGCCGATCGAGCCAAAACGAAAGTCCCGCCGCAAACGACTCGATGGTGGCCATGCGACCGGGCATGGCGTCGCCAAAGCGGTGCGCGTAGTTGCCGCGGATCTTCGCGACCTTCTTGAGACCAGAGATGGCAGCGCCCACGATGGACTTGCGCACCAACATGGGCCGCTGAGAGAACGCGACGTGGTGCAAGTCTGCGCGACCGGCGGCGAGTTGCTCCAGGCGCTCGGCGTCCAGGTTCTTGTCGCGGGCGATGCGAATGAACGCGCTCAGGTACGCGTGCGGCCGCACACTCTTGTTGCCAAGCCCCGTAACCACGAGGTCGCCCGCGGGCAGGCGTAGCTTCTCGGCGTGGCACATCTGGCAGTTGCCAACGATCCACGGGACCTGAGTGTTTGGGTCTTCGGTGAGGTGAAACCCAAGGGGGGGCGAGAGCGGATCGCCCTTCTTGTCGGGGTCCGGAATGAAGCCAAATTTGGCGGAGAACTCGTTGAAGTCGCGACCGAGCTCTTCGGGGTACGCAGCCATCAGCCCCAAGAACACCGGATACGCGAGCCCCGCGGCGTAGGGGTCTCCGCCGCCGGTGACCGCAAAGTACTCGCGCCCCGCCTCGACGGAGATGGGACGCTCGGCGTACTCGGCGGGGGACGGCATGAACGCCGGCCCACAGGCGACCAACACCAAAGAGAGCACCGGGACAAGCAAGGGCAACCGCTTACGCACGCCCGATGGTCGCACGGGAGTGGAGCCAAGGGGAGTCGCTGAAGTGGCCGCGCAAACGTACGCTCGTCTCATCCGTTGGTTCGTTTTCCCGTACGTGTTGCCCTTGCGCTCGCCGCGCTTCTGGCCACCGACGCCCGCGGGAACGAGATGGGGCGCTCGCCTGGGCCCATGGCCATCGCCGGTGGGGGAGCAAGAACATCCTGAGGTCGGCCTTATCGGGTCCGTCGGCGCAGCCTTCTGCTGACGGCGAGCAAGGCCATTCCGGCCATCGCGATGCCGATCTGCTCACCTCTTGGGTGCCGCGCCAGCGTTGCGCAACCGCCGCTCTCCGCAGGGGCTGGGGTCGGCGTCGCCGCCGGTGGCGACGTGCCGTCGTTGCCTGGTGATTGCGGCTGCGCGGCCGCGTTGGGCTCTGCGGCCGCGTCGGCGACCTCTTGAACCGTGATGACCTCGAGCGAGCCTCGGCCCGACGTTGCGCGCGAGAAGGCGGGTGCGAGGCGCTTGGCGACGAGGTCCATCTGGGCCGTCACCTCTGCACGCTCCGTATCGGGCGTGTCCGGGGCGACGGCCAAGGCGATACCCAACGTGAAGTTGCGGGGGCTGTCTTTGGCGGATGGCACCCTCGGACCGTTGGCGGCGATGACGTCATCGACGGTTACGGTTTTGCGCATGGCCTTGACCGTCACCTCCGTGTCCGCGAACCATGGAAACGTGGTCGGCGACACCGGACTGTCGGTGTAAGGGTCCACCGCGGCGCCCTCATTTTCGACGTCCGTCAGCACGGAAAACGGCGGCACCTCGCTCGGCTCTGCCATGCCCATCAGGTAAAGGTCGAGCTTCGAAAAGCCCAGGGTATCGGGGTCCATGGTCTTGGCGCGGAAACGACCGCCGCCCAGTTCATTCCAGACATTGCCTCCAGCCACGGACCCGCCACCGTCCATGAAAAATGACCAGTGATACGTGAAGCCGATGAGCGCATCCACGGGCACGCTGGGCACAGAGGCGCTGGCCGGCAGGCGCGCAGCAGGGCCCCACAGGTGCGAGAGTTCGAGCAGGAACAGGTACTCTGCAAACGAGGTCTTGTTCGTTCCAGCGAGTGTTGCGCGCGTGCCCAGGAATCGAACGTTGTTGTGGATGAGCACCGCGCGACACCCGAGCCCTTCGTCGAAAAGTCCGTCGCCGCCGTGTTCCTTCTCCATCCCAATCCCCTTCACATCGTTCTTCAGCGGCAACACGTAGGTGCCCACGTTGTCCTTTCGTAGCGGAAACGTGGTCCAGATGCTGAGGACGTCGGGGCGCTTCAAACCCGCGCTGTCATAGCGTTCGAGGAGCTTCTTCGCGTAGGAGGGGACGCCGCCGCTGGGTCCTTTGGCGAGCGTTCCGTCGTCGTCGTAGACGACGAAAGGGCGTGTGGCTGCCTCCGCGCGCGGCGCCAGCGTGAGTGCGACAAAACCGGTCATGGCGAGGTAGTGGGTTCGGCGGCGCAGGGCGATCATTCCCTTGGCCGGTGCAAAGAGCGCGCCGCGGACAACACGAGTAAAACTCCGTGGACGAATCGGATCAGTGCGAATCCTGCCGGCGAGCTCCGTTAGCCTCCGCACACTTCGGGCGGCGCTTTCCGGGGGCACTAGAGTCGCTGGCGCTGCAAGGTGCTCGCCGCGCCTACGGGCGCAGGCGTCGAAGGGTGTCTTCCATGTCTTGGGGGAGCGTAA
>JBIKNA010000543.1:0-4583 GCA_044358965.1 Polyangiaceae bacterium
GAACAACACCCCCGAGCAACGTAACCGCCCATTACGCGCCCTGTGCCGAGCCGCGCCACTTCCGCCCGTCTGGCACAACGTGGGCCACCCTTGGGAGGCGTGAACCGACGTGAGCTCGCTCGCGATGTTATCCTCCCCAAACGAGAACCGCGACACCTCCCCGTGCTCCGAATCCACCTTGAGCACCGCCGGGAACAGCTCCGAGGCGCTCGCGCCCTTTCGGCTTACCCCAGCAAGGTACGTGTACCGGTGCCGTTGGCCCAATCGTGTAGACGCAACCTGCGGAAGCTCGCAAACCTCGTCCGTGATGGGCGCCACTTGTACCGCCCCCGTCTTGGTGTTCAGCCGCATGCGCGAGAGCGAAAGCCCCGCGCCACTGCCAAGTTTTCCCCGCACCACATTGGAGACCAGATCTTCGAAGTGCAGGTGCGTGTCGTAGCGCATGAACTCGATGATGATATCGTCGCCGTCTTCGTACGCGTTGGACGTGTGTTCCATGTAGAACGCATCGGTCTTGAACCGACGCACCTCGTGCGGCGCATCGAGGCCCACCACCACGAGTTCCGTGCCCAGCGCCCCGTCCCACGTGATCGCGTCGGCCAGACCGAGCTTGCCCGAAAAGAACGGCCACAAGCGAAGTCCCATGGGTGGCACGAACAGAATCAGGTGCCGCTCGGTAACCGCGAAGTCATGCATCATGGGCAGGCCGCCCACGGGCACCGTGGCAAAACATCGCGGCTTGCCCTCCCAGGGCACCTCGTACAGATCGACGAAGCTCTTGCGCCCCATGCGAAGCCCGATGGAGTAGGTGGCCCGGCGCGCGCCAATGGGGCGCGGATGCGGGTTGAACGAGCCCTTCACCGCGCCCAGATCGACCTCCCCAAGGGTGCGCAGGTCTTGGGTCGAAAGTTCGTAGGGCTTGCCCGCTTCGCACAGCGCAAAGAGCCGCTCTTGCCACACGAGCACCCCGGTGTTCGCCGGGTTCTTGCGGTCGCCCAAGAGCGCCTCGCGAAAGGGGCGCTGCAAGGGCGTGTTGTAGCCGCCAAAGAGTCGCTGTTTGCTGGCGCACTCCCTCTTCCAGCCGGGCGTCTCGACCATCTTGACGGCGCCCTGGGCGCCGGTTGCCGAGAACCGCGTGGCCACCACACTGCCGTCGCCATCGAACCAGTGGAGCACGCGGCTTGTGCCCTGCTCGAAGCCGCCGGGGCCGTTGCGGTACACGGTGCCATTTTCGAGCTCTGCGGGCAGCTTTCCCGTCACGGTGAGGTTCTCGAACCCGTGCGTGCGATCCTGGTTCTTGAACGCCGCGAGCCATCTGGGCTCGCCTTGCCCCGCGCGCTTGTCACTCCCGCGGTTTGTGCCTGTCTCGGTCACGGTCGACGTCTGCATGTTCGCCCCACTCGTTCACTCCGCGCTCTCGCGTGAGCCTACGGCAACCATAGACCAGGGCGCCTGCGCGTCTAGTGGCCCAGGCCACCGTTTGCGCCAGTTGGCCAGCATCCAACCGCAGCAAGTGTGCAGAACTACGTGACCAGACTCGGGCACACACGTTGCTGATCCTGGGCGCCATGCACAGCGTGACCGGGCGGGGTAAACTAAAGGCCGTGGTGTCCAGTGGTCCTCTCTCCGCGCGCGCTGTCCGAGCCGTCGAATATCCGTCGACCGATCCGGAGTGGGATATGCCCGAAGGCACGCGGCACAGTCGGCTGTGCGAGATCATGTATCAGCTGCTGCGCGTCGTTGTTGGACCCGGCAGCACCGTAGGTGCCGACCAGTTTGTGTACTTCGTGGCGGGCGAACCCAAGCGCAAGTGTGCGCCGGACGCCTTCGTGAAGCTTGGGGTGCCGCAGGACGAGTTTCTTTCCTGGAAGACCTGGGAGGACGGCACACCGGAGCTGTGCGTCGAGATTCTGAGTGCCAGCGACACGAAAGAGAAGCTCACGCTCAAGCAGAAGCTCACGAGGTTTCATGCCATGGGAACGTCCGAGGTGCTCGTCTACGACGTCGACGCATCCCCCGGATCGCGCCTCCGCGCATGGGATCGTGTCGACGGCGAGCTTCGTTCACGCGCAATCGACGGCGACGTCACGCGGTGCAAAACTCTGGGGCTCTGGTTCGTGATCGCGCCCTGCGCCGACGAAGGTCAGGAGGCGGCGCTGCGTCTTTCGCATGATCCTGAGGGGCACTCGCTGATAGGCACCAGCGCCGAAAAAGAGCGCGCCGAAAAGGAGCGGGCGCTCGCGAGGGTGGCAGAGCTCGAGGCCCAGCTGGCGGCTCGCTAGCCCTACAGCGAGATCCGTCCCAGCAGCGAAAGATCCCAGCGGCCGCCCGCGCGATCTTCCGCAGGGTAGAAGTCTACGGGGAATACCAGGCCCATGAAGGGGAGCTGGAGCTGCGTCTCGAGGCGCACGCCAACGCGGGTGGGCATGCCCTTCTCGGTGCGAATGGGCGCGCCGAGCCCCGCGCTCAGCAGGCCAACTCACGCAGGAATCGCACGCCCGACGGATAGCACAGCGCGCGAGCGGCATGAGTCCTTGACCCTATAGTCGCTACAGCCCCCATACTGCCTGCATGGACAACGGGACCTTTACCATTGGCACCCTGGCGCGGCGTGCCGAGGTCGGAGTCCAAACGGTGCGCTACTACGAGCGCATTGGTCTCTTGCCTGCGCCGCGCCGAGCCGAGGGCGGCTACCGGCGCTACGCCGACGACGCCGTGGACCGCCTTCGCTTCGTCCGGCATGCCATTCGACTTGGCTTCACGCTGGCCGAGACCAAGGAGCTCCTCGCGCTCCGCGCCCGGCAGGGCGCACCATGCGGTGCCGTGCGCAAGCGAGCCGAGGAGAAGCTCGCGGCGATTGACCAGAGGCTTAGTGAGCTTCGAGACCTTCGTGATGCCGTGGGCCGACTCGTGCGCACCTGCGCGGGCGATACCGCCGTCGAACACTGTTCCATTCTGGCCGCTCTCGCCGAGCCAGATGTCACCCAAAGAAAGAAGTCATCATGTCCGCCACTGCCACGTCATCCAGCGCGTCCTCCTGCCTCTCGTGTGTCCAGGCCTGCGAAGCCTGCATCGAAGCGTGCTTAGCCAAAGACCCCGCAGGTCGCGTCGAGTGCATCCGAGCCTGCCGCGATTGCATCGACGCATGTATCCTCTCCGCCCGGCTCGATGCTCGCAACAGCCCCCTCGCTGCCGAGGCCAAGAAGCTCTGCAAGCTTGCATGCGAAGCCTGCGCCAAAGAGTGCAGCAAGACAGGCTGCTCCCCGTGTGCCGCGGCTTGCGAGCGCTGCGCGAGCGACTGCTCGTAGGCTTCTCGTCGTGTCGGCGCGCGCGTCTCGAGCGACGCGCTTCCGGGGTGCCGTTCGTTGGCCCGGGCCACCTCGGCCGGCCAGTTGGCCGGGCAGGGATCTGGTGAAGTGCGCGAAAAATATACGTCCGCGCCATCGGCACGCGCGTTGCTGCTCTGGCGTCCCATGCACAGCGTGAGCGGGCGGGGTAACATGAAGGCCGTGGTGTCCAATGGCCCTCTCCCCGCGCGCGCTGTCCGAGCCGTCGACTATCCGTCGACTGATGCGGAGTGGGATATGCCCGAAGGCACGCGGCACAGTCGGCTGTGCGAGATCATGTATCAGCTGCTGCGCGTCGTTGTTGGACCCGGCAGTACCGTGGGCGCCGACCAGTTTGTGTACTTCGTGGCGGGCGAACCCAAGCGCAAGTGTGCGCCGGACGCCTTCGTGAAGCTGGGGGTGCCGCAGGCCGAGTTTCTTTCCTGGAAGACCTGGGAGGACGGCACGCCGGAGCTGTGCGTGGAGATCTTGAGTGCGAGCGACACGAAAGAGAAGCTGACGCTCAAGCAGAAGCTCACGCGCTTCCGGGCCATGGGCACCCGCGAGGTGCTCGTGTACGACGTCGACGCGGCGCCGGGCACCCGTCTGCGCGCATGGGACCATGTCGACGGCGACCTTCGACCGCGCACCGTCGAGGGCGATAGCACCCCTTGCCGCACGCTCGGCCTGTGGTTCGTCATCGCGCCGTGTGCCGACGAAGGGCAGGTCCACGCTTTGCGTCTCGCCGAAGACAGCGAGGGGCGGTCCCTGGTGCAAACCTTGGCCGAGCAGCGCGGCGCAAAGCTGGACGCTGTGCGGCATGCCGCGGAGGTCGAGCGGAAGGCCGCGGAGGTCGAGCGACAGGCCAAAGAAGCGGCGCTCGCCCGAATCGCAGAGCTAGAGGCCAAGCTGGCTCGGCGCTAACGCGGCGTGCTCTAGGCGAGCTGCAGGAACCTGGCGAGCACCTTGACTTCGCCCCAGCCTGGGAAGAACGCGATCACCGCGGGCTCGCCCAGCTCGATGACCTTGCGCACTTCGCCTTCGCCAAAGCGTTTGTGCAGCACCTTGGTGCCCCGGCGGATCTGCACATCGCCAAAGTCGGCGCTGTCGTGAGCGCTCTCTTCGCGCTCGACGAAGAGGTCGGGTAGCCCCGGGTCGTTGCCTTCCCGGGGCCCCCACGGATCCGGACGTGCAGATTTCCCGCATCCGGCTCTTCGAGACACGGCTTCGCTACGCGCCTGCTATCCGTTCAAGTTG
>JBIKNA010000584.1:0-4038 GCA_044358965.1 Polyangiaceae bacterium
TGCACACACGACAGCTCGGCTCCGTCGACCTCCCGTGCCGACGGACTTGCCTGTATTTCCATCGGCGCGTCCGGCAAGGGCACGTGCAAGACGCGCATGCCGAGGGTGGCGCATGCGAGAGCAACCAGTCCGGGGCCGTTCCCTGCGAGCTACCTCATCTGCGTCAGCGGTACCTGCCAGTACGAAGACGCCACCCTCTGCAAGTAGCAGAAGTCTACAACGCCGGGCCGCCGGCCTTGGCGGCCAAGCTGTCGAGCTCTCCGGAGTAGCCGCCGCAGGGCTTCGGTACGTCGTTGGGGCGGCGCTCCATGTCGCACTTGGCAAGCAATCCCTTCTTGCTGCCAGTGGCCGCGATGGTGATCGCTTGTCGCGAGCCACGCTTTACATCCTCCATGAGCTTCGAGACCTCGGCCTTGGAGCTACCCTTGACCAGCACAAGTGTGGCCGCGAGCATGGGAGCACTCGCATTGTTCTTGTTGCCGATCACCACACGCAGCACACCGGCCGAGTCTTTGCGCTCGACCACCGTGAAATTGGGCGCATAGGCCGCGCGCAGGTTGCTTTCGACGGTGTCGAGCGTGAGCGCATCCGCACGCTTTTCGTAAGCGCTGACAGTGTCCTCGATGCTCGGTCCGGCAGCGGTGCCCGCAGGTTCCGCCGAGGGGCGAGGGCACTCCTTGCTGCACGCGTTCAGGTCTTTGGTGCTGTCGGCCTTGGAGCTGCACTTGGCCACGCAGCTGTAGGTGTCCGGAGATGACTTCTTGAGGCTCGCCACCGACGCGCGGCAGGCTTCGGTGTCTTGGATGCTTGGCGCAGCCCCGCCTCCCTTTACCGCTAGTTCGCTTCTTTTGGCGCACACCTTCTCCGGCGAGGGTGTGCATCCGGCCAGCACGGTAAACGCAAAGAGCACAGCGGCAGTCCGGAGCGTCGGCATGTCCCAACGGTACCTCGCGGTGCGAGTTCCTGACGGGCTCCGGCCCGACGATTAAGTGCCTAAGGTGCCGATTAAGCGCACCTCGCGAAACGCGCCGACCATCGCGCCCGGCGCATCCGTGATGAGCGAGTCCACGCCGGCTTCCACGAGCTCTCTGCCGGCGAGGGCTCCACCAAGGGACGAACGAGCACGGACGTGTTCCTCGTCGAGCGAGGCGGAACCGGTCGGGGCGAGGCTGTTCGGAGTCTTCCCGCCGAACGAACCTGACTGGGCCGTTCCAGTAGAGCGGCAGGGCCCATCAGAAGCAGTTCTTCAGTTGCACTTGTTCGCCACGCACGTGCCCGACGCGCACTGACCGCTGTTGGTGCACGGCTCACCGGTCGCACCAAGACAGAGTTTGGAGGGCGACGCGCACGCGCCGCTTAGGCAACCCATGGGCGCCGTACAGGGCGCAGCGAGTCCTCCAAGGCATTTGCCGGCTCCGTTGCAAAAGAACGGCGCGCGACAGCTCACGTTCGGCGTTCCAGAGATTGGATCGGTGAAGGACGAATCCTCCGCGAGGTTCGGAAGGTCTGAGCAGGTGCCCACCTTGCCGGGGACCGTGCAGCTCTTGCATGGGTCGGTGCAGGCCGTGTCGCAACAAACGCCGTCGGCGCAATTGCCGCTCGCGCAGTTCGCCGCATCGACGCAGGCGCGCGCAATCTCGAGCTTGCACACGCCCTTGCCGTCGCACTTGCCATCCGTGCATGCCGTGCCGGCGGGCTTGAACTTCGCTACCTTCTGACCGTCGGCACACTGGAACTCGGTGCATGCTTCGGCAGGTGGGACATCGGTATCGTCGGCCAGTGCAACAATGGCGCCCGTTGCGTCGCAGCTTGCTTTCTTGCAGTCGCCCATCACTTGCAAGAGCCCCTGGTCGCTGGTGCAGGCCTTCACGATGGAGGCAGCATCCGGGGTCGAGGGCGGGGTTGCGGCATCCGGGGCGCACGTACCGCCGTCGCAATTGGCCTCCGTGCGGGCATCGTTGTCCGACGCGCTGCTTCCGCAAGCCACGGCAAACGTTCCGACGAGTAGAGCAACCAGAAGGCGACCAACGTTCATGGTTGAGCGTTGGAGCAAAGGGCGGGCCAGGCTCTGCCCGACGGGAAACGCGCCGTATTCCAGCCGTCGCACTCCTTGGACCGTTGATCGGAAGACAACGGGTGTTGCAGGGGGCGCAACGGCATCGTCCAGCGGCAGTGCCACGTTTTCCCGCCTCGGGACGTATCACGCCCCGGGCCACCTCACGGCCCTACCGCGGACACGCTTCTGGCATCCCGTACATCTTGAGGAGCCTGAGCACGTACAAAACGTCGCACGCAACCTCGCCTCGTTCCACGGCCCGAACGAACGTCGGGGTCACGCCCAGCGCCTCCGCGAGCTCAGGAACCGTGAAGGCGGCCTGCTTTCGCGCATTGCGCAGGTGCTGCCCAAGTAACTTTCGGACGGACTCCGGTTTATCGATCGTGCCGTACGCCATCGCACGCTCACTTCGTGCCGAAGTCGAGAGGGTAGACGATGTCGACGGTGCCTCCCTTGGGCGCTGGGAAGCGAAGCTTCGAGAAGGCCTGGACGACACAATCGACGACCTTCGCGTCTGCCAAAGTCGAGCCGCTGTTCTCTGCGGAAGCGACACTTCCGTCGACGCCCACGATGAAGTGCACGGACACCTTGCCGGCGAGCGTGGGCGACTTGGTGAGTGCGGCTTCGTAACACTGCTGGTACTTGGGCCTGTCGGCCTGAACCACGCGCCGGATCTCGGCGGGATCCAGCTGCCCTTTCGAAGCGGCGCCTCCGTCACGCTTCGGCCCTGCGCCGATCCCAAACAAGCTTGCGCCTGGGCCTCCGTCGAGGGCGCCAACGACCGATCCACGGGAACTTAGGCCGAAGCCGGCAAAGTTCAACTCAAGAGACTTGCCCGACCCGGCGTCGGCGGGGCCATCCTTCGACGCAGCATGTTGCCCCGGGGCCGATGCGGACGCATCGCCTTGCGCCCCGCCGTCGGCCTCTCGGGCCGGACTGACAACTGGACTTGCCGAAGGTGCCGGAGGCGCAGCAGGGCCCCCGCAGAACAGAAGGAGTCCCGACGCTGTAGCGGCCGCAAGCAAATGGAAGGTCGTGACGTGGTGAGGTTGCATCGTTGTGTGAGCATAGTCGTTGAAAGGGACATAGAGAGCCGGGAAGCTCGACGACGGACTTGCGTTCTATCGCGCCGGAGGCGCTCGGGGCTCGCGCTTTCGCGTATGCTGCGGGCGATGAAACACGCGTGCGTGAGGTACATGGGGATCGTGATTCTGCTCGCGTTCGTCGCGTCGCTCGGCGGCTGTGCCATCAGGGCAGGGCAGTGTGAGGGCGGGTACTGCGGCGTCCACTTCATCAAGTTTGCGCAGACCCCGCCGAGACCGCCCAAGCAGCCCGCGGAGCTGGTCTTTCTCCGGATCGATGGGCACGTTCCTCCTGGGGCGGAGGTCGTGGGCTACCTCGAGTGGGCCGTCAACGGGTTCGACCTCGAAGGCAGTCACAACTGCAGCGAGGAGATCGAGGGATTCCTCCGCGGAAAGGCAGCCAACCTCGGCTTCGACGGTGTGGTGGGCGTTCAACAGCTCATCAAGCAACATACGACGTCCGTCACCCTCACCCACGCGGACGGCTCGGTCACCAAACATCCCATCAACACGCACGGCGCGGGCTCGGAATCCCGGAGCGGAATCTGCGTCGGCTTCCCGTTCGTGTTCAAAACCCCGGCTGCCACGCCTCCCACACCGGCGCAATGAAGGCGGCATGACGGGGGCGACGGATCGATGACGCTCCGTGTCGATGGCGCTCCGTGTCGATGGCGCTCCGTGTCGATGGCGCTCCGTGTCGATGGCGCTCCGTGTCGATGGCGCTCCGTGTCGATGGCGCTCCGCGTCGATGGCGCTCCGTGGACCTCGTGACGCTCGCGCTGAAGCAGGGCGGCGCGCGCCTGTAGCTGCGTTCGGTTGAGCAGGTAGTCCAGCACGAAGCCACCCACCATGGCCACGCCAATGCCGAGGCGCCGATCACGTCGCTGGGGGCGTCGCAAA
>JBIKNA010000187.1:0-13338 GCA_044358965.1 Polyangiaceae bacterium
CCGCCGAGCGGCGTCTGCGCGTGCGTCGGATGGTCTTGTGGGTTGCGCCGGTGCTGGCCGGCAGCCAGGTCGCAGCGGCGGTCTTGCTTGTGCTCCGTAAGGTGTCTTGGGTGCCCGAGGCCCCGGTGCGTGTGGGGCTCGCGATGTTGCTGCTGCCCATCATCGGCACGGCGCTCGCGGGCTATCTGCGGCGTTTGCCCGATCGCGCCGGCGCCGTGGCGCTCGACCGCCATCACAACCTGCGCGACCGTTTGTCGAGCGCGCTGTCGTTCACGGCGCTTCCCGAAGCCGAGCGCACGCCCTTCATGGACGCGGCCGTCGAAGATGCGCTCAAGTTCACGGGTGCCATCGACCCCAAGGCTGCGGTGCCGTTTCAGCGGCCGCGCGAGGCCTGGGTGTGCGCGGCGCTGGCGCTGATCATCGCTGGGGTTGCGCTGTTCGAGGTTCGCACCCGGGAGACCTTGGCGCAGGCCAAGACCATCGACGCCGTCGACGTCACCGCCGACGATCTCGACGCCATGCGAGACTTCCTGCGCTCCGTGGAGCAGAAAGAGCAGGGAGAAGACACCCGCGCGGCGGTGCAAGAGTTCAATCAGCTCATCGAGGATCTGGCCAACAAGCGGCTCGATCGTACCGAGGCCTTCCGCAAGATGCAGAACCTCGAGGACAAACTGTTGAAGGGGCGCGAGGCCGACGCCAAGGCCCTCGAAGAAGCCCTGAAGAGGCTCGGCGAGGAGCTCAAGAAGTCCGACCTCACCAAGCCCACGGGCGAGGCCCTCGAGAACAAGAGCCTGCCCAAGGCCGAAAAAGAGCTCAAAGATCTGGCCAAGAAGCTCCGCGAAGACGGCAAGAACATCGACAAGTCGCAGCTCGAGAAGAT
This sequence comes from Polyangiaceae bacterium, assembly GCA_044358965.1. GTDB lineage: Bacteria > Myxococcota_A > Polyangia > Polyangiales > Polyangiaceae > SXNL01. The sequence goes on from JBIKNA010000187.1 coordinate 881, forward strand.
GCGCGACGCGCTCAAGAAGGCCGCCGAAGACCAAAAGAAACGCGAAGACACCCTGCGTGATCGGCGCGAGGAGCTCGAAAAGCAGCTCCTGAAAGAGAAACAGCAGGCGCAAAAAGACGGCGGCGCACAAGAAGAACGCGAAAAGCAGCTCCTTCAAAAGAAAGAGCGCGAGCTCGGGCGTTTGCAGCGCGAGCAAGAGGCGGCGCAAGCCGCTGGTCGCCAGCTCGATCGCCTGGACCGGGAGCTGTCCCAGGCCGCCGAAGACCTCATGAAAGATCTGGGACTGTCGGCCAAAGACCTCGAGCAGGGCGCCGAAGACCTGAACCGCATGGCCAAAGAGGAGATGAGCCAAGAAGAGAAAGAGCAGCTTCGGCAGAAGCTCCAAGAGCTTCGGGAGATGCTCCGTCGCCAAGGCCAAGGCGGCCAAGGCCAGATGTCGCGGCTGCGCGTGTTTCAGCAGCGCGCACAGGGGCAGCAAGGGCAAGGTGGCCAACCGGGGCAGGGGCAGCCAGGCCAAGGCCAGCAGGGCCAGGGGCAAGACGGCCAAGGCCAGCAGGGCCAGGGGCAAGGCCAAGGCCAGCAGGGCCAGGGGCAACAGGGGCAAGGCCAAGGCCAGGGACAAGGCCAGGGCCAGGGCGGTCAAGGCCAAGGTCAAGGACCTGGCGAGACGTGGATCCTCGGCCCCAACGGGGAGAAGATCATGATGATCTCCATGGGCCAGGGCCAAGGCCAAGGCGGCCAGGGCGGCCAGGGCGGCCAAGCTGGCAAACAAGGCCCAGGCTGGGGCTCGGGCCACGACGACAAGGTTCAAGGCGGCGCCACCGGCGGCAAGTTCGGCACCCAAGACACCCAGGTGCAAGGCCAAGAGACCGGGCAGGGGGGCAGCCGCAGCGAGGTCATCCAAGGCGCCGCCGAGCGAGGCTTTTCGTCCCGCGGCTACAAGAAAGTGTTTCGCGAGTACAACACCGTCGCCGAAGAGGCCCTCGACAAAGACGAGATCCCGGGCGGCTATCGCTTCTACGTGCGGCGCTACTTCCAGCTCATCCGGCCCCGCGGCGAAACGCAGTAGAGTGTCTCTCCAGCAAACAGGCCGAGATCAGTTTGCCATCCGCAGTTGTTTCCAGCGCAGTTCCTTCCCAATCAGACGAGTGAACGAGACATGAGTGCAGACGCCGTGCGGGCCGAGGTCGAAGAGTTTCGCGAGAAGATCAACCTCGTCCGGGCCGAGATCGGCAAGGTCATCGTCGGAAACCGCGAGGTGGTCGATGGAGTGCTCACGTGCATGCTCGCCGGTGGCCACGCGCTGCTCGAAGGTGTGCCGGGTCTCGGCAAGACCATGCTGGTGCGCACCTTGGCCGAGGCGCTGAGCCTCAGCTTCTCGCGCATTCAGTTTACGCCGGACCTCATGCCCGCGGACATCTTGGGCACCACGGTCATCGACGAAACCCAGAGCGGCGGCAAGGCCTTCGAGTTCCGCAAAGGCCCGATCTTTGCCAACATCGTGCTCGCCGACGAGGTCAACCGCGCCACACCCAAGACCCAGAGCGCCCTGCTCGAGGCCATGGCCGAAGCCCGCGTGTCCGTGGGGCGGCAGACGCACAAGCTCGACTTGCCGTTCGTGGTGCTCGCCACACAAAACCCGCTCGAGATGGAGGGCACGTACCCACTGCCCGAGGCCCAGCTCGACCGCTTCTTGTTCAAGCTCAACGTGCCGTTCCCCAAGCGCGACGAGCTTCACGACATTCTCGACCGCACCACCGGAGGTGGCCTCGATTCCCTGACCGCGGTGCTCGACCAGGCGTCCATCCTGAGCGCCCAGAAGTTGGTGCGGCAGGTGCCTGTCGCAAGGCATGTGCAAGACTACGCCGTGCGCGTGATCATGGCATCGCACCCGGACGGCGAAGATGCGCCGGACTTGGTCAAGCGCTTCGTGCGCTTCGGCGCATCGCCCCGCGGCGCCCAGTCCGTGTTGCTCGCGGCCAAGATCTTTGCGCTCTTCGATGGGCGCTTTGCGGCCAGCATCGACGATGTGCGCGCCGCGGCCATGCCGGCACTGCGGCACCGCATTCTCTTGAACTTCGAGGGCGAAGCCGAGGGAATGAAGACGGATCAGGTGCTCTCGGCGATTCTGACGCACATCCCCGAGGCCAAGGCCGGCGCGCCGGCGGAGGCGCAGCTTGGGGCTGCTTGACGCAGTTCTAGGCCGCAAGAAGACCCTCGCTGCCAAGGCCCAAGAAGAGCTCTTCGACGAGGACTTCCAACGCAAGCTCGAGTACCTCGCGCTCGTGTCCCGGCGCATCTTTGCCGGGCGCATGCGCGCCGAGCGGCGCACCAAAAAGAGCGGCAGCGGCATCGAGTTCGCCGACCACCGGGACTACCAACCCGGCGACGACTTTCGCTATCTCGACTGGGGCGTCTACCAGCGCTTTGGGCGTTTGCTCGTGCGTCTGTTCGAAGAAGAAGAAGACTTGTCGATTTATCTCGTGATCGACGTGTCGAGCTCCATGGGTTTCGGCGATGGCAAGAAGCTCCGCTACGCCCAGCGCCTTTGCGCAGCCTTGGCCTACGTGGGCCTGGCCAACCTCGATCGAGTCTGCATCGTGTCCACCGCCGACAAGGTGCTGGACCGCATGCCCGAGACCCGCGGCAAGGCGCGCATCTTCAAGGTGTTCCGCTTCCTGACGGAGCTCGAGCCCACGGGCACCACCAACCTCGAAGATGCCCTCAAGGCGTTCGTGGCGCGACACAAGCGCCGAGGTCTCTGCGTGCTCATCAGCGACTTGTACGATCCTGCGGGCTTCGAGCGCGGACTCAACGTGCTTCGGTACAACAAGTTCGACCCCTACGTGGTGCACATCGTCGACAAGGCCGAGGGCAAGCCTGCGCTGTCCGGCGACGTGCTCTTGTATGACTGCGAGACCGGCGAAGAGCGCGAGGTCACCGTCACCGCCGGGGTCCTGGCCAAGTTTCGCAAGGTGTACGACGAGTATCTCGCGGAGATCGACCACTTCTGTACGAGCCACACGGTGCCGTACATCCAAGCCGACGTCTCCGTGCCCTTCGAGGAACTCATCTTGCGCGTGTTCCGCCGCGGAGGGTTTCTCCGGTGATCTTCGCGGGCCTTCCAGTTGCGCAGCTGCTTGCGGTCTTTGGCGTGGCCGCCACCGGCGTCTTCTTGCTGTACATCCTCAAGCTGCGGCGGCGCACGGTGGCCGTGCCGTTCACCAAGCTCTGGGAGCGCATCCTCAAAGACAAAGAGGCCACGAGCCTCTTCTCCAAGCTCAAGCGCCTGCTGTCGTTGCTGCTTCAACTCGCGGTGCTGGCGCTCCTGGTCTTGGCGCTGGGCGATCCGCGGGCGGCGGCCTCCATCATCAAGGGACGTACGCTCGTGGTCTTGGTCGACGCGAGCGCGTCCATGCAGGCCACGGACGTGGCGGCGCCGGCCAAAGATCGCCTCGACGCTGCCCGCGAAGAGGTCAAGAAGATGGTGCGTGGCATGGGCGGCTCGGACCGCATGCTGCTCGCTCAAATGGACGCCGTGGTCACGCCGTTGTCGCCCATGACCGGGGACACCTCGGTGCTCGACCGGTCCACGGCGTTGCTGCGCGCCACGGATACCCGCGCAGACTTTGCCCGGGCGCTCCGCTTTGCCACCGACGCTCTGCGCGGCGCAGAGAACCCCGAGATCGTGGTCGTGTCCGATGGCGCCTTGCCCGACGCCGTCGATGCAGGCGGCATCGTGCACCTCGGCGACATCAAGCTCAGCTATGTGCCCGTGGGGCAGGGGACCCGCAACGCTGGGATCACCCAGTTCTCCGTGCGGCGGTACCCGCTCGACAAGAACCGTTACGAGGTGATGCTCGAGGTCACGAACACCGGCCCCGAGACCGAAGACGTCGAGCTCACGTTGCTGGGCGACGGCCAGATGGTGGACATCACGAAGCTGCGGCTCAAGCCGGGCGAGCGGTTGCCGCGTTTCTACCCCAACCTGTCCGGTGCCAGCCGCTCTCTCGAGGCCAAGCTCGCCCCCATCGGTGCAGGCAAAGACGAGCTGCCGAGCGACAACCACGCCTACGCGCTGCTTCCGGAGCGCCGCCGGGCCAAAGTCCTCGTGGTCACCCCGGGCAACACGTATCTCGAAGCTGCGCTGTTGCTCGACGAGTATCTCGACGTGACCGTGGTGAGCCCCGCGGCCTACGCACAGAACTACACGGGCAGTGCTCCCCCGAAGGTCGACGCCATCATCTTCGACGGGGCGACGCCGGCGCAGCTGCCCAAAGCCCACGCCATCTACCTCGATCCCCGGGGGCCCGGATCACCGGTCAAGGTCGCAGGCGAGCTCAAGCAGCCGGGCTTCGACAAGATCGACCGCAAGCACCCCATCGTCCGATGGACGGCCTTGGGCGACGTCAATATCGCCGCGGGGCACAAGCTCGTGGCCGAGGCCGGCGACAAAACCGTTGGCGCTTCGCAAGATGGCGCGCTGCTCATTGCCGGCTCTCGCGAGGGGTTCAAGTTCGTTGCCATGGGGTTCGATGTGCGAGCGAGCGATTTGCCCCTGCGCGTCGCATGGCCTTTGTTGCTGCTGAACAGCATCAACTGGTTCACCGACGAAGACGCCAAGTACATCTCGAGCTTCCGCACGGGCGACGTGTGGCGGGTTCCGGTGGGCGCGCAGAACGCGCAGGCCAAGCTCACCACGCCGGGCGGGGGCGCCGAAATGGTGCCGGTGCACGAAGGGCGGGCGGTGTACCTCGGCCAACGCGCAGGCTTTTACGAGCTTCGTACCGAAGCTCCAGGCGGCGAGGCGCAGACCACGGCTTTCGCGGCGAACCTGCTCGACGCACAAGAGAGTCGCATCACACCGGCGCCGGAGCTCGTGGTCGACGGCAAGAAGGCCGAAGCCCTCGGTGGCTTCCACATTGGCGTACGCCGGGAGGTGTGGATCTACCTGTTGCTCGCCGTCGTGCTGCTCACGGTGCTCGAGTGGGCCACGTATCACCGGAGGCTCACGGTATGAGGGCGTTCTTCTCGAGGTACGGAGGGCTCGTTGCGCTTGGGGCCTTGTGTGCCGCGCTGGCCTTCGGCCTTGGCACCGCACGCATCCCCAATGCCCTCGCCAGGTACCTCCCGGCGTTGGTGCTGGGGGTCTTCGCGGCGTTTGCCGGCGTCACCGTTCTTTCGGCCCGCCGGGCCAAGGCCAAGGTGCCTGCGGAGCGCCTGGTCGTGGCCGCCGCGTCCAGTCTGGCGCTCGCGGGGCTCCTCCATGCCTACGTCAAGTACGTCTACGCCGGTCCGGCCACGCTCTCGTTTCATCGTGGCACCGACGACTTCGAGCTCCTTGCGCCCCGCATGCTCGGGCTTGCGCTCGTCGCCCCGTACTTTCTGTGGATGATCGGCAAGAGCCTTGCAGACTTGCCAGTCATCCAGCGCGTGATGTCTGTGGTGCTGCGCATCGCCTTCGTTGCGTTGCTGGCCTTCGGGCTGTCGCGGCTGGCGCGTACCGCCACCACGCAGAAGATCTGTACCGTGTACCTGGTCGACGTGTCCGAGTCCGTTCCCGATGCGGCCATCGAGGACGCCCGGGCGGAGATCGAGAAGGGTCTCCGGGCCCGGGGCGAGAAGGACCTCGTTCGCGTGCTGTCGTTTGCCAAACGCCCTCGGGTGGTGCCGCTTGGTGACGACGCCAAACAAGCGCCGCCCATCGAACGCCACGACATCGCCGAAGGGCCTGGGGTCAAGGGCCGCACGGGGCTCGGCGCGGCGACGGACTTGGCGAGCGCGCTGCAGCTTGCGTATGGCTTGTACCCCGAGGGGTACCTGCGTCGCGCTGTGATCTTGAGCGACGGTGTGCAGACGGACGGCGACGTCCTCGCGGAGTCCAACCGCGCGCGGGACTTCGGCGTGAAGGTATTCACAGTGCCGTATCACCGGCCGGTCCCAGGCGAGGTCGCGCTCCGGGATCTGCGTCTGCCCGACAAGGTCCGTGTCGGCGAGCCGTTCAACATCCATGCGTCCATTTTCTCGAGCCGCGCCCAAAAGGTGCGCGCCACCCTCAAGCAGGGTGAGGCCATCAACGGTCTCGATGGCATCCGCACCCTGGACCTTGCCGCCGGCGACAACGACGTCGTGTTCAAGAGTGTGGTCCGCGTGGCCGGCGAAGTCACCTACCAGCTCGACCTCACGGACATCCCCGAAGACCGTTTCCGCGAGAACAATCGCTTTGCGGTGTCTGTCGCGGTGCCCGGGCGCCCCACGGTGCTCTACGTCGAAGGCAACACCGGCCGGGCCAACTACCTGTCGTCGGCCCTTTCGGCCCAAGAGTTCGACGTCGACGTGCGAGGCCCCCGGGAGCTGCCGCAAAGCATTCGCGAGCTCGAGCGCTTCGACTTCGTGATCTTGTCGGACACGGCTGCGGACACGGTGAGCCTGACGCAGCAGGATGCCATCGAGAGCTACGTTCGTGATCTCGGCGGAGGCTTCTTGTTCGCCGGTGGCGAGGCGGGCTACGGCCTTGGTGGTTGGTATCACACCACCATCGAGCGCATGTTGCCCGTGCGCATGGACGCCGAGAAACGTCGGGACGAGCCGCAGGTCGCCATGGCGCTGATCATCGACCGCTCGGGGTCCATGTCCGGGCGCCCGCTCGAAATGGCCAAGGCCGCGGCCAAGGCCACCGCCGACACCCTCGCCGCGGACGATCTCCTCGAGGTCATCGCCTTCGATTCTGCGCCCACGCGCGTCGTCAAGATGACCCCGGCCAAACATCGGGCACGCATCCAGAACGACATCGCACGCATCCAGGCTGGCGGCGGTACGGAGATCTTCCCGGCCATGGACGCGGGCTACCAGTCACTGTCGGTGGCCCGGGCCAAGCGCAAACACGCCATTTTGCTCACCGACGGCCAGGCGCCACAAAACGGCATCCGGGAGCTCGTGCAGGCCATGGCCAGCGAGGGCATGACCATCTCGTCCGTGGGCTTGGGCTCCGGCGTCGACGAGGGACTCTTGCGCATGATCGCCGACCTTGGCGGCGGGCGTTTCTACAAGGTCCTCGACGCCGATGCGTTGCCGCGGGTGTTCACCCGTGAGACGGAGATGGTCAGCCGCTCGGCGGCCGTCGAAGAGTACTTCCAGCCCAAGGTCGTCCAGATGGCCGACTTCATGCGCGGCGTGGACATCCAGGGCGCGCCCTTCTTGCATGGCTACGTGGCCACGAAGATGAAGCCTCCGCCGGCGCAAGAGCTGCTCACCTCCGAGCTTGCGGAGCCCATCCTGGCACGCTGGCACGTGGGTCTTGGTTGGTCATTGGCGTGGACGAGCGACGTCAAAAATCTCTGGGCCGTCGAATGGCTGCGCTGGCCGGGCTACGGGCAGTTCTGGGGGCAGCTGATCCGCGAGCACATGCGCCAAAAGAAGCGGCAACAGTTCGACATGCACGCCGAGATCGACCCGGCGTCGGGGCACGTGCGTACGCACATCGATGCCATCGGCGGCGACGACAAGTTCCAAAACGGTCTCGATGCAAAGCTCATCGTGGCAGGGCCACAGCCCAGCGGCGACAAGAAGACGCTCACCATGAGCCAGACGGCGCCCGGGCGCTACGAAGCAGACTTTCCCCTCGATCGCTACGGCGCCTACGTGTTGCATGCGCAGCTCGAACGTCCCGTGGATGATGGCAAAGGTGGCACCAAGCAGGTGCAGGTGGCCGAGAGCTTCGGGCACATCGCCAATCCGTATCCGCGCGAGTACTTGGCCCTCGCGCCGGACGTGACCACGCTGTCCCGCGTGGCACAGCTGACCGGCGCCGCCATGAACCCCGAGGCCAAGGCCGTGTTCGATCCGGGCACGGACACCATTCGGTACCACGAGGATCTGTGGCCTCGGTTCATCTTTGCGGCCATCGTGGCGTTCTTGGCGGATCTGCTCTTGCGTCGGGTGCGCATCTTCGACCGCAAGCGCACGGCCAAGCCAGCGCTCTCGCGCGCCTGACGAAGGGCAGCGCTCGTCTTGGCGACCAGCGTTTGCAAAAACGTAACGCACAGTCGCGCAAACGCTCCGCGCAGGGGGCCGGGGCACTTTTGCCGTGCAGCCTTTCGGGCTTTCCACTACACCGGAGGGGGCCGCATGACGAATCTCGCCCACGACACGGTCCTAAGCACCAAAGAGCAACTGCTCACGGTCTTCCACGAGGCCGAGAAGCCCGCGTCGGAGTTCCGCGTTGGCGCCGAGATGGAGAAGTTCGGCGTCGACGAGACCACGGGGGCTGCCATCGGCTACGACGGCGAGCGCGGTGTATCCGCCATCATGGCCATGCTCGAGCGCGAGCATCGCTGGACGCCGGACCGCGAGACCGAAGGTGGGCCACTCATTGCGCTCTTGCGCGATGGCGCTTCCATCACCCTGGAGCCGGGCAGCCAGTTCGAGCTGTCCGGGGCGCCGCTGTTGCAGGCGCACCAGATCTGCGCAGAATTCGCCCAGCACCTGAAAGAGATCGAGCCCATCAGCAAGAGCATGCGCCTCCGCTGGCTGGGCCTCGGCTTTCACCCCTTTGCCCGGCGCGCCGACTACTCCTTCGTACCCAAGCAGCGTTACGGCATCATGCGCGAATACCTGCCCACCCGCGGCGGCTTGGCACTCGACATGATGTTGCGCACCTGCACCGTGCAGGCCAACTACGACTACAGCTCCGAAGCCGACGCCATGCGCAAGATGACGGTGTCGTTGCGCCTGGCGGCCGTCACCACCGCGGTCTTTGCCAACAGCCCCTTCTACGAGGGCAAGCCGTTCGGCGGTCGCAGCTACCGCGCCAAGGTCTGGCTCGACACGGACCCGGACCGCTCGGGCCTCGTCAAGAATCTTTGGGTCAAGAACCCAAGCTACCAAGGCTACGTCGACTGGGCGCTTGGGGTACCCATGTTCATGTTCAAGCGTGACGGCCAAAAGGTCGTCAACACCGGGCAGACCTTCCAGAGCTTCATGACCGACGGGTTCGAAGGCCACAAGGCCACCTACGGCGATTGGGTCACCCACCTCAACACGCTTTTCCCCGAGGTCCGCCTCAAGCGCACCATCGAGGTTCGCGGTGCGGACGCCCAGGGAAGCAAGACCGCCTGCGCCATGCCCGCGCTGTGGACGGGCCTGCTGTACGACGAGCAGGCCCTGGCCGAGTGCGAGGCGCTCACCGACGGGTGGACTTTCGACGAGGTCGAGGCGTGTCGAACGCATATTTGGCGCGACGGCGTGCTGGCCCCGTTCCGCGGGGGGCGACTGCTCGAGACTGTGCAGCGCGTGGTCGAAATCGCCGAGGGTGGCCTCGAACGTCGCGCGTACAAGTCCCCTCGGGGCAACGACGAACGCGTGCACATTGCGCGCATCAAAGAGCTCGTTGGCAAGGGGCAGTGCCCGGCCGACGCGCTGCTCGAAGGCCTCGACGCAAGCCAAGATCTGACCGCAGAGATCATCCGGCGCACGGCGCTGCTCTAGGCGGCAAGGATTGCGAAGCGGGCCCGCGGGCTTTGCCTGCGCGTGTAGGCTGCAATGGTACGGGCCGCCGCCAGGGCGGCCGCGCGATGTGTTCTAGGCCGTGCGCGCGGCGGTCACGAAGGCGCGGATCAAGTTGTGGTCCTTGATGCCTGGCGAGGATTCGACGCCGCTTGCGGTGTCGACGCAGAAGGGGCGCACGCGGCGGACCGCCTCTTGGACGTTTTTTGGGGTCAGGCCACCTGCCAGCGTGAGCTTGCGCTCCTGGGCCAGCGTGGTGACCAGCGACCAATCGAACACGTGGCCGGTACCGCCAAGTGCGCCATCGACTTTGGCGTCCACCAGCAGGTAGCCCCCGGGGTAGGCCCGGGCCCGTTCTACGTCTGCGGGCGCGCCGATGCGGACGGCCTTGTAGGCATGTGGCAAGAACGGCGTCACCAGCGCGGGCGGTTCGGACCCGTGAAACTGCACGCAGCGAACGCCGGTGTCGGCGAGGAGGCTTCGGAGCTCGTGTTCGGGCATGTCGGCCACCACGGCCACCGTGAGCACCCGGCCGCCCAGGGCGTCGACGATCTGCCGTGCCCTACCGATGTCGATGCGGCGGGGGCTGCTCTGTACGAAGTTGAGCCCCACGGAGGATGCGCCCGCCTCGACGCAGGCGAGGGCGTCTTCCACGCGGGTCACGCCGCAGATCTTGACGTGACAAACAGAGCTCACGGCGGCAGGTTCAGTAGCTCTCGAACCTTTTGGATGACCTGCGGGGCCTGGATGGGCTTGGTGATGTATGCGTTGGCGCCAAGTTGCAAGGCGCGCTGACGGTCTTCTTCCGCAGCTTCGGTGGTGATCACGATGATCGGCGTGTCTTTGTGAACTGGATCCGTTCGCACGCGTTTGACCAACTTGAGCCCGTCCATGATGGGCATGTTGATGTCCGTCAGGATGATGTCGAACTTGTGCGAAGACAGCTTCCGTAGGCCATCGACGCCATCGTCGGCTTCGGTGACCCGCAGCTGCTTGATTCGCGCGAGGGCGAACACGAGCAGCTGCCTCATCATGGGCGAGTCTTCGACGACCAGCGCGGCAAGTTCAGTGCTCAAGGTGCGCCCTAGCGTAGCCCCAAATGACCGCGGCATGCAAAAGGACGCCCGGGCATTGGGCTCCGTTGGTCTTCGTGGCCACGGGAGGCAGAGCGGGGGCTAAAGGGCCATCCACTGCGCGAGTTCGCCTCCGATGAGGCGTGGGGCCTGGGCCAGCGCCGCCAGGTCTTTGCTGCCGGTGAGCAACATGACCGCGCGCAGTTCGTTGATCACGCCCGTGAGGAACGCTTTGGCGCCATCGTGCCCGCCCTCTTTGAATGCGCGGAGTACGGGCCGCGCGATGCCCCCCGCGCTGGCGCCGAGCGCGATGGCCTTGGCGACGTCCATTCCCGACGTCACGCCGCCGGTGGCGATGATGGTGCGCATCTCGGCCTTCTTGACCATCGCGACGCTGGCTGCGGTGGGGATGCCCCAATCCCACAGCGCTTCGCCAAGGGCCTTGCCTGCCGCTTGGCCGCGGGCATCTGCACGCTTGGTCTCCACGGCAACCCAAGAGGTGCCACCGGCCCCCGACACGTCCACGTGCTCGACGCCGACTTGCCGGAGTCGGCGCGCCACGCTTAGGGACAAGCCGCAGCCCGTCTCTTTGGCCACGACGGGCACCCCGAGGCCTTCGGCCAATTGCCCAAGGGTTTCTGTTCCGCGGCGAAAGTCACGGTCGCCGCCGGGCTGCACGAGCTCCATGGCGGGGTTCAGGTGTACGCACAGGGCATCGGCGCCGATGGCGTCTACCAGGGCGCGCACCTCGGACACGCTCATGGCCGCAGCCTGCACCACGCCGACGTTGCCAAGCACGAGCGTACTCTTGGCGGCCTTCCGGACGTCGTACGAGAAGGCCGTGTCCTTGCGGACGTGCATGGCCCGTTGGCTGCCCAAGCCGAAGCCCAAGCCCAGCTCTTCGGCGATGGCTGCGAGGGCCATGTTCACCTGCGCGGCCTCGTCGGTGCCGCCGGTCATGGCGGCGATGAACAACGGCGCCCGCAATGTCTTGCCGAACAGAGTGATGCGCGTGTCGACGTCGTCCACGTGCATGTCGGGCAGCGCGTCGTGCACGAAGCGCACGCCCTCGAAGAGGGTGGACTTGCTCCGAAAGCCAACGTCCTCGGTGGCGCAGAGGCTCAGGTGGTCGGTCTTGCGCGCGCCAAGGTCGGTCTCCATCCCGTGTGGCTACCAGCGCCGCGGCCATTGCGCAAACACCGCGCAGCGGCGCCGGACCGATAGTTGCAAATCATTCAAAAGAAACTGAAACGAATTGTAATCATGGGCATTTATGACGAGATTTGGGTTGACCGCGGGGACCGCCGGGCCTACGAGAACCGGTGTTGCCGTGGGGGCGCCTTTGAAACCCCGCGGGCGCGTGCTACCACCGCCTCCGATCATCGCCCGCAGAACCCAAAATTCCTCAATGTTTCTAGGACTTCAGCTCCTCCGTCGGTGCCGTCTCGCCCACTTGGGTGGGTGGGGCTTTGGGTGCCGCGCCACGGAGGCGGCATGAGCGCCTTCCAGACCCTCCTGTTGCGCGTCCGCAACGACACGGACGCCGCTCTCGAAGCATTTTTTGCGCACGAGCGCTCACTTCCCGGTCGGGCGACGCCTTCGGTGGCCAGCGTTCTCGATGCCTTGTGTTCGCTCACCATGCGTGGCGGCAAACGCCTGCGCGCCGCGCTCTGCGCCCTGGCCCACGAGGGCTACGGGGGCACGCCGGGCACGTGCGTGCCTGCCTTCGTGGCCCTCGAGCTCCTGCAAACGTACTTTCTGGTGCACGACGACTGGATGGACCAAGACGAGGTTCGTCGTGGCGGTCCGGCGGTCCACGTCATGTTGCGGCAGACCCGCGGCGCCGGGGCCGACGCGTTTGCGATCTTGGCCGGCGATTAC
>JBIKNA010000585.1:0-4028 GCA_044358965.1 Polyangiaceae bacterium
CCGTGCGATAGCTCAGCTAACGGAGACCTTTAGCCAACACCACGACGGAATAGGCCACGCTGTCTTTGGGCCAAGCGCTTTCGTACGAGTGCCGCTGGTCTCCGCGAAAGGAGACCACGTCCCCGGGGCCAACCTCGAAGGTCTCTCCCGCAGTGATCAAGCGCACGGTGCCCACCTCGCAGATGAAGTACTCCTGGGTGCCCTGCGTGTGTGGCACGCCAATCATCTTGCTGCCCGGGGGGAACGTCATGCGATCGATGTCCATGGCGGGGAGCGGGTCTGGCAGCAGCTTCTCGACGCGAACGTCGCCGCGGTGGCGAACGGGCAGCGTGCCGCGGGGGTACTTCTTTCCCAGAGACCCTTGCGGGCGAAGCAGCTCCTCGAAGGACACGCCCAGGGACTGGCTCACGCGAAGGAGCACCGACAGCGTGGGGTTGGAGGTCCCGGTCTCCAGGTTTGCCCAGGTGGCCCGAGGCAGTTTGGCCAGCTTCGCCATCTGCGCTTGGGTCATGCCCCGGGCTTCGCGAAGGGTTCGTACGTTGCTGCCCAAGATGGACGATTCCTTGTCAGGCATTCTCGTAAAGTAGCATTGGGCCCACACGTTGGCGAAGACGCGGAAGTCGGCGCCATGGCGACCCATGATGACCATCGAGAGGTGGACACCATGGAAATCGAACAAACAGACAAGGCCAAGGCGGTACTGATCACCGGTGGCAGCCGTGGCCTTGGGGCAGCTTTGGCCCTGACGCTGGGCAAAGAAGGTGCAGCGGTGGCGCTGCTTTCGCGTGGCGCCCAGGAACTCGAGCGCACGGTGCAATCGCTGCGCGAGGCAGGTGTTGTGGCCCACGGCATCGTGGGGGACATCGCCGACAAGGGCGATGTTCATCGCATTGCCGCGTTGGCAGCCCAAGCCGTTGGCCCCATCGATCTGCTGGTACACAACGCGAGCACCTTGGGCCCGCTGCCCATGCCGCTCGTGCTCGACACGGAGTGCGAGGCGCTGGCCGAGGTCTTCGAGACGAACGTGCTGGGCCCGTTCCGACTCACGCGCATTGTCGCGGCCAACATGTTGCTCCGGGGCCGCGGCCGCATCGTATTGGTGAGCTCGGACGCTGCAACGAACGCGTACCCGCGCTGGGGGGCGTACGGCGCCTCCAAGGCTGCGGCAGACCATCTGCACCATGTGCTCGCCGCAGAACTGCTGGGCGCCGGGGTGCGTGTCCTGTCGGTGGACCCGGGGGAGATGGACACGGCGATGTGGCGGGCGGCCATGCCCGGCGCGGACCCAACGGGCCTCGCATCGCCCCTTGCGGTGGCCGCGCGCATCGTGACGCTGTTGCAAGCGCCGCAAAGTGCGCCCTACGCGCGCGTAGCCGTTGGGGGGCAATCGTGAGCCCCGCAGCGACCACCCGCCCGCGCTCCTCCGCGCGGCTGCTCGTGCTCCCATCCGCAGCCCAAGGCCCCGAGGGACCGTTTGCGTTGCCAACCCTCGCAGACTTGCTTCGTCCAGGCGACGTGGTGGTGGTCAACGATGCGGCAACGATCCCGGGGGCGCTGCGCGGGAGCTTTCGTGGTGAAGCCATCGAGCTACGCCTCGCAGGATGGGTCGCCGGCGAGCCCCACGCGCTCCTCTGCGTGGTGTTTGGCTCCGGGGACCACCACGTTCGTACGGAAGACCGGGGCCCCGCACCGACGCTGGTGGCCGGGGATTGCGTCGAGTTGGGCCCCGGCGACGCGTTGGTCGTGCTCGCGGTCGATAGCTCCCATCCGCGGCTCGTCAAAGTTCAGAGTGCCGAAGGTGCGAAGGGAACCGCGCTCGAGCTGGCGTATGCGTATGGTCGTCCCGTCCAGTACGCCTATCTGCGCGAGGAACTCTCGCTCTACGACGTACAGACCCCATTTGCCGCCGCGCCCTTCGCCTTCGAGATGCCGTCCGCCGGGTGGGCGCTATCGTCGGATGTCTTGCTGTCGATGCAGAAGCGTGGCGTGACGCTTTGTGCCCTCACCCATGCGGCAGGACTCTCGTCGACCGGAGATGCGGCGCTCGACGCGGCCCTGCCTTTGCCCGAGGCGTATCGCGTGCCCGCGGGCACGGCCCGCGCGGTGTTGCGCGCCAAGAAAAACGGGGGTCGCGTGGTGGCGGTGGGGACCAGTGTGGCGCGGGCCCTCGAGACCGTTGGGCGGCGGGGCTTTGCCCCCGGGGCACTGGCGGGCATCACGGATCTGCGCTTGGGACCTGCCACATCTCTTGCCGTCGTCGACGCGCTCTTGACCGGCCTGCACGAAGAGGGCACAAGCCACTTCGAACTCCTGCGCGCCTTCGCGGCCCCTTCGGCGTTGGCCAACGTTGGCGCCGAAGCGCGAAAAGGCGGCATGTTGGGGCACGAGTTCGGTGACGCCTTGCTCGTCTTCGCCCAGCCGCACGTGCCAGCGATGCAGATCCGCGAGCGGCCGTGATAGGCTCACGACGTCGCGTTGATCAAGATCCTCCACGCCGCGGACCTGCACATCGACAGTCCCATGCGGGGCCTTCGTCGTTACGAAGGAGCGCCCGTAGAGCGCCTTCGTGGAGCGACGCGCCGGGCGTTTTCGGCGCTCATCGACGTCGCACTTCGTGAGCGCGTCGCCTTGGTGCTCCTGGCCGGAGACCTCTTCGATGGCGCTTGGAAGGACTACAACAGCGGGCTGTTCTTTGCCCGAGAGCTGCTCCGGCTTCGGGAGGTCGGGGCCCATGCCGTCATCCTCCGGGGCAATCACGACGCACAGAGTGCCTTGGTTCCGGCGCTCTCTCATCCGGCACACGTCACAGAGCTTTCGTCTCGGAGGGCCGAGACCAAGGTATTGGACAACATCGGTGTCGCGGTGCACGGCCGAAGCTTTTGGGCCCGGGCGGTCACCGAAGACCTCGCTGCAAGCTATCCGGCCAAGGTCGCCGGGGCCTTCAACATCGGCCTCCTGCACACCAGCGCCGACGGGCGCCCGGGGCACGAGCCGTACGCGCCCACGACCCTCGATGTCCTGCGCAGCCGTGGCTACGACTACTGGGCCCTCGGGCACGTGCATTCGCGAGAGGTGCTTTGCCAAGACCCTTGGGTCGTGTTTCCGGGCAACCTGCAGGGGCGCAGCGTCCGCGAGACCGGGCCCAAGGGCGCCACCATGGTGCTCGTCGACCAGGGCCGTATCACGCAGGTCGAGCCTTTGGCGCTCGACGTTGTGCGTTGGCAACACGAAGAGCTTTCTTTGGCCTCGGCCACGTCCCTCGACGACGTGCTCGGCATCGCCTCGCAGCGCATGGACGCCGCCATGGCGCTGGCCGAGGGGCGCCTGTGCGCCCTTCGCATGACGCTGCGCGCTGCAGATGCCGCGGCGATGCTCGTGCAGCGCGACAGCGCCCGCCTCGAGGCCGAACTTCGCCGGCTCGCCCAAGACCGAGGTGGGGACGACCTCTTCTTGGAGAAGGTGGTCGTCGAGCACACCCGTCACGCAGCGCCCGACATCACCGGCTCGTCGGCATGGCTCCCATCCTCGCTGTATGCCGCGGACGACACCGAGGCCCTTGCGGGCGAACTCACCGAGCTCTTGCGCAAGTTGCCTCAAGAGGTCACTGCAGGCCCTGACGGGTTCGACCCGAGCGCCCCAGACACGCTCAAGCGACTGCTCCAAGAAGCCGAAGCCCTGGCCCGGGCCCGCTTGTCCAGGGACGGTGCTGCATGAGGATTCGATCTCTTGCGCTCTCGCCCTTCGGCGCCTTTCGGGCGTCGCAGCTCGATTGGTCGCAAGATCAAGGTCTCTTCTTCGTGTTCGGCAAGAACGAAGCCGGCAAGAGCACCACCCTTCGCGCCATGCGCTCGGCGCTTTATGGCGTTGCCGAGCGTACACCGGACGCACACACCTTTCGCGGTCCCGAGCTTCGCATCGCCTTCGAGGTCGACGACGAAAGGGGCGTGCGGCGCAAGTTCGTGCGGCGCAAGGGGCGCGGCGCAACGCTCGAGGACGAAGCCGGGCAGGCCGTCACCGACGCCGAGTTG
>JBIKNA010000586.1:0-4023 GCA_044358965.1 Polyangiaceae bacterium
GATCATCGGTCGTCCGGTGGATGGGCGCACCGATGTCTACAGCTTTGGCATGCTGCTCTACCGGCTCATCACTGGCACGCCGGTGTTTCAGACCAATGCTGTGCCCGCACTCATCAATGCGCACCTGAGCGGCATGCCGCAGCCCATGAGCACCCGGTGCCCCGAGGCGCGTGTTCCGCCGGAGCTCGACCGGGTCGTTCGTAAGTGTCTCGAGAAGAACCCGCTGGACCGTTACGCCAGCATGATTGATGTTTCGCACGAACTCGCGCGCTTCGAGGGCGATCCGCTCGCCTCACTGCCCATGCTGGGCGCCGCCGACGATGATGCCTACGCCGAGGCCGATCGGACGCACTTCATGGGGCGGGACCTGGCCGGCGAGAAAGATAGCGAAGACAACATTGCCACGCAGGTGATGCACAAGCGCCCGGTGATTGTTCGGACGCCGACGCCCATGCCGACCCCGGCCATCCCCTTGCCACCGCAGCGGCCACAGGCCGCCACCCGCATCGAGGGTTCTGGTGGTCGCGCGCGGGCCGCCGAGGGGGGCAGCGCCCGGCCAGAACCCGAACCCGGAAGCCTATGGGGCCGCATGCTGAGCTGGGCCAAGCGCAAAAAATGAGCGAGGCGATGGGGGCACCGGGCGCCGAGGCGGCCGTTTCGGCCAAGGGGCTCAGCAAGTCTTATGGTGCGCAGTGGGCGCTGTTCGGCGCAGACCTGACGTTGCAGGCCGGGGAGCGCACCTTCGTGTGTGGCGAGAACGGTGCGGGCAAGAGCACGCTCTTGCGCATCGTCGCGGGCCTTGTGACCCCAGACCAAGGGGCCGTCCTGGTGCACGGCCTTCCGCTCGAGCCCCATGCGCCATCGACGGCGCGGGCCCGGGGGGTGTGCATGGTGGAGCAGCACTTTGCCCTGGTGCCCACGTTCTCGGTGCTCGAGAACGTGATCCTGGGGCACGAGCCGCAACGCGGTCTGCGCAAGCTGGATACACGTGCCGTGCGCGCACAAATCGAACGGCTGTCGCGGGACATCGGCGCCCAGGTGGACCCGGACGCGCGCACCGGTGGCCTAGGCGTCGCCGCGCAGCAGTCCGTAGAGATCGTCCGAGCCTTGTATTGGGGGGCCCGGGTGCTGATCCTCGACGAGCCCACGGCGGTGCTTTCGCCCCGGGAGGCCGAGGCCTTGTACGCGGTGGTGGGCGCGCTCGCCGCGCAGGGCACGGCGGTTGCGGTGGTGACGCACAAGCTCGACGAGGTGCGTGCGCATGCAGATCGGGTACTCGTGCTCCGCAAGGGCCGCGTGGTGTCCAGTGTCGCCATGCCCAAGGCCGACGACCAACGCAGCGCAACCATGACGCAGGTCGCCCTCGACATGATGGGCGGTGTCACTCCTGTTGCGAAACAAACAGACGGGGGCACCGAGGGACCTTCGTCCGCCAGCGCCGGAGATGCCCCCGTGCTGCTTCGACTCCGTGGCGCGCACCTGGGAGCCCGTCTGCGCGGCGTGGACCTCGATGTGCGCGCCGGCGAAATCGTCGGCATCGCGGGCGTGGAGGGCAGCGGGCAGCGTGAGCTCATTGCGCTCGCGCAGGGCACCCACGCAGACGACGGAGAGGTGCACGTCGCGAGCCGGCGCCCAGTGGCCGTGGTGCCCGAAGACCGTCACGACGATGGCTTGGTCTTGCCGGCGTCGCTGCGCGACAACGTGCTCTTGGGAGAGTTTGGCGCCTTCAGTCGCATGGGCGTGCTGGACCTCGATGCCATGGACCGCGAGGCCACGAGGCGCCTTTCCTCCGTGGGGGCGAGCGCACTTTCGTTGCAAGCGACCGCTGCAAGCCTTTCCGGTGGCAACCAGCAGAAGGTGGTGTTCGCCCGGGCCCTCGGCCAATCTGCAGCGCGGCTGCTCGTGTGTGCCCACCCGACGCGGGGGGTGGACTTTGCCGCAAGCCAAACCCTGCACCAAAAGATCCGAGATGCCCGCGACGCCGGCTACGGGGTGCTGCTCATCTCCGCGGACACGGACGAACTGCGTGCACTGTCCGATCGCATCGTCGTGATGTTCGCAGGGCGCATCGCCCACGAGTTTCCCCCCGATACGCCCGACGCGGTGCTTGGTCCAGCCATGTTGGGTACGGAAGCGGCGCGCGCCGAGCCCGAGTCCGGCCCCCCCGCGGAGCGCCCATGACGAAGGCAAAGCTCCGGGCGCTGCTCTTTGGCATCGTGGGCGCCGTGCTGGCGTTCGATCTGCTTGCGGTGGCGCACGGCCAGGCGCCACTGGCCCTTGCGCAGCTGCTTTGGGAGGGAACCTGGGGCAATCCCTACGGCATTGGACAGGTATTGTTCAAGGCAACGCCGCTTCTGCTGGTGGCTCTGGGAGTGGATCTTGCGCTGCGGGCCGGGCTTTTCAACGTCGGGGCCGAGGGGCAGTTGGCCGCGGGGAGCTTCGTTGCCGCCGTGGTGGGCGCAAAGGTCACGGGGTTGCCCCCGGTCTTGGCCGTCACTGTGACGTTGTCGGCAGCGGCGGCCGCCGGGGCGCTACTGGCCCTTGGCCCGTCGTATCTGCGCGTTCGCTTCGGCGCGCACGAGGTCATCTCCACCATCATGACCAACAACATCATCAGCGGTGTGCTGAGTTTCGCGATGGCTTCGGGCTTCGCGCTGCAAGGAACCGTGCGAACGCAAGATCTCCCGCGGGTCGCGCGCCTACCGCGCCTTGATGCCATGGGCCTTTTCGTGTTTCGGGGGAGCGCCGTCAGCGCCGCGCTGTTTATCGCGCTGGGGTTTGCCATGCTCCTCTGGTGGGGGGCGCCAAGGCTTCGGGCGCTCAAGGAGATCGAACTCGTGGGGCAGAACGAGCGCGCCGCCGGGGCCGCTGGCATCGGTGTGGCGCAGCGCCGGATGCTCGCCTTTGCGGGGTCTGGAGCCTTGTGTGCGCTGGCGGCCTCGGCCACGGTGCTCGGCTACAAGGGCTACTACGAGGAGGGGCTCGGGGCCGGGGCAGGCTTCGCGGGCCTCGGCGTAGCGCTTTTGGGTAAGGGCCGTGTCGGGGGCATCGTTCTTGCGGCACTGCTCTTTGCAACGCTGGAGCAGGGGGGCCTCGCACTCAACGCCGTCGTGCCCAAAGAAGCCATGGACGTGCTGTCGGCCGTGATTGTTCTCGTGGCGGCCCTCAGCAGTGCTCGCGGCCAGGCCCTGTTTGCGACGCCTGCAGTGGCCGAGGAGCCCAACGGCACATGAGCGCTCTTTCCGGACTGTTCTCGGCGTCCGTGGCCGCACAGACGATACGCGTCGGTGTGCCGTACATCGCCGCTGCCTCGGGCGGGGTCTGGAGCGAGCGCGCGGGCGTCGTCAACATCGCCCTCGAGGGCACCATGCTGGTCGGAGCCTTCGCCTCGGTGGTGGCCCACCTCGCCACGGGCAGCCCCTGGCTCGGCCTCGGGGCCGGTGTACTTGCCGGGGTGGCCTTCGCCGCCCTGCACGCGGCAGTCAATGTCTACGGCCGCGTCGACGGCATCGTTGCAGGGATCACCTTCAACCTCCTTGCGGCCTCGGGCACCCGGGCCGCGCTGCGTGGCATCTACGGGTCGAGCGCCAACTCGCCCACCATCACAGGCTTTCGATTCCTCGAAGGCGACGGCGCGGCGCTCGCGATCTTGCGTGCGGTGCTGGACCCAGAGACGGTGCTCACGCTCGCGTTTCTGGGCGCGTCACTCTACGTCCTTGGATACACGGCGTTTGGCTTGCGCGTGCGCGCGGCGGGTGAGAGCCCGGCGGTGCTTCGTAGCACGGGGGTATCTGTACCGCGTGTGCGCATGATGGCCGCTTGCATCGGTGGCGCCCTGGCGGGGCTCGGGGGCGTGGCCCTCGCGTTCGACCAACACCAGTTTCAGGCCGGCATGACCGGCGGGCGTGGGTTCATTGCGCTTGCCGCTGTGGTGCTCTCGGGGTGGAACATCCGCCGTGCAGCACTTGCGTGTGTGGCCTTTGCGGTGCTCGATGCGGCGCAGGTGGCGTTGCAGAACCAGGG
>JBIKNA010000188.1:0-13284 GCA_044358965.1 Polyangiaceae bacterium
CTGGAGCAGGTCCCAAGGGTTCGGCTGTTCGCCGATTAAAGCGGTACGCGAGCTGGGTTTAAAACGTCGTGAGACAGTTTGGTCCCTATCTGCCGTGGGCGTAGGACACTTGAGAGGAGCTAACCATAGTACGAGAGGACCTGGTTGGACGCGCCTCTGGTGCTCCGGTTGTCCTGCCAAGGGCATAGCCGGGTAGCCATGCGCGGAACGGATAACCGCTGAAAGCATCTAAGCGGGAAGCCGGCCTCAAGACAAGGTATCCCAGGCGTAAGCCTCTAAAGACCCGTTGTAGACTACAACGTTGATAGGCTGGAGGTGGAAGTGGGGTAACTCACGGAGCTGACCAGTACTAATCGGTCGTGTGTCTTGGTCATATCTCTAAGGCAAATGTTGAATCTGACGCGCAGAGTTCGGATCGCGAGCCCCCCGCAATACCAGCGGGCCCGTTCTAAGCAACGGTGTGGCTAGGCGATTCACAAGTTTCCGGCGGTGATGTCGAGGAGGCCACACCCGATCCCATCCCGAACTCGGAAGTTAAGCTCCTCGGAGCCGATGGTACTGCACTGGTGACAGTGTGGGAGAGTAGGACGCTGCCGGGATTTATTCCCAAAGACCCGAACCAGGTTTACTGGCTCGGGTCTTTTTTTTGTCTCCCGGCCCGGCTCCAGTCGCACGGAGCTCAGTGCGCTTTGGCGCTTCGCCCCTCTCGGAACTCTCGGTTCGTCAAAGCCGTTTCGGCTGGTTCGGGCTCAGGCTTGGGCTCGGCGCGCGGCGAATGCGAACCCGTGGACCGGGACCCCCAACTCGAGACGTAGCTCGACACGCGTGACTTCGGCAGTGCCAAAGCCGCTCTTGGCGAGGACTTCTCGAAGATAGGCTTCTTTGTGCGCGTACCGTCCGCCGCCGTGGAGCTTGTATTGGGGTTCGGTGGCGGCGCTATCGAGCTCTTCGACGGTGCCCAAGAACCAACCGTCGTCGCGCAGCGTCTCGAAGGTTGCGCGAAATAGCGCTCCGAGGTCGCCGAAGTAGACGAGCGTGTCGACGCAGACGGCGACATTGAAACTCTTGGGGCGCTCCGTCAGGAACGGAGTGACATCGGCGTGGCAAAGGCTCTCGTACACCTTGAGCTCACCGGCGCGGTCGAGCATCTTTTGTGAAAGATCGACTCCCACAAGGGTCTTTTTCCACCCAAGGATGAGCGGGCCGAGCCGTCCAGTACCGCAGCCGATATCAACGATGTCTAGGTTGGCCGCTGGCACCGGGACTACCTTGGCCAGAAGATCCCGGACGATCTCGGGGGCCCGGTACCCGAGCTTGGTGAGCACGCTGTCGAAACTATCCGCGAACTCGTCGAAATGACTCTCCACGTAGCCCGGCGAAGCGCGGTCAGGGGTAGCACCACCAGCGGCGCGGGAGGCATGCATGTGCAACGCGACGGGGTCGTCCGGGGCGTACGCAAGCCACTCCGTCAGCACTTCGAGTGACTTTTCGACGTCCTTGTCGACGGCGTAGTACCAAAGAAAGTAGGCACGCCTGAGAACCGGGGGCACCTTGGGGTTGTCCGGCTCTAGTCCAAGAAGAGCCTTGAGCGCCCGAACCTCTGTTGCGAACTGACCTCTGAGCCGAGCTACCCTGGCAAGCCAACCGAGCGCCACGGTGTCGCGGGGGTTGTCTCGCAGCAATACCCGGAGTTCGTGTTCTGCCTCGCCGAGCCGTCCGGTCTTTTCGAGCACCGTGGCCAGGTTTCCGCGGGCCGCCGCGTTGCTGGGATCGATCTCGAGCACCTTGCGAAAACATTCTTCGCCGTCGGTCGCGGAGACCCGCATGCGCGTGATGCCCAGATTGAGCCAGGCTGCCGGGTGCCCCGGGCAGAGGGCTACCGCACGCTCCAGAGTGATGACCGCTTCGGCAAGCCTACCCAGCTCTCCTTGAATAATTCCAAGTAGATGCGTGGCATCCGGGTCATCGGGGGAACCCGAAAGGACTGCTCGACAGGTGGATTCGGCGAGCTCGAGCTGTCCCGCCTCGAACAGCTGCGCAGCCATCCCGACGGCAACGCGACCTGGCGCGGTCTGGCCTGGCGCGATCGCATTGGGCACGGGCTTCTTTGCGGGAGCCACCGGCGATTCGGACGCCGGGGTCGTTGCGGCCGCCGCCGCCCGCGCTGCGGCCTTTTCCTTCTCGCGTTTTCCCATCGCCCCTAGCGTACGCGGGGCCACCAGTTCCGGCGAAATGATTCTTGCGAGCAAACGACCCTATCCAAGGGAGCGGCGCAGGATGCCCGAGGGCAATGCCCCACGCCCCGCACCATGCTGATGCCCCCACGCACGCGGTGCCGGTTGCGGTTGAGGTCAGAGGCGAGAAAGCGCGAGACGTGGCCAACTGGGCATCAGATTCGAGCGCTTTAGCGTAGGCCTTCGACGCAGGAGTAGAAGGCGTAGGGCGCGAAGGAGTCTTTGTACTCTTGCGCGTTGCCACCGTTGCCGGCGCTGTTGGCGGCGTTGGTCTTCAGCGCGGCGATATCCTCTTTGACGCAGGTCTTGATCTTCGCCACACCCGCGTCATTGATGCCCGGCAAAAGGGCTCGGCACTGCCGCGTGAGGCGACCGCCGGCGTTGGCCTTCTTGGACGCCGTGCCAATCTCGTCCACCAGGGCCTTGCACGTGGCGTCCAAGGCGCTCTCGCGGCAGATGTGCTTCAAAGCCGTCGTACCGCACGAGTAGATCACTCGACCCGTGCCTCCAGGCTGCTCGCTGGCATCTTGGAGGCAGCCGATGGCGAGATCTGCAGCAGGCCGGTCGAACTTGGTCACATAGGAAGAGCACTTGGCTTCGAGGAACTTCCGGTAGGCAGCGTTGGTGCCGCCGCCGCCGCCGGCCACCCGCTCGCTCATGTCTTTGCAGTAGGCGAGCTTCTCGTTGCGCTCCGCCGTGGTGTAGGGCGACCCGTACAGCTGCGAAACACACTCGTTGGCCGGCGCGGGCAGGGGTTCCTGTGCCTGGCCCTCGACATCGGCGACGTTTTGCGCGCGCCCGAAGTCCTCTTCGAGGCCCTCGATGCAGGAGTCCAGATCGAAGCCCTGCTGCGTGCACTTCTCCATCTGGTCTCGGGCGGATACCTTCAGGCCGGACATGATGCGCATGCACTGGTTGTGAAGCTTGTTCCGGACGGCGAGCGGCGTCTCTCCGTCTTCGAGGTTGCCAACGACACGATCGCAGCGCCCCTTGACGCGTTGATCAATGCCATCGTTGCAAATGGAGTTCAGCGCGTTTTTGCCGCAGTTGTACATGGCCATCGCGTCAAACTCTTCGGTGGCTTCACCGTCTGCGTTTCGACGCCGCGTGTCCGACTTTTGCAAACACTCTTGAACCTTCTTGGCCACGGCTGGCTGCAGTTGCGCGCTATACATGCGACAGTGCTCGTGCACGAAGTCGAAGAACTTGTAGGTGACCCCTTCGGCGTCGGGGGCGCCGGTGCTCACGGCAAGGTCGAAGCAGAACCCCTCTTGGTATGCGAAGGGCTTCATGCTGCCTTCACCAGGCTTTCGAATCGACGTCGCAGTACAGGTCCCGCCCGTGACGGCGTCCGCCGTCTGATCCCCAAGGTCCTCTCCGCCGTCGGGCGATGCGCAGCCAACGACCGTGGCGGTGGTGGCAGAGATGGCGAGAGCAAAGGACACGAACTTGGAACGATCGACGCGCACGGCAGGCTCCTTGGTGACGCCCCGCTTCGGTGCGGGGATTCCTTACCCAGAAGCACTAGGTGTGCCGACGGCTCACCTATGAATTTCATACACATAGCCCGAGGTGTGGTGTCGCCCCACTGCAACTTTACGCCTCGGAGCGATCCACGGGCCGACTGCTCCGGGGCAGGGAGCCGCGAAACCGTCCTCACCGTTTCACCCGCAGAAGCCGCCGGCTACCCTGTTCGTGTGTCTCGCCACGCCGGCCGGGTGGCATGTGCGCCCTCTCAATTCTCCGGGAACAATCCAACATGACGACGCCCCTCGTACTGCCACTCACTGTCGAGCATGCGCTGCCCGACGGGCATGCTCGGCTGCTCGGTGCGGCGTTTCAGGTCACTGGCGCTGCGACGATGCTGGAACTCTCGGGAGCACGCCTGCTCGTGGACTGCGGAGTCGCGCAGGGAGAAGGCTCCGATGCGCTTCCTGAAGGCGCACTAGAGGCCGACGCGGTGGTCTTGACGCATGGGCATCAAGACCATATCGGCAACATTCCCGCTTTGCTCGAGGCGGGGTACAGAGGGCGCATCTACGCAACGCCTGCCACGCTGGCCATCGCGCTCATTTCCCTCGAGGACAGCCTGCGGATGCAGCGCGTCGATGGACGACGTCAAGCGGACGTCCTCGCGCAAGTTCGGTCGCAAGTGTCACCAATTGGCTATGGTCGGAGCATCACCCTCGGGGCTCTATCGGTCACGATGCACGAAGCTGGACACATTCTTGGGTCCGCAAGCGTCGAGATCCAAAGTGCCAAGAGTCGTGTCATTGTCTCCGGCGACTTGGGGCGTTGGGACAGCCCCATCCTGAGGGACCCGAACACCAGCTGGAGCCATGGCCGCCCCGTAGACTTGGCCATCGTCGAGTCCACCTACGGAGCTCGCGACCATGCGCATACCCACGCGCAAATCGAGGCGGACCTCGAGCGAGCTGTCAAAGACGCCGTGCGCCGTGGTGGCAAGATCCTGATCCCGGCGTTTGCCATCGGGCGGACACAGGTGTTGCTCTACTTTCTGAATACCCTCGTCGAGAGCGGACGCATTCCCAGCATTCCTGTGGCGATCGACACGCCTATGGGGCTCTCCATGACCGCGGCGTATCAGCGATTCCGGTCCCTGTTCGACAAAGACGCCTTGGACAAGCTAGCCAAGGGCGATGATCCGCTCGACTTCGCGAATCTCTTCGCCGTGGAGTCCGGGCGCGATTCTCGACGCCTGACCGATACCGACGAGCCCATGATCGTCATCGCTGGGTCGGGCATGTGCACCGGAGGTCGCATCCTCGGCCACTTGGCTGCAGGTTTACCCGACGAACGGACCACCGTGCTCTTCGTCGGCTATCAGGCTCCGAATACCCCCGGACGGCGTATCCAGGACGCCGCACAACGGGGGGGCACCGTGCACATCGATGGGCAGACGGTGACCGTGCGGGCCCAAGTTGCGACGCTCAAGGGGCTGTCGGCACATGCGGACCGCGGAGAGCTTCTGCGGTGGCTCAAGGCCATCCCTGACTTGCGTCGTGTAGGTCTGCATCACGGTGATCGCGCAGCGCAGACTGATTTTGCGAAGTATGCGGTCAATCACTGGCGCTGAGAACTGCCTCAGCGCCGGCGTACCGATCTGCGCTATATCGACGTCGTGGGTTCGCGTGTGGTTGCTGTCTCTGTCCTGATTGCCCTTGTCTCGGGTACGCCGTCTGCCATGGCGCAAACGTCGGGAGCAGATGCGGGACCAGCCCCCGAAGCCACCCCAACGCCTCGCCCCTCGGCCTCTGCAGCGCCACCGCCGCCCGTCGATGCTCCACGGGAGAGTGGCCCTCCGGTGCGGTGGTATGGCTACCAGTCGCTGCTCTGCGAGGCTGCTGCTGCGGCGCAGTTTCTTTCCGGGGTCGCTCTCGATGCGGGCCCGCTCTACGTGACGGGCGGCATCACCTACCTTGGCTGCACTCCCATCATCCACCTCCTTCACGCCCAATACTCGTACTCCGGGCTCTCCATGGGGCTCCGTATCGTCGGGCCAGGGCTTGGCGCCATCATGGGCTTTGGGATCGGCTCGGCATTCCCTACACGGACAAACGAGACTGCTCCTACAGAGACGGGCGCGCTCATTGGCGGCGCCGTGGGAGCTGCTGCCATCATGGCCGTCGATTCGCTTTTGCTCGCCTATGAGATTGTGCCCGTATGGGAGCGCGAGGGCACGGCGGGTGGCTGGAGACGCCTGCGCCTGTCCCCCATGGGCCTGACAGGGTTGCAGCTCGGCGCAAGTTTTTGACGGATTTTTCTTTGCGGCGCCGGGACTTCACAGCCGCAAAGAAGAGTCTTGGCCGTTCGCGCGTTACAATCCCAACCGGTACATGCGCTTTCGACGCGTCGCCCTCGGGGCGGCCATTCTGCTTGCTGTGGTCGCGCTCGTCTTCGCCGGTTCGTTCGGTGCGTTGGTGCGCGCCCGCGTCGAGCGGACGGCGCAGAAGCGTCGACTGGATGTACAGGTTGGCCGTGTCGTTCCGGGATGGTTTGCGGTCACCCTCGAAAATGTCGTCATACGGCCGCAAGGGGTGCCCGGCGTCGCTCTCTACCTGAACGAAGTGCGCGCCGAGACCAGTGCAACCATCGCGTTGACTTCGGTAGCGGGTCACGGTGGGCGCTTGGAGCTCGACGGAGACCCTGACCTAGTCCGCGATCGCTTGACGGCGTTTCGCAACAGCGAGCCACGTGCACCGGGCAGCTCCGAGCGCGCACCGTCGGCAGAACTCTCCCTCGACGGTGTCGACCTGGTCTGGCGCGGACTGACTTCTGGCGAGGTCGCGGCGCGGGGGCTCGCCATTCGCAAGACGGATGCATCCGTCCATGCCAGCGCCCAGTGGTTCAAGGCGTCGCTTGGCGAAGCTTCCGCCGAGGTCGAAGGAGCCGAAGTGGATTGGTCTCCAGCCGCCGGGCTCGAGCGGGTCCGCGCGCGAACGGCCACTGTGGCTGTCGCCATCCAACGGGTACCGAAGGACGCTCCGCCCCCCGTTGCGAGTGTTTCTGCACCGAGCGTACCCGTGCCTGTCGCGTTGCCTGCGTCGCCCAAGAAGGGAAAGACCAAGGCGCCGGAGCCTCCGGATCCGAACGCCGGCAAGCCCTTCGTCAAGCTGCCCGAGCTGCGAAAGGCCTACGCCCGCATCCAAACCTTGAGCAAAGCGGCGAGCGAGAAGCTTCCAGTGGGTAGCAGCGTCGAGGTGCATGAGCTTCGGCTTGCGCTGCATGTTCGCGATAGCGATCTGTCCCTTGGGCCAGGGCCACTTTCGATTGTCCGCCGGCAGGGGATCTTGCACGTGACGTACGCGACGAGCCCAGAGGCCGCGGGACCAACGCTCTCGCTTCGGGCGGATCTTCCCGAAGACGGGGACTTGCGTGTGGAGCTGTCTGGCGGCCCCGTGCCCATGTCGGGGTTGGGTCTCAAGGAAGGGGACTTGGGGCTCGTGGATTTGGCGCGGGGCACTGCCACCGCCAAGGGGCGATGGATTCTCGGGAACAAAGGCGCAGAACTCACGTTCGATACGCAGCTGCGGGTGCACGGCGTCTCCATCAAGGAGCCTCGTCTTGCCGTCGACGTGATGCGTGGGGTGGACGCCGCTTTGGGCGGTCGCGGCGTGCTGACCGACGAGGGGGTGCTCCGCCTTGACGACGCCAACTTCGAGATCGGCCAGCTCAAGGCGAGCGCGCACGGGACCTTCGAGCAACTGCCGGACCACGTCGCCATGAGCATGTCCGCGGAGGTGTATCCGGCAACGTGTCAGGGCATTCTCGACAGCCTCCCGCAGGCGCTCGTGCCCACCATCAAAGGAGCCCGTGTGGCGGGGACCTTTGGCGCGACGGCGCGCCTTGTCTTCGACACCCGGCGCCTGGATGATCTCGTGCTGGACCATCATGTGGGCAACGCGTGTCGCTTCACCGAAGTCCCCACGGAGCTGGCCCGGGACCGCTTTGCCAAGCCGTTTGCGCACCGTGTGTATGGCGCCGACGGGCAGATGAAGGATGAGAGCACCGGACCGCAAAGTGGCAACTGGACGGAGCTCGAGCACATCAGCCCCTTAATGCAGGTGGCCGTGCTGACCACCGAAGACGGCGGGTTCTTCCGGCATCGGGGATTCAATCACGGCGCCTTCCGGAACTCGCTCGTGGCCAACCTGAAGGCCCGCAGGTTTGTGCGCGGTGCGAGCACCATCTCGATGCAGCTGTCGAAGAACCTGTTCCTGAAGCGCGACAAGACACTTGGGCGCAAACTCGAGGAGCTGTTGCTCACCGACTACCTCGAGCAGAACTTCAGCAAAGACGAGATGATGGAGCTGTATCTGAACATCATCGAGTTCGGGCCCGACATCTACGGCGTGACCCGGGCCGCAGAGCACTTCTTTGCTCGTCGGCCCGAAGAGCTCAATCTGGCAGAGAGTATGTACCTTGCATCTGTGTTGCCCTCGCCACTGCGATTTCACGGTCACTACGACGCAGGCCGGGTGCCCGAGGGGTGGATGGCCCACTTGCATACGCTCATGAAGGCGGCGCACAAGACCCACAAGATTTCGGCCGGCGAGTACGCCGAGGCGCTGGGGCAAACCATCGAGTTCCACAAGGCAAGTGCGCCTCGACCGGCGCCGCGACCTCCGGTTTCGAGCACCCGCCGCGAAGGCACCGAGGACGACGAATGGCAGCCGCCCGCAGAGGATCCCAACGCCTTCTGAGCAGCGGTGACCCCTGCCACCCCTGCCTGGCGCGCGCGTCTAGGTTGCTTCGCCGTCGGAGCTTGGGTGCGTCGCGGATTTCTTGTTCTTGCGAAGCGCTGCGAAGAAGCTCTTGAGCTGTGCTGCGCAGTCAGCTTCGAGCACCTGTCCGGTGAGCGCGAATCGGTGGTTCAAGCGGACGTCGTCGCCGATGCTGTACAGCGTGGTGCACGCACCGCCTTTGGGATCCGTGCAGCCAAACACGACGCGTGCCACACGCGCCAGAACGAGAGCACCCGCGCACATGGCGCATGGCTCCAAGGTGACGTAGACCGTGGCGCCTTCGAGACGCCATGCGCCTCGGTGTTTGGCGGCCGCCCGAAGTGCAAGCAGCTCGGCGTGCGCGGTCGGATCTTGATCTTCCTCGCGTGCATTTTTGCCGGTGCCCCAACGAACTCCGTCGGGGCCAACGACCACGCAGCCGACCGGTACGTCGCCAACGGCAGCGGCCTCATCCGCAAGAGACATGGCCTCGCGCATCCAGCGCTCGTCTGTCGAACAGCTTTCCGCTTCCGCGGAATCAGCAGCGCTCTCGAGGTCTGACACTGCGACTCTCGGGGGGAGGAGAGGAGTAAAGCGCGCCCGGAAAGATTCGAACTTTCGACACCTGGCTTCGTAGGCCAGTGCTCTATCCAGCTGAGCTACGGGCGCCCTTGGCTTTGAGCGGCCCCCTTTGGGGAGGGCTCCCATCGCGTGGGGAGACGCAACATACTCAGCCCACGCGGGGTGTCAACGATGCCTTTTGGGTTCGTGGGTTCCTCATCGCAGCCCAGGTCCGGGCCTCGTTGACGGAAGGATCGTGCCAACTAGGAAATACTTGCGTAGTCATGCCCCGATCGCGACCCGAGTGCCCTCGGGCTCAACGCGCGCGCCACAGGGTCAAAGGTCTATCACCATAAAATCAAACGGCATTTTATCTTGGCCTGGCTCGTGCATATCTTCATGGCGTTCGCTTACTTCCCTAGATTCGCTTCGTACTTTCGCTTTCAACTTAGCTTCTTGAGTGCGGGTGGGTGACCCGCCCCGGCCTCCTTCGAGCCGGATGCTTCCTTGCTTTACGACCCAGGCTCGCCCCCCATTTGTGGGGGCGGTTGGGACCTTAGGAAAACCTTTCGAGCTTGTTTCGTGGCGCGCCCTCCGACCGATGGCGCGCCACGCTGCTTTGTGACCTACAATTCAAGGGCCGTGTTCATTCCGCGCAAAAAGGCCCTTGTTGCGGGCCTCTGCTTGCTTCTCTCGGTGGCTACGGCTGCCGCGGGGCCCGTTCAAGGGGCAGCTCCGCGCGCGAGCGGGCGGGCCTGGTTGGGTGTTGGTATGGCGCCCGGGGCCGGGGGCACTGGCGTTCCCATCACCCGGGTCGGTCGCGGCTCGCCCGCGCAACGGGCGGGTTTGCAGGCGGGTGATCGAATTGTCGCGGTCGACGGTGCACCGGTGGCGGCCCCAGAGCAGGTCACCCAGGCGGTTTCATCGCACGCGGCTGGCGATACGCTCACACTTTCGCTCATCAGGGACGCCAAGTCGCTGGCCATTGCCGTGGTCACCGAGGCCCGCCCCGCAGAGAACGACCTCCTTCGCCGGGAGTTCGTTGGCGCATTTGCCCCCGAGTGGGAGCGCCCCATGCCCTTCGCCGGAGCGCCATCAAGCCTGGCCCAGCTGCGTGGCCGTGTCGTCATCGTGGACTTTTGGGCCTCGTTCTGTGGCCCCTGTCGGGTCAGCATGCCCGCGCTATCTGCGCTTGCTTCGCAGAAGGGGGCGTTGGGCCTTACCGTCGTGGGCATCACCAGCGATGGCGCCGAATCCGCTGCGGTCACGGCCACGCGTCTCGGGGTTCGCTACCCCATCGTCCTCGACCCCGAGGCCAAAATTGCAGGCAAGTACTTCGTGTCCGCGCTGCCCACATTGTTTGTGATCGACCGCAAAGGGGTTGTTCGACATGTGCAGGTCGGCTTCGACCCGCGCGCAGATGCGGCCACGCGCGCCATAGTCGACACTCTCTTGGCCGAACCCGCCGAGCCTTTGCCGTGAGCGATGCGCGGGCTCTCATCCGGGTCCTCGACGAGTTTCTGTGGGTCTTGCGGCGAGCAGGGTTCACCATCGCCACGTCGCAGGCCGTGGACGTGGCGCGCGTGGTGGCGCTGCTTGGCTGGTCTCGCAAAGAGGCCGTTCGCGACGGCATCGCTGCATGTTTGGTGACGGACCGGGGGCAGCGACCACGCTTCGACCTAGAGTTTGAGCGCTTCTTTACGGCGCAGCGGGACGCCCGGCGCCTTCGTGACCGTCTTCTGGGGAAGGGGTTCGCCGAGCACGAGGTGGAGGCGCTAGAGGAGCTGATGCGCGCGCTCGCTGCGACGCAGACAGGTGCCGAGTTGACACCCTTGGGCGCCCTGCTCGAACGAGGCCCGGAACTCGACCGACTGCTCTCCTTGGCAGGGACCGCCGCCGAACTGCGGGCCATGCAGGCGCCCACGCAGGTGGGTTTCTTCACGCACAAGCTGCTCGCGCGCATGGGACTTCCGTCTGCCCATGGGCAGCTTGGGGTGCTCCGCAGCAAGCTGGCAGATGCCATTGGCGCCGGACGTGCGGACTTGTTGGTCGCCGCACTCAAGACAGAGCTCGAACGCGCCGGGGACGAGGTCCGTCGGTTCGTTCGGAGCGGCTTCGAGTCGCTCGAAGACGCGCGTGCCCGAGCTCGTGCCGAGGGAGACCCGCTGGGGGTGCCGCTCCCAGAGCTTGATGTCGAGCAGTCTCGGCAGGTGAAGCTGGCGGTGCAGCGATTCTTGTCGCGGCTGGCGGGCAGAAACCGGGTGCGAACCCGACGGTCGCGGCTTGGCCGTATCGACGTTCATGCAACGTTGCGTCGGGCCCGGCGCACCAACTTTGTGCCTGTGCATATTGCACGAAAGCAGCGCAAGCGACCAAAGCCGGAGCTCTTTGTGCTCTGTGACATCAGCGAATCGGTGCGCGCCTACTCTGCTTTCTTGCTGGAGTTTGCCCATGTGGCGCAGGCACTCACGGAGCGCACGCGCTCGTTTGTGTTCGTGAGCGAATTGGGCGAAGTCACCGAGGTCTTCGCGTCACTCCCGGCGCCCGCAGCGTTGGCGCGGGCCTATTCCGGGGCGGTTGTCTCGGTGGTGGGCAACACCAACCTTGGTCGCGTGCTTGGGCAGTTCCGGCGCGAGTACGGGGCCAAGCTTTCGCATCGCAGCACCGTGGTGATTCTGAGCGACGGACGCACCAACTTCTTGGCGGATGGGGCCGACGATCTCGCCCACGTGGTTCGACGTGCACGGGCCGTGTACTGGCTCTCGCCCGAACAGTCTGCACAGGCCGGGGGCGCGGACAGCGCCATGGCACGCTACGCGCACGCTGGCGCGCAAGTGCTGAGCGTCACCAGCGCCGGTGCGCTTTTGCGCGCCGCTGGTCGCGTGTTGGGCTGAGCTGACGGACGCGCGCGCTACGAGCCGGCCAAGCCGCTCAGGTAGTTTTCGCGGAAGGCTACGCCGCTGCCCGGGATGCTGGTGGTGGTGACGTCGATGACCAGATCGCTGAAGCGGTACTGCACGGAAACCGTAGCGAACGGCTTGCCTAGCGTCGCTGCGTCGTACGGCCCAGTGCTGTCACCAGGGCCCTTGTCGACGGTGGGCGCTCCAAGCTTGCTGCGAAGACGGTCACGAACGCGATTTGTGTGTGCCGCTGCCTGGGCGGCGGTGAGGCCCGTGCGGAATGCCTGAATGCTCTCGAGCTTCTTGGTTTCGACTCGGAAGCCGAACACCAGCTCCGGGAGCACATCACCCGCCGGCGCGGAATCGTCGAAGACCTGCGCGGGCACGTTGGTACACGCGTAGACCGTGCCCTCTCGCTTCTCTTCGCATTCGAGTTTCTTGGCCTTGGTCCATGCCTTGACGGTGCTCAGGTCGTCGCGGCGCAGGGCCAGTGGCAGTACTCCCTCGGGAGCGGAAGCAGTACCCCGTTGGCTCGCAACGACGCGGTCGCGTTCGGCTTGAACAACGGTGGGCGAAACCTTGCCAACAGGGCAGCCGCCGATCCGACGCAGGAGGGGGCGTCCCGCACTTGTGTGCAGGAAGCCCCCAAAAGCCATGAATCCCGTGAAGGCCACGGCCGACGAGATCAGGGCTTTTTTCCAGCGTAGGTTCACGGAGCGCTCTTCAGCTCAGTTTTTGGGGGGCGTGAACTTGTCGACGCCGTTGGCGGACGAGATGTCCTTCTTGGTGCCGTTGAGCACGGTGCCGATGGTCGCGATGTCCGCGTCGGCCACGCCCGCCGTCTTGAGGACGCCCGCGGCGATGGTGACGAACTTGTCGAAGGTCTTGTCCGAGATGTTGAAGCCCGTGTGCGCGGTCTTCATGTCACGGCAGGTGTGGCCGTCCGTGGTCTTGGCGTTCGAGTACTTCTCGGGGCCGCCGGAAACTTCGCCGAGCTGGAGCACGAGGCACTCTTCGATGGCCGCGACGGAGGGGTGTCCATCGGCCGGGCCGCCGTTCTTGGAGCTCTGGAAGAAGAAGAACGACGCGATGTCCGCGTCCTTCACTTCGGCTTCCACGATGGCCTTGACCGCGCCCTTGATGCCGGCGTTGCCGCCCAAGCGCTGGTAGAGGGTGGTGGAGCTCGAGTCCGAGCCGCCGTCGGTGCCGCCCGAGCTGCTGGAGCTGGAGCTGGAGCTGGAGCTGGAGCCGCCGCCGTCGGCGCCGCCCGAGCTGCTGGAGCTGGAGCTGGAGCTCTTGGTCTCGTCATCGCTGCAGCCTTGCAGCGCCATCGTGCCGAAACCG
>JBIKNA010000587.1:0-4009 GCA_044358965.1 Polyangiaceae bacterium
GGCCGGACCTTCTCCGAAGCCTTGCAGAAGGCTGCACGTTCGCTAGAGACGGGCAAAGACGGCTTCGACTCGTTGCTCGACCGGGTGGACTACCGTCGCATCGCCGAGCCCAAGCGCTCGCGCGATCTGGGCATGGAGCCCGCCGAACACGAGAGCCCCAAAGACTTGTCTCCTTTGGCGCCAAACGAGCTGCGCGACGCACTGCTGCGATCCATTCGGATCCCCGCCGCGGAGCGCTTGTTCTACGTGGGCGATGCGTTGCGCACCGGCATCAGCCAGGCCGAGATCAACCAGATCACCGGTATCGACCCGTGGTTTCTTGCGCACCTCGGCGCCATCGTCTCCATGGAGCAAGAGCTCGCGGGCAAGAGTCCCGATGCTCGCCTCATGCGCCGGGCAAAGCGGCTTGGCTTCTCCGATCGCCAGATCGCCAAGCTCATCAAGAGCACCGAAGACGAAGTCCGGGCGCTCCGCACCAGCCTTGGCGTACGGGCCACCTATGGCCGCGTCGACACCTGCGCGGGAGAGTTCCTGGCACACACGCCGTACCTCTACTCTGCCTACGAGACGGAGACCGAGTCCGGCGTAGACCGCCAAGCGCGCAAGGTCGTCATCTTGGGCGGCGGTCCCAACCGCATCGGCCAAGGCATCGAGTTCGACTATTGCTGCGTGCACGCAGTGCAGGCCCTGCGCGAACTCGGCTACCAGACCATCATGGTCAACTGTAACCCCGAGACGGTGTCCACAGACTACGACACCGCCGACAAGCTCTACTTCGAGCCGCTCACGCTCGAAGATGTGCTCGCCATCTGCGACGAAGAAAAGCCCGAGGGGGTCATCGTGCAGTTTGGTGGGCAGACGCCGCTCAAGCTGGCGGTGCCCCTCGAGCAGCGTGGCGTGCGCCTCTTGGGCACCACCGCAGACGCCATCGATCGCGCCGAAGACCGCGGTCGCTTCGACGATCTGCTCCAGAAGCTCTCGCTGCGCCGGCCCAAGAGCGGCATCGCCAAGGGCGTCGACGAGGCCTTCCGTATTGCCGACGAGATCGGCTACCCGGTGCTGGTGCGCCCGAGCTACGTGCTCGGTGGCCGTGCCATGATGATCGCCTACAGCCGGGCCGAGCTCGAGAACTACGTCCATCTGGCCATCGAGGCGGCCCGGGACGCCGGTACGCAGACCATCCTCGTCGACGAGTTCCTCAAAGACGCCATCGAGGTCGACGTGGACTGCGTGTCCGACGGCAAACGCGCCGTCATCGGTGCCTTGATGCAGCACATCGAGGAAGCGGGGGTGCACTCCGGCGATTCGTCCAGCGTGCTGCCGCCGTATTCCCTCGGGCTCGACGTCATGCTCTCCATCGAGGAGCAGACCCGCATGTTGGCCCTCGAACTCGGCGTCGTCGGTCTCATGAACGTGCAGTTTGCAGTCAAAGGCGGCGAGATCTACATCCTCGAGGTCAACCCCCGGGCAAGCCGTACGGTGCCATTCGTCTCCAAGGCCACGGGCCGGCCCTTGGCGCGCATCGCCGCCAAGGTCATGGCCGGTCGTAGCCTCGACGAACTTGGTGTCTTCGATCTCGACACGCCGCGGCATGTGGCCGTCAAGGAGAGCGTCTTCCCCTTCGCCAAGTTTCCGGGCGTCGACACCATCTTGGGCCCAGAGATGCGCTCCACCGGCGAGGTCATGGGCATCTCGGACACGTTTGCGCGGGCCTTCGCCAAGAGCATGCTCGCCAGTGGCCTCGATATCCGTCCGCCGGATGGGAAGGGCGCCAAGAAACGCGTCTTCATTAGCGTCAAAGACGAAGACAAGCCCGTCGCCTGCATCGTGGCCCGCCGCCTTCGGTCCCTTGGCTTCGACTTGTGCGCCACCCGTGGCACCGCAGCGGCGCTCGAACGCGCGCGGGTACCCGTCACCATCGTCAACAAGGTGCTCGAGGGCACTCCGCACGTGGTCGACGAGATCCGCTCGGGCCACATCAGCGTGGTCGTAAACACCACGGTGGGCGCCCGAGAGGTCAAAGACAGCTACTCCCTCCGCCGGCAAACGTTGCTCGCCAACGTGCCGTACTTCACCACCATGGCTGCGGCGCTGGCGGCCTGCGACGCCCTCGAGGCCCAAAAGGGCGACACCAAGGTGTCCGTGCGCTCGCTCCAAGAGTGGGCGCAAGGCTAGAATTCATTTCATAGCCTGCTGCGCCCCCGAACGCCGGCGTTGGTCGCTGCGCGCGGTGCTCGAAACCCAGAGGTTGTTGCGCTCCGTGCTCGCTCCCGCCTTGGCCTTCGGGCGCTCGCGACGGCTATGAAGTGAATTCTAAGGAGCCGGCGCGGCTCCGTGCGCCCGCAGGCGCCGCCTGCTAAAACGTTGGCGTGCCCAAGAAGTCCTATCCACGCGATGCCCTGCAGCGGGTTCGCGAAGACGAAAAAGACAAGGCTGCGATGGAGCTGGCCAAGGCACTTCAGCAAGAAGAGCGCGCAAGGGAGCAGCGTGCTGCGGCCGAGCAGCGCGCGGCGCAAGAGGCTGCATCCACGCAGCGGGTGCTTGCCGACGAGCGCGCCGCGCTGGAAGCCGGCGCGCTGACCGCCCGGGATCTCGAGCGGGCCACGGCGTTTCGCATGGGGGCCGACGCCCGGCAACGAGGTCTCGACGAGGTCACCCATCGCGCTGCCCAGGCCGAGGCCGAGGCACGCGCGCGAACACTGGAAGAGCAGCAGGCGCTGCTGCTCGCCCGGGCGGGCGCAAAGGTCATGGACCGCGACAGGGAGAAGTGGGAGCAAGCGCAGAAGCGCGCTACCCTCGCTCGCGAAGAAGAGGACGCCGAAGAAGCATGGCGAAAGAAAGACGACAAAGGCTGAAGCTTGCGGGACCCTCGTTGGCCTTGGCCATGGGGGTCGGTGTGCTGGCCTTGGGGTGCCGCGGTCAAGGTACGGCACCAGCCCCCACCCCCGTGGTGTCCTCGGCGCCGCTCGCCACGGCCTCCGGCGCAATGATGGCCATGCCGCCCGCGGCAGAGCCCGAGCTGCCCGTCCTTTTGCTCGATGCCCGCCTGGCACAGGTCCGCGTAGCCGACGAGGAGAAGGATCCGCTGCGGGCGGCAACGCTGTTGTCGGCGCTCCTCGCGCAGCCAGGCCTTGGCCCCGATGACACGTGTGCTCTGCACTACCTTGCAGCTTCGCGGCTCTCTGCGGCGGGCAAAGCCGACGAAGCCGTCCAGTCCTTCGATCGCGCCGCCGCGGGAACGTGCAAGCTCGCGCCCTTTGCCAACCTGCGGGCGGCGCAGCTGTTCGCCCGTCAGGGCAACACCGAAGCGGCCATGGACCGCGCCTCCAAAGTCAGTGGCACAGGGGTCGACGACGACGCGCGTCTGGTTTTGGGCGATTGCCACTGGGCCCGCGGCGACAAGGCCAAAGCGCTCCCGGAGCTGCGCGCGTGGCTGCAAAAGAACCCCCGAGGCCAGCGCTGGGTAGACGTCACCGCCAAGATTGCCCAGGCGCTCCTCGACGCGCCGGGCGCCGAGCCCAGACTGCAAGCGCGGGAGGCATTCGATCTGGCCACCCGCGTGTTGCTCGAAGCGCCAAGGTACGCCGACGGTGTGCACGCGGCGGAACTCCGCGCTCGTGCGGCCGCGCTGTTGGGTCAACCCGCGCCGCTCACTGCCGACGAGCGTGCGCGGCAGGCGCAGGCGTGGCTCGATGCCGGCGACCCGGGGCGAGCAACGAGCGTGGCCCAAGACCTGCGCCGCGAGCTCAAGGGCCCCGGGGCTGCACTCTGTCGTGCGCTCAGCGTCGTTGCCACAGCGGCCCCGCGCGGGGAGCGTTCGGCGGACGCTTGGGGCGATGCCATCGGTGCCTGCGAGGGCCAAGAAGAGAAGGTCACGGCACTCTACTCGGGGGCCAAGGCCAGCGCTGCGGCCAAGCGGCGCTCCGAGGCCCTCGCCCGCTTTGCCGAGGTCGAGCGCGCCTTCCCCCAGCACCGCTTGGCCGACGATGCTCGTTTCCGTGCGGCCATG
>JBIKNA010000588.1:0-3984 GCA_044358965.1 Polyangiaceae bacterium
ACGGGGGATTCTTCCGGGAGTTCTCCACGCCGGTAGAGGCCCTCTTGGGCGCCCACTACCGCATCGGATCCATCAACGTAGGTGGCGGCCTCGGCACCGGCCTCACCAATGGCTACGGCGCGCCGCGGTTCCGCGGCCTCGCGCTCGTCGAGTACGCGCCGGAGATCATCCTCGATTCCGATGGCGACGGCATTCCCGACAAGCAGGACGCTTGCCCGACGGTCAAGGGCGTTCCCAACGACGACCCGTCCAAACACGGCTGCCCCCCCGAGGCGCCCAAAGACCGCGACCGCGACGGCATCCTCGACCAGGACGATGCGTGCCCCGATGTCCCCGGCGTCGCCACCAGCGATCCGAAGACCAACGGCTGCCCCGCGCCGGGCGACCGCGACAAGGACGGCATTCTCGACAAGGACGATGCGTGCCCCGATGACCCGGGCAAGGCCAACGAGGACAAGTCGCTCCACGGCTGCCCGGACACCGATGGCGATGGTGTCTTCGACAAGGTCGATGCCTGCCCCACGGAGCCGGGCCTCAAGACCACGGACCCGAAGACCAACGGTTGCCCCGACAACGATCGGGACAAGGACGGCATCGCCAACAAGGACGATGCGTGCCCCGACGAGCCCGGCGCGCCGGACCCGGATCCCAAGAAGAACGGCTGCCCCAAGGCCGTGGTCAAGGACGGTCAGATCTTGATCTTGGATCAGGTCAAGTTCAAGACCGGCAGCGCCGACATTCTCCCCGGCAAGGACAGCGAAGAGATCTTGCTGGCCGTGAAGAACGTGCTGACGGAGCACCCGGAGATCGCGAAGCTTCGCGTCGAAGGTCACACGGACAACAAGGGCAACGCTGCCATGAACAAGAAGCTCAGCGCGGACCGCGCTGCCAGCGTCGTCAAGTGGCTCACCAAGAACGGCATTGCCAAAGAGCGCCTCGGCAGCGCAGGGTTTGGCCAAGACAAGCCCATCGACACCAACAACACCGACGACGGCCGTAAGAACAATCGTCGCGTCGAGTTCCACATCGAGAAGTAAGGCGAAGGGAGGAGATAGCGATGAAACTAGGTCGAATTACCCTGGGTATCACCACGGGTCTGCTGGTCGCGGGCTCGGCCCACGCCCAAACGCTCACGTTCTCGGAGAACTGGGAGCAAGCCACGCCGCACACGCGGTACCGCTGCTCCACCACGCCGGTGCAGTTCCAAGATGTGGCCTGCACGGCAAACTCGTTGCCCATGCGCGACTCGGCGACAGACGTCGCCCCGTCGTGCGCCGGCAAGTACGTCCGGGAGACCTCCCAGACGTCTGGTGGCCGCGTGTTCCAGAGCACGCCCATTGCCGTCACCAACGGCAGCACGTACTGCGTGACCGCTTGGCTGCGCTCCAGCGCGCCCAGCGGCTCCACCTTCGTGGGCTTCAACTACACGAACAACGCCGGCGTCCCCAACCAGCCGGCGGGCAACCCGCCCAAGCCTAGCGACAACAGCGCCAGCGAGCACTGGCTCATGGGCGACGCAGGCCAGCTCGGCACGGACCTCGGCATTCCCAGCACCGGCGCCGTCTCGGGCTACGTCACCAACGGCAAGTGGCAGTTCACCAAGAAGCAGTTCACGGCCACGCAGACGGGCTTTCTGGCCCTCAAGTTCGAGACCTTCTGCGGGTCCCAGAACTGCGGCGGTGTGCAGCAGGCCAACGGCAACGGCGACGTCGATGACCTTCGCTTCTACACCGGAGCCTGTCCGGCCAACCCGGCCGCAGAAGAGTCCGATCACGGCGAGTGCGGCGGCAACGGCTTCGAGAACAAG
This sequence comes from Polyangiaceae bacterium, assembly GCA_044358965.1. Taxonomy (GTDB): domain Bacteria; phylum Myxococcota_A; class Polyangia; order Polyangiales; family Polyangiaceae; genus SXNL01. The sequence continues at coordinate 1,808 of JBIKNA010000588.1, forward strand.
CCCATCTGCCTGAGCTCCGACGTCACCATCCTTGGGCAAGGCACCAAGGCCTTCAAGTGCACGGCGTGCGCCAGCAACTTTGGTGGCAACCCGGCGCCTTCGTGCCCCACGGCGGGCAAGCCGCTGTGTGTCACCACCGGCGCCGACAAAGGCAAGTGCACCGACCAGTGCACCACGGACTTTGGCGATGTGGGCGCTGCGGTGTGCCCCGAGGCGAACCCCACCTGCAAAGGTGTTCCGCCGGCGGCCACGGGCCTTTGCGGCAAGTGCACCACCAACGCAGAGTGCATCGGGCACACGGGCACGCAGTGCGACGTGGGCACCGGCAAGTGCATCAAGGGCTGCAAGATCGCCAGCGAGGTTGCCGACTGCGGCGCTGGCAAGTTCTGCGATGCGGTGGACAACAACGCCTTCGGCGCATGCACCCCCAAGATCCCCAACGGCACGGCGCTTCCGGCCGCGGCGCCGGCCAGCGGCAAGTGCACCACGGCCATCGGCACGCGCATGTGTGCCAGCGGCGCGTGCAGCACCACCGACAACAGGTGCGGTCTGCTCAACGACGAAGTCTGCGGGCCGCCCGCGGCCGACGGCAAGTGCCGCACCGGCGACTGCTTCGACGCAGACAACAAGTGCGGCAAGCCCGAGGGCCAGCCTTGCGCCACGGGCACCGATTGCCGTAGCGGCCAGTGCGCCGCGGGCAAGTGCGGCGCTGGGCTCGACACCGACGGCGACGGCCTTCTCGACGAGGTCGAGAAGAAGCTCGGCTCGGACCCGACGAACCCCGACACCGACGGTGACGGCATCAAAGACGGCCAAGAAGTGGGCGACCCGAACAAGCCCCGGGACACCGATGGCGACGGCAAGATCGACATGCTCGATCCCGACGACGACAACGACGGCGTCCCCACGAAGGACGAGCTGGGCGCCGGCGGCGCGGCCAGCCCGCAAGACACGGACGGCGACGGCAAGCCTAACCACCTCGACGACGACGACGACGGTGACACCGTGCTGACCAAGGACGAGCTTGGGGCCGGCGGTGCGGCCAAGCCGCTCGACACCGACGCCGACGGCAAGCCGGACTACCTGGACGCCGACGACGACAACGACACGATCCCCACCAAGACCGAGGTCGCTGACGCCACGGCTGCCAAGCTCTCCGACGACGTCGACGCCGACGGCAAGAAGAACTGGCTCGACACCGATGCGGACAACGACGGCGTCCTCGACGGCGCCGAGTCCACCGACAGCAATGGCGACAAGATCCCCGACTACCTGCAGCCCACGGTCAAGGGCGACGGTACGGGCAGCGGCTCGTCGTCCGGTGCCATCGGCGCCGATGGCGGCGCTGGCAACAACAACGGTGTGGTCGACGATGCCAACAACGGCTCGCTGGCCGGTGCCGGCGGCCTCTCCTGCAGCGCCGGTCCCTCGCAGAGCGCCAACCTGTCCACGCTGCTCGTGGGCGGAGTCATCGCCCTGTCGATGGTTCGCCGTCGCCGCAAGAAGAGCTAACGCCCCGGCGCTAGCCTGAACCCCGTCGCCCTCGAGCGCCCAACGGCACTCGGGGGCGATGTGTTTTGTCGCGCGAAGTAGGGGGCGGGTTCACTTGTGATGCATCGATGCAGCATCAAGCTGCGCGTGCGGCGTGCAGGCAACGCCCGTAAGTCACCCAAACGGGTGTCCAAGTGGTTGATTTCCGTCCCGGCACGGCTCCTGCACCCCTCCTTGCGCGCGGGTTGGTCCCGGGGGTCTTTTGCTTCCTCCCCCCGAAAATGAAGGTCCTCGGGGCCGCCCGCGCTGTTCTCTCTCCCTCCGACGAGCGCGTGTCCAACCTCGGGCATCGGTCACGCAGTGGTCGCCGTTGGGGGCGGGCGGCCCGTGGCTGCGAGGGTGGCCAGACGGACCGGAGACGGGGACTCCCTAGAATTCATTTCACAACCTGCTGCGCCCCTGAATGCCGGCGTTGGTCGCTGCGCGCGGTGCTTCCAAACCATCGGGTACGTTCCGCTCGTGTGACCGCAGGGAATCCCTTGGGGCTCACTCCCGCCTTGGCCTTTGGCGCTCGCGACGGTTATGAAATGAATCCTAGTCTTTGAGCGGGGAGGGCTCGCGCAGGTTGTAGCGCTGCACCAGGCGATGCAGGTTCATGCGGTCCATCTTGGCTTTGCGCGCGGCGC
>JBIKNA010000589.1:0-3968 GCA_044358965.1 Polyangiaceae bacterium
GCGTTTGACGAGCCGTAAGCACCTAGAACAACGCCATAGACGAAATGTAAGACATTGGCGCCACTCTTGCTCTGAGACTGCTCCACACCACGTCCTCCAAGGAGATCTCTCGCGATGCGCCTACGTCTTGCTCTGGTTTTGCTGCCCCTTGCCTCCCTTGCTGCTGGCTGCGCCACCAACACGGGCGACGAAGCGAGCGTGGCCGATGGCGAGGACCAAGAGGCCGTGGGGGCCGTCACCGTGCTCGAAGCCAAGCTCTACGACGACGCCCAGGCCACGCCCAACGCGTCCTGTGATCGCTTCACCAACCTCAAGATCACCAAGTCCAAAGCCGGGAAGCTGAGCGCCAAGCTCGAGAACCGGCTCGGTGGCACATGCGAGTTGTATGTTGCACCCAATCCGCGTTCCTTCAAGGTCACCGAGGGCGAGTCCTGTGGCTCGAAGGTGTACGACGGAACAGGCGCGCAAGGTGGCATCCACATCCAAGATCACCGCACGCGCATGTGCGAAGACCTTCGGCCCAGCATCATCGAGGTCGAAGAAAAGACAGCGCAGGGCAGAGTCTTCTTGTTCGGCAAGCCAGTGGCTGCGGCGCCCACGCCCGCGCCGGTGTCCAAGGTGCTCGACGTGAAGCTGTACGACCAGCCCAACGCGCAGCCATCGGCGTTCTGCGATCGGTACACGAAGCTCGTGCTGGGCCAAGAAGGCGACAAGTTCGTCGCAACGCTAAACCACGAACTCTCGGCAACCTCGGCCTGCGAGATCGCCGTCATGCCCGACCCGCGCAGCTACACCGTGGTGCGCTCCGAGTCTTGCGGGTCCAAGGTCTACAAGGGGAGCGCCGCAGGCGACTCCATCGAGATCCAAGACCACCACACTCGCTTGTGCGAAGACGTACGTGCTGCGGCGGTCGAGGTCTCGGAGACCCGCGGCGGCAGCAAGCGGTCGTTGTTCAGCACACGCTGACGCCGGACCCGCGCGCATCGGGGAGCTCGATGCGACAATCGCAGCGCACTGCAGCCTCCCGGTTTTGCGCACGCACCGGGAGGCGTCTTCGAGATCTCGTTACGAACTCGACGCAGCGGGGCGTCGTTAGCGGGCCTTCTTCTTGGCCTTGGCGGCGGGCTTCTTCGCAGCTTTGGCCTTGTCGGTCTTCGCGGGCTTCGCCGGTGCCTTTGCGGGCTTCGCCGGTGCCTTTGCAGGCTTCGCCGGTGCCTTTGCAGGCTTCGCCGGTGCCTTTGCAGGCTTCGCCGGTGCCTTTGCAGGCTTCGCCGGTGCCTTGGCGGCTGCGACCGGTTTGGCCTTTGCGGCGGGCGCCGGTTTCTTGGAGGCCTTGCCCGCGGGGACGGCTGCAGAGAAGTCCTTGCGCTTGACGTCGTGCGGGTTCAGGCCGTCGACCTCGAGGAACCAATCGAGGCCCTCGCTGTCGATGCGGACGCGCTCGCCGGTGTAGAGCGGGTAGAGCTGCCGCAGCTCGACAGGGTAGCTCGACAGCGGGACCACCGTGTCTTTGCGGTCGAGCACGATGGGCGCGAAGGCCACGAACGAAGACATTTTGGTGCTCTTGGCGATGGGGGTCTCGAGACCCACGGTGTCGCCGAACACGAAGGGGCACTTGCCGCGGAGCTGGTAAGCCACCTCGCCAAGGGCTTTGGCCCACGCGTGGTCTTTGTCTTTGACCGACACCAGAAGCTCGGGGCGCGCCTTCTTCCACTCTTTGTGCGGCACCAGCGACAGGCCGAAGCTCACCGCCGTGAGGTAGCCCTTCTCCGGCACGTCGTCGTAGGCCATGACGTAGAGCGGCACGTCGCCCTCTTCGGAGAACTCGTAGACCTTCCGATCGGTGCCCGCGAGCGCGTCGATGTGCTCGATGAAGCGCTGCACGTCGCTGACGCTGGGCGCCTTGGCGGCTTTGCCCTTGGGCGCCGCTTTGCTGGGGGCCGCAGCCTTCTTGGTGGACGCGGTCTTGACGGGGGTCTTCTTCTTCGTGGCCATGCTCTTGGATCCGGAGCGCGCTCCCGGAACACCCGGGGAGGGACGCCGCACGACAGACTAGGCGAGAACGACGCGCTCGTGGGCGGTGACTTTTGCGCCAAGCGGTAGCAACGCGGCAGGCGTCGCCGACACCTTTGCCGGGAGCGTTGCCGCCGGGAGCGTTTTCCGGAAAGACACTTCTTGCGGCCGGGTCTGGCCTGCTCTGCTACATCGACAAGATGCTCCTTTTTGTGATGCGTCATGGCATTGCCGAAGACCAGAGCGCGAGCGGTGTCGACGGGGACCGTGCGTTGACGCTGGATGGCCGGCACGGCGTTCGGCGTGTGGCGCATGCCCTCAAGACCTTCGGCGAGGTGCCGGTGCGCATCGTCTCGAGCCCACTGGTTCGCGCGCTGCAAACGGCCGAGCTCACCGCGGCGGCCCTCGATCGTCCGGACGCTGTGGCCATCGCCCGAGAGCTCGCGCTCGGAGGACGCACGGCAAAGATCGCGCGTAGCGTCGTGCTCGCCGCGGACACCAACGTCATGTTGGTTGGGCACGAGCCGGACCTCGGTGATTTTGTCTCGGAGCTCGCCGGTCCCATCTTGAGCGAAGGGTTTCTGAAGGCCATGGTTGTGGGCTTCATGGTGCGACCCGATGCCGCACACCCACGCGGCTACACAGCGAGCCCGGCGTTTGTGCTCCACCCCAAGACCTTGGGCATCCGCACGGAGTTCGATACGTAGCCTGGCGGCGCAGCGCACCGTGGCGCGAAGCGGGCCAGCGGGATGGCGCTGCCTTGCGCGTGCACTACTGCGTAAAGTAGCTCTGCCGTCGTTACTCGGACGGGCACTGTCTCTTGCGACTCGAGCTCGCGGCCCGCCCTTGCAGGGCCCGAAGCGTCGTGACGACGTATGCCTACCAAAACCTACATGTGGATGCCTTGCTGGAGTTAGCCACGTTCCTGCTCAAGTTCATGAAATCGCGACGCTTATTTTCTGCGTTGGCACGCGCGAGATCTGCACGGAGACCCGCTTTCGACCGCGCGGAATGGGGAGGGCCCGCTATCCTTTAACGAGCAAGTGGGCAGCGCGCGGACGGTCCGCCGGTGCCCCACTGCGGAAGGCTCGGCAGGACAATGGGCGCGCGGCAGGCTACATCGCTGGCACCTTGGTTGGCTCCCCGGGCGCGGAGCGCATCGGCCATGGCCAAAGCGCTCCCTTTGGCGGCCATGCGCATCCCAGAGCGCTGGTCCGAGCGGCTGCCGCTCGCGTTTCCGGCGGCCACGCCGCAGCTCTACGTTCACGAGGGGGCGCGGCAGGCGCTCGAGCGAAAATTCCAGGCGGCCATGCCCGGGCACGTGGTGTTGGGCATCACCGACAACCGTCACTCCATCATCTCGACCTCACGGCAAGGTGCGGTCACCCGCATCCGGCTGCATCACATGTTCCTCGATGCGCCGCCCAAGGTCATGGATGCGCTCGTCCGGTACCTGACCCGTGGCGATCGCGAGGCCAGCGTCCGCGTCGGCCTTTACATCGAAGAGAACTCGAGCCGCCTGGCCCGGCGCAAGCCGCGCAAGATTGCGCTGCACACGCGAGGCAAGCACCACGACCTCATGAGCATCGCCATGGACGTGAACCAGCGCTACTTCGGTGGCACCTGCACGGCCCTGGTGACGTGGGGGCGAAGGCCCTGCCGCGCGACCCGGGATCCGCGAAAGACCATTCGGCTCGGAAGTTATGCGTCCCTCGAGCGTTTGATCCGCGTTCACCCGGTGCTCGACCGCGCCTGGGTACCCCGGTATTTCATTGCCTTCGTCGTGTACCACGAGATGCTGCACCACATGTTCCCCGCGGCCCGCGAGGGGCATCGACGCTTGTTGCATCCGCCGGAGTTCTTGGCCCAGGAGCGCATGTTCCGGTCCTTCGACCGCGCCGTCGAATGGGAGAAACGCAACATCGCGCGCTTGCTCCGACTGCGCTAAGCACTCC
>JBIKNA010000189.1:0-13170 GCA_044358965.1 Polyangiaceae bacterium
GTCGGACTTGATGGTATCGGCACCACACACCCAGTGCCGCAGCAACATGTCGGCCTTCTCGGGGGTGAGCATGACGGCTTGGTTGCGCAGTTTGCCGTAGGCTCCGACCAGGTGGCTCACGCCCTTCATGACGGAGTTGGGCAGCCCCACGCGCACGAAGGCACGGGTGCCCCAGGCCTCTTCGATGAGCTCCATCATGCTGCGCTGGGAGTACACCTCGCCGTCACTCACGAAGTACGTTGCCGCGGAGGGCACATCGGCGGTGATGGCGCGCACACACGCCGTGGCGCAATCGGGGCCGTAGACCACGGAGTACTTGGTGGAGCCATCGCCGGTGATGGGCAACACCCCGCGTTTGACCGAGCGGAAGGCCTCGGCCATCTCTTGGTCGCGGGGGCCGTAGATGCCGCCCGGGCGCAGAATGACCGATCGGACCTTGCCCTTGGCCTCGCGTACCAGCGCCTCGGACGCAAGTTTGGAGCGGCCGTAGCGCGTGATGGGGCGCTCTTGGGTGAGCGGCACGGGCTTGCCATCGGGCGAAGGTCCGGCGGCCTCGAGGCTGGAGACGTGTACCAGCCGCGCAAGCCCCGGCGCCACCTCTTGGATGGCCGAAAGTACGTTGCGCGTGCCCTCGACGTTGGTGGTGATGAACTCGTCTTCGGTGCGGGCCTTGACCAGCGCCGCCGAGTGCACGACCGCATCGACACCGGCAACGGCCTCGCGCACGCGGTCTGCCTGCTCGATGCTGCCTTCGACGAACTCGATGCGCGGCAGCGTGGACAAGAACTTGCGGTTGGAGGTTTTGCGCACGAGGACGCGCACGTCGTGCCCCTGGCTGGCCAACTGCTCGGCGACGTGGCTGCCCAGAAACCCGCTGGCGCCGGTGACCAAAACCTTCATGACGCTGCTCCTTCGAGGCTCTTGTCGTAGACGCGATAGGTCTTGTACTTCTTGCCGCCCACGAGCTTGATGCCCGTGTTCACCGGCGCGTTGTCTTCCAGAGTCCACGACAGCTCGCCGCGGGTGGTGCCCACACGGCGCCCCGCGTTGTTCATCTCGCCGTACAGGAACACGCTCATGGCAGCGTACTTGCGCACGTTGCGATACTTCTTGCGGATGCCGAGCAACATGAGTCGGGCGCTGCTGGGGCCGACGACCTTGAGCCGGTAGAGCAGCTTGAACAACCCCGTGGGGAACAGCTTGCCGTCCAGGTCTTTGACCAGATCGTTGATGTTGGGCACCGCCACGGCCATGGCCGCGGGCTCGCCGTCGATCTCCACCATCTTGGTCAGGTCTTTCACCAAGATGAGCTTGAAGTCTTTGGCCATCTTCTGGGCTTCGGAGCGCGTCAGCGGCACGAAGCCCCAGTTGTCGGACCACGCGTCGTTGAAGATCTCGACGGCGATGTCGACGTCGCGACCCAAGTTGTCCATGTCGAAGGTACGGACCTTGACCTCGGGCATCTTGGTGAACTCGTCGTGCGCTTTCTTGGTGCGCGCATTGAGGTCGCCGGTCTCGTAGCTCCACGCAAAGAAGTCTTTGGCCTTTTGGTACCCGGCGCCCTCGATGAGCTTGGACTGGTAGGGCCGATGGTGCGGCATCATGAGATACGGCGGGGTATCGAAGCCCTCGACCAGGCACCCGAGCTCCTCGTTGACGTTGAGCGAGATGGGCCCCCGGGCGCGCTTCATGCCCTTCTGCCGAAGCCATTGCTCGGCGTGCTCGAGCAACGCCGAGGCCACTTCTTGGTCGTCGAAGGTGTCGAGGAACCCAAAGAACCCCGTGGCGTCGTTGTAGCGCGACAAGTGCGAGTGATCGATTTGCGCCGTGATGCGCCCCACGCACTTGCCGGACTTGTACGCCGTGAACACGACCCCCTCGCCGTGTTCGAAGAAGGGGTTCTTGCCTGGCGTCAGCCGGTCGGACAAGTCCATGTCGAGCGGCCGAATGTACTCGGGGCAGTCACGATAGATGTCGGACACCACGTTTAGAAAATCGCGGAGCTTTCCGCCCATCTGCGTCTCGCGGATCTCGACCATAGGGCAGCTGTTAGCCCAGCGCCCGAAGGCCCGTCAATGACAGGGGCCGCCCGCGGTCCGACGCCATCGCTTTGCGGCCCATTCGGCCCCCCCGCAGCACCGAAACGGAACGCGGGCTCCCGGCGCCGTTCGAGGGCCCCGGGCGCGTCAGCGCTTCATGACGGCGTAGAACGTTGCATCGCGGCGACGCAGGCGAAGCAGGAGCTGACCATCTTTTGCCGCATCGACGAGCTGCGCGGCCGAAGGGTCGGTGGTGCCGTCGGCTTCGAGCACGATGTCGCCCGCCTTGACGCCCGCGCGATCTGCAGGGCCCCCGGGGCTTACCTGGGTGACCACGGCGAGAGCCTTGCCGCCAAGACGAGCCATGTTGCTCTCCTCGCGGGTCATGTCGCGCACGTTGATGCCGAGCCCGGCTTGCGGGACCCCTTGCTGTTGCACGGGCAAGGGCGGCACCGCGGCCTCGGGCCGCGCGATGAGCGCCACTTGGGAGCCGTAACGCTTGCCTTCGCGAATGATCTCGAGTGCGACGGTGGTACCGACGTCGTGCGAGAGAATCTCGCGGCTCAGATCTCGACCGTCGCGGGTGGGCTTGCCGGCCACCGCAGCAACAACGTCGCCAGGCTTGAGGTTGGCCTTCTGCGCCGGACCGCCATCGGACACGTAGGTCACCAGGGCGCCGGCGTTGGGGTCGAGCTTCATGGCCTGCGCCAGCTCGGGGGTAAGGTCTTGGTACGAAACGCCAAGCCAAGCGCGGTCTACGCGCCCGGTCTTGAGAAGCTGTTCGGCCACGCGCCGGGCCATGTTCGACGGCACCGCGAAGCCGATGCCAGCGCCCCGGCCCACGATCATGGTGTTGATGCCCAACACGCGCCCTTCGAGATCGCACAAGGGGCCCCCGGAGTTGCCCGGGTTGATGCTGGCATCCGTCTGCAAGTAGTCCTCGATGGCGTTGGCGCCGATGCCGCCACGCCCCTTGGCGCTGAGCACGCCCGCCGTGACGGTGTACCTGAGCCCAAAGGGCGCGCCGATGGCCACCACCCACTCGCCCACCTTGGCTTGATCCGAGTCGCCGAACTTGGCGGCGGGGAGCCCGGGTGCATCGACCTTGACCACGGCGAGATCCGTGGACGGATCGCGGCCGACGAGACGCCCGGGCAACAAGCGACCATCGCGCAGGCGCACGGAGATGCTGAGCGCGCCGTCGATGACGTGGTTGTTGGTGAGGATGGCGCCATCCGGCGTGAACACGACGCCGGAGCCCGAGCCCCGGGCGATGGGGGAATCCGACGCGCCGAACATTTTGAGCATGGGGTCTGGCTCATCGCGGGACACCACCTCGAGCTGCACCACGCTCGAGCTCACACGCTCGGCCACGGAGACGAAGCCCTCGGAGAGCTTGCGGGCCTCGGCGGTGCCCGGCGAAGCGGGTTGTGAAAAGGCCACGGCCGGCGACAGCGACAGAGCGACAAGGAGTGCCGAAGCAAAGCGAACTCGCATACGGCCAAGTGTAGCGCATCTGCTGCCCCCAGCGTGCGCGGCCGGGCTATCCTGGCGACATGTGGCCTCTGGCCGGAGACATCGCGGCTTCGATGATGGGTATCTTGGCCCCCGAGACCGTCGCCGGGGAGACCTTCGAGGGGCTCGTAGCCTGGCCCAGCAACGTCGAAGGGCCACTCCTGTTGTTTGTCATCGACGAGGGCATGGTGCCGTATGTTGCGCGGGCGTCCCAACGGGGGGTTTGGGTCATCGCGCGCGAGCCGCTCCTTCGTCTCGACGGCATGAACCCCGAGCGCTTCAGCGCGGTGCCCGACCCGCTGCGCGCGTTCCGGAACTTCGCAAAGAGCTTTCGGGCCACACTGCCCTGCCCCGTTGTCGCCGTGGGGGGCAGCAACGGCAAGACCACGACCAAAGACCTCATCGCTGCGGCGCTGGGGCCCCTTGGGCCCGTGGTCAGCACCCGCGGGACCAACAACGGCTGGGCCGGTGTCCCCACTACCCTCACGCGGCACGAGCTACGCCGCGAGACACCTCCCAAGGCGCTGGTGGTCGAGGTGGGCATCGACGAGGTCGGCGCCATGGCATCACACATGGACATCTTGCAACCCGACATCGCCGTGCTGACCCGCTTGGGCCCCGAGCACTTGTCGGGTCTCCAAGATCACGAGACCTGCATCCGCGAAGAACTCGGACTCTTCCGCGCACCGCGGCGCATCTGGCTTGCGGACGACGAGGCACTGCGCGCACGGCTTGCCGAAGTCACCGCCGACGACGCCGTGGTCACCAGCGCGGAGCTCGGCACCAAGGTGCCCGGGCGCGTCTACACCACGAGGGTGCAACGGGCGACGCCCGCAGGCCAGACCGTGGACGTCGAGACCACCGACGAAGCGCCGACGCGACTGCACCTGCGGTTGCACGGATTGCACAACGCACGCAACGCTGCGTTGGCGTTCGCCACAGCCCGCACTTTGGGCGTTGGCGCAACGCAGGCAGCGCGGGCGCTCTCCGCGTGTGCGGCGCCGGCGCAACGAACCCGCATCGAACACCTTGCATCGGGGTGCGTGCTCATCGACGACACCTACAACGCGAGCCCTAGCTCGGTGCAGGCAGCGCTCGATTTGCTTTCGCTCTTCCCACACCGGCAGCCGCTGGTGCTTCTTGGCGACATGCTCGATCTCGGCGAGCACACCGAGGCAGAGCACCAGGCACTGTTGCCCCGTCTGCGGGCGTTGCCTCCAACATCACTGGTGCTCGTGGGCCCCGCCATGACGGCGCTCGCACCGGCGCTGGGCGGTGTCCTGCGGCCGACCCCAGGCGAGGCAACAGCCGGTGAACTCTTTGCGCCGGCCGCGCTCGCCGATCGCGTGGTGCTGGTCAAGGGCAGCCGAGGCATGGCCATGGAGCGCTGGTCCGAGCAAATTCGCCGGGCCGAGGCCCACGCGGACCAACGACGCCCGGTGCTGTGCGTGCTGGGGCAGGCGCGCGAAGAGATCGCCAAGCTTGTACGGGGCAGCCTTGGGGACGTCGCGCACGTCTGCGCGGTAGACGCAGAGCACCCACTTTGCCGTCGGGCCAGCATGTTCGCCATGTGGGACTTCGAGCCCGAGGGCGACGATGCCGAGGCGGAGCTTGCACGGCTGGTGCAGCCGCTGTTGCAAGCCCCGAGCGACACGGCGCTCGTGCTCGGGGGCTCCGAGGCCATGGACCTTGTGGCCGAAGTGTCGCCTCTGCCCAAAGAGCGGTCGAACGCCGGATCCGCCGCCGAGTTTGCCCGCTCCATCGCGAGTGCCTGGACGCAACGACACGCGGGCCGGGCTGCTCTTTAGAAGACCCCTACGAAACCTCCTGCCCGACGACGGAGACGTGGCATCCATCGATGGAGACGCGCGGGCCCAGGAACTGGTTGATGAGCCAAGCATTGGTTGCAAGATGCATACTGGCAACGGAAGCCACGAAGGAGCCACCAGACCCGAGCGCCAGAGGCAAGAGCAGCTGGTCGGCCAAATGCTCCCCCACCGGTGCGCCAGAGCGCCGAAACGCGTCGAGCTGCGAAAGGGCTTCGGCCACCACCGCGTCGGCGGAAACACCACGCTCGCCAAAGGTCGTGATGAGCTCGAGGAGCTGTTCGCGCTCGTCGTACACGCGAAGGAGCACGGCGTTGCCCGGACCCGACGAGGCGACATGGCGGACCACGATGTCTCGACGCTGCAGCCCGAGAGCCGTGGCCAGGGCTTCGGCCTCGCGGTGCGTGACCCCCTGCGCAAGATTCGCGTGGAGGACCTCGGCGGAGACACGCGATGAGGCCGGCGCATCGGTACGAAGGAACGGCGCAAGTACCGCACCGCCAGTGATGTGCACGGTGACGGCCCCTCCGCCGGCCGGATAGAACCCGTGGCGTTCGAGGGTGGCGGTGACCTCGGCGCCAAGGCCGCGGAGCGCCGCCAAGAAGACCTCGTCGATGAAGTCGAAGGGCGGAGCCGCAGGGTTGTGGGTTCCGCCCGCGAGGCGCAACACGCTGGCTCCCGGGGCCCGCAACAGCGGCAGGAGCACGGTCTGAAGCACGAGCATGGCGCTGCCGGCAGAGCCGACGGCAAAGGTGTGCTCGCCGGCGCGCAGGGCGCCGGGTTCGAACACGAGCTCCGTGGAGCCAAGCTCGCCGCCGGTGACTTGCCCCTGCCCCACGGCCTCGGCGGCGCGCACACAAGTCAGATGCTGTCGCAGGAGCCCCGGACGCCCGCGCCCCGCGCGGATGTTCCTGAGCCGAAACGCTCGCCCCGTCCGCAGAGACAGGGCGAGCGCCGACCGCAGGATCTGCCCGCCACCTTCGCCATACGAACCGTCGATATCCAACATGGCTTACCCCTTCACGCACACAACTTGCCGAAGCGTCGAGACGATCTCCACCAAATCTGCCTGCGCCGCCATCACGGCGTCGATGGGCTTGTAGGCCATGGGCGTTTCGTCGACCACGCCTTCGTCCTTGCGGCATTCGATGCCCTCCGTTGCCCGCGCGTGGTCTTCGGTGGTGAAGCGGCGCTTGGCCTCGTTGCGAGACATCAAGCGCCCCGCACCGTGCGAGCACGAGCAGAACGACTCGGGGTTACCCTTGCCACGGACGATGAAGGAGCGCGCCCCCATGCTCCCGGGAATGATCCCGAGCTCACCGGTACCCGCCCGCACTGCGCCCTTGCGCGTGATCCACACCTCGGTGTCGAAGTGCGATTCGCGCGCCACGTAGTTGTGGTGACAGTTGACGGCCTGCGCCCCGAGCTCGAACGCCGGCAGCTGCCCCGAACGGGCCAAGGCCGCCAACGTGTTCTGCATCATCAATGCGCGGTTGACCGCAGCGTAGCGCTGCGCCCAACCCACGGCGTCGACGTACTCGCCGAAGCTCGCGGTACCCTCTTCGAAGTACGCAAGGTCCCGATCCGGGAGCTGCCGGTCGAGCGCCAGCATTTCGTTGCGGGCGCGCTCGATGAAGTAGCTCCCCACACGGTTACCCACGCCGCGGGATCCGGAGTGCAACATCACCCATACCGTGTCGTGCTCGTCGAGGCAGAGTTCGACGAAGTGGTTTCCGGTGCCGAGCGTTCCCAGGTGCTGGACGTCGAGCCCCGCGCCGATGCGCGGGTGCTTCTCGACGAGACGCGCGTAGTCCGGCGCGAGCTCGGCCCAGGCACGACCCACATGTGCAGGCACGTCGTCGCGCCAGGAGCCGGTCAAGCCCGGGCCGCCGTGGGGCACCGCTTGCTCGATGGCCGAGCGAAGCCCAAACAGGTTGTCCGGCAAGTCCCGAGCGCAAAGAGAGGTCTTCTGCGCGATCATCCCGCAGCCGATGTCGACGCCCACCGCCGCGGGCACGATGGCCTTGTGCGTCGCGATTACGCTCCCGACGGTCGCGCCGATGCCGGCGTGCACGTCGGGCATGACGGCCACGTGACGGTACACGATGGGCAGCGCGGCCACGCGGGCCACCTGCTCCTTGGCCGTCGCGTCAAAGGACACGCCGTTCACCCACGCCTTGATCGGTACCCCGTTGGTCTTCACTTCCTGGAACATGTGGATCATCACCTCGACACACGGACCTGCAGGGTGCGTGCCGGTGCTCGGCAGGCGTCGTGAGCGGCGTAAGCATCGAGAAGCACATGGGGGGCACCGCGGGCGGTGCGCGCTCTGGAGATATACCTTATCCTGTAAGATATGAAGCGGCGGCGGCTGGTGCTGGGCTTTCTGGGCACGACCCTCGACACCGGGGGGGCCAAGCGTTGGGAGCGTTGGCGCCCCACCGTCGACCTATGCCGGCACGACGACTTCTTGATCGACGACCTCGTGCTCTTCGTGCCCAAGGGTCAAGAGCGGCTCTTCAACGAAGTGGCCCGGGATATCCAGGAAGTCTCCCCGGAGACGCAGGTAGAGGCGGTGGACCTCGGCATCGGAGACGCCTGGGACTTCGAGGAGGTGTTCGCCAAGCTCTTGGACTTTGCCCAAGGGTTCGACTGGAGCCCCGAGCGTCAAGAGACGCTGGTGCACATCACCACAGGCTCGCACGTGGCGCAGATCTGCCTCTTCTTGTTGAGCGAAGCGCGGTATCTGCCGGCGAAGCTGCTGCAGACCTCGCCCCCCCGAGGTCGCGACAAGAAAGACGGGCCAGGCTCGCTACAGATCATCGATCTCGATCTGTCTCGCTACGACCGACTGTCGTCGCGCTTCGACAAAGAGCACGCGACGGCGCAGGCGCGACTCAAGTCGGGCATCGCCACGCGCAACGCGGCATACAACCTGATGATCGAGCGCGTGGAGCAGGTGGCGGTGGCCTCCGGGGCCCCGGTGCTCTTGCTTGGGCCCACCGGCGCCGGCAAGAGTCAGCTCGCCAAGCGTGTCTTTTCCCTCAAGAAGGAGCGCAAGAAGCTTTCCGGCACCTTCGTCGAAGTCAACTGCGCCACGCTGCGAGGTGACGCCGCCATGAGCACGCTCTTTGGCCACGTCAAAGGCGCCTTCACCGGGGCGCTTGCAGCGCGCGAGGGCATGTTGCGTCGGGCCCACAAGGGGGTGCTCTTCTTGGACGAGATCGGCGAACTGGGCGCCGACGAGCAGGCCATGTTGCTACGGGCCATCGAAGACAAGCGTTTCTACCCCATGGGCGCCGACCGAGAAGTCGAGAGCGCCTTCGAGCTCATCTGCGGAACCAATCGCGACTTGCCGCAATTGGCCGCCGCCGGAGAGTTCCGCGCGGACTTGCTCGCGCGCATTGATCTTTGGACCTTCCGCCTCCCTTCGCTGGCCGAGCGTCTCGAGGACCTCGAGCCCAACCTTGACTTCGAGCTCGACCAAGCATCACGCACCCTCGGACGCCAAGTGACCATGAACCGCGACGCCCGGGAGCGCTACCTCGCCTTTGGGACCTCCGGCGACGCCACCTGGCCGGGGAACTTTCGCGATCTCAACGCGAGCGTGACCCGTATGGCCACGCTCGCCCAAGGCGGGCGCATCACACCTGCGGTGGTGGACGAGGAGCTCGGGCGCCTGCGATTGGCCTTTGGAGCCACCGAGCGTCCCACGGGCCAGGACCAAGATCTCGTCGCCAAGGCACTTGGCCCCAAGGCAGCCCGAGGCCTCGATCGTTTCGACCGCGTGCAACTGCAAGACGTGCTCTTGGTGTGCGCCGCCGAGAAAAACCTCTCCGCCGCCGGGCGCGCATTGTTCGCCGAATCGCGCAAAACCCGGAGCAGCACCAACGACGCCGACCGCCTCCGCAAGTACCTGACCCGCTTTGGTCTGAGCTTCGAAACGGCCCACGGTGTGGTTGATACCAGGAGATAACTTTTATCTATCCAGAGAGTATGCGGGACCAAGGACTTTGGGATTTCGCCGAAGTTTTCCCATTTCGTGCCTCACCGCTCCGTTGGCACGGGCGCTGCACCTTGTCTTGGCACTTGCCGAGATAGCTCAGTGGTAGAGCACGTAAAACCACCCAACACACGGTTCTCCCGCGTCCGCGGGCAGTGGAGTGCTGGGTTACTTCCCTTCTGAGGACGTGGTCGCGGGTTCGAATCCCGCTCTCGGTGCCGCTGCGTTCTCCAAGCTCGAAGAGCGTGGAGAGCGACCCTTGCACCCAAGCCCCAATGCCCCCCGACGGAGAACCCCGGCGCGCGGGCGCCGGCCCCCTTCCCTCGCACTCGCACTCGCACTCGCACTCGCACTCGCACTCGCAATCAACCCACTCCGACTCCCATGCCCCTCTTCAACACCAAGTCCCCCAAGCTCTCGCAAAGCACCCTTGCTTCTGGCGCACATCGCAACTTCATGGACGGCGCCTCTTACGACGTGAACGATCCGCTCGTTCGTCTGCGCATGGTCGCGGCGTCGTGTTTCTTTGGCGAGCCCATGTACTACCACCGCGACGCTGCGGACCGTCGGCCCGTGCGGTCGCGGGGTGCGGGGGTTCTCTCCAACGCGGAGCTCTCGCACCTGAACGCCATGTTGGGTGCCCTCGACCCGCGCGAGCAGCGCTCCATGTCTCCGTCGCAGGTCGTCGAGACGGCCATCGATGCGGCGTTGAACCACGACGCCGAGGCAACGCTCGAGGAGGCCGTGCGCCTGCGCAACGAAGACCACGTGCGCACCACGCCGCAGGTGATCCTCGTGCGGGCGGCGCATCACCCCAAGGTGCGCGGCTCTTCGCTGCTGGGCGTGTACGCGCAGCAAATCCTGAAGCGCGCCGATGAGCCCGCAGTGGCGCTGGCGTACCAGCTCGAGCGCTACGGTCGCCCCATTCCCAACGCGCTCAAGCGTGCGTTTCGTGCGCGGCTGAACCGCGCGTCCGCCTACGAGCTGGCCAAGTACACCCTGTCCAACAAGTCTGCCAAGACCGTGGACGTGGTACGCCTGGTGCACCCCAAAGGCGACGCTGTGACCAAGCTCGTCAGGGGCGCGCTCTCCAACGAGAACGCAACGTGGGAGGCCATCATCTCCAAGGAGGGCTCCACCACGCAGTCCTGGACGAAGGCTGCAGCGGTCATGGGCCACCTGGCCCTGCTGCGCAACCTGCGTAACTTCCTGACGCACGATGTGTCGGCCAACGCTTTTGTGCCGCGGCTCGTCGACTCCGCGGCGGGTTCCCAGGTGATGCCCTTCCGCTACGCCAGCGCGTACTTTGCACTGGCGGGCTTGGGGGGCCACCGTGCCATCGGTCGCGTCAAAGATGCGCTGGCCACGTGCCTCGATCTCTCCCTGGGCGATATGCCGCGGCTGTCCGGACGCGTGGTGTCTCTCGCGGACAACAGCGGTAGCGCCCAAGGCACGACCACGTCGTCGATGGGATCCATGAAAATGAGCACCATCGGCAACCTGTCGAGCATTTTGGCGGCGCGCCTCGGCGACGAGGGCTCCGTGGGCGTGTTCGGCGACACCCTCGAGTGGCTCACGTTGCGGCGCCAAGAGAACGTGTTCTCCGCGTTGGCGCGCGCCGAGGCCATGGCACGCAACATCGGTGGGTCTACGGAGAACGGTATCTGGCTCTTCTTCGATCGCGCCATCCGCGAGCGTCAGCACGTGGACCATTTGTTCGTGTACTCGGACATGCAAGCCGGCCACGGTGGTTTGTACGGCACCAACGCGCAGGCTTACGCCAACTACACGGTACGTGGACACTACATCGATGTGGCGAAGCTCGTTCGCGAGTATCGCCGCCAGGTGAACCCCAAGGTGATGGTGTATCTGGTGCAAATCGCCGGGTACCCCGACACCTTGGTGCCCGACACCTACGACCGCACGTTCATCTTGGGAGGCTGGGGCGAGGGACTCCTTCGCTACGCAGCCCGCATGGCGAGCTTGGCGGCGTAGCGAAGGAACCAAGCACCGGGAAAAAAGTGCGCTCGCGCGTGGCCCCAAGGGTCACGCGCGGGCTCGCCTTTGGCGCATCGCACGGAAGAAACGCAACGGTTCGCAATGCCCGCTACGCGTGTTTGCTCAAGTGCCCCGTGCGGACCAGATCAGAAAGGGTGTCCAGCACGGACGCCGCCGCGGGGCGGAACTTGATGCCCAGTTCGTTCTGCGCCTTGCTGGTGTCGTAGCGAGGCACGCGCCCCACATGCGTTCGCAGGTAGCTGCCAATGCCCTTGGGCTGCAGGTACGACGATAGACGCACGGTGAAGTCCCCGGCGGCGCAGTCCATGCCCAATTTGGGCAACTTGTGCCCCTTTGCCCAGCCATGTTCCCCGAGCAGCTCCACGAGCGCGCGCATGGCCATGGTATCGCCCGCGGTGATGTAGCGACCGCGCGCCGCCTCGTTCTCGACCGCGCGCACGTGTGCGTCGGCCACATCTCGCACGTCCACGAACCCCCAGGTCAGGTTCATGATGCCGGGGTACACGCCGGACAAGAGGTCGACGAAGAGCTGGTTCGACGTATTGAGCCCCGGCGACAGCGATGGACCGATGACCAGGAAGGGGTTGATGGTGACGACGTCGAAGGCAGGCTTCTGCTCGTCGACGAACGACCAGGCTGCGCGCTCGGCCAGGGTCTTCGAGTAGTAGTACGCGTTGCGATCCAAGCTCGACTTGGTGTTCCAGTCGGCCTCGGTAAGCACGTGATCGCTGTCGGGCTCGTCGGTAATGGCCGCCATGGACGAGGTGACGACCACCCGGCGCACCGAGGGGGACTTCTGCGCCGCGAGCAGAACGTTTCGGGTGCCATTCACCGCCGGGTCCACCAAATCTCGCTGTGGGTCTTTTGCGTCGAGCACGTAAGGGCTCGCGGTGTGCAAGATGGCATCGCACCCAAGGGCGGCGGCGTCGAAGGCACCCGGTGTGAGCAAGTCGGCCTCGAAGAGCTCGAGGCGCTCGCTTGCGCCGGGGAGACCGCGAAGATGCTCGGTGTCTTTGGCCTTGTGCAGCGAGCGCACGGTGCCGCGCACCTGGTGCCCCCGGGCAAGGAGCTGCTGAACGATGTGGGTGGCGATGAACCCCGAGGCGCCGGTAACGAGAAGCTTCATGGCAGAGAGGTGGTCCTTGCTGGTGCCTGGTACCCATTGTACCAAATGAACCAATTGTGTACATTTAGTTCAATCAGTCAAGGCATGCTAAGCTTTTTGCCGATGGCCTCCAAAGCCGACGACAAACGTCAGCGCATCATCGCTGCCGCAACAGGCTTGTTTACGCGGTACGGCTTCAAGCGCACGTCCGTAGACCTGCTCGCCGCCGAGGCCAGCGTGGCCAAGCCCACCATTTATGCCTACTTCGAAGACAAAGACGGCATCTTCCGGGCCGTGGTCGAGACAGTCTGCGAGTCGCTCCTCTCGAGCGCCGAGGCCGAGGCCTCACGCACAGAGGCCCCCGTCGAAGAGCGTCTCGCCGCCATGCTCTCGGCCAAGTTCACGCGCTACTGGGAGCTCGTGCACACCTCGCCGCACGCCCAAGAGCTCACGGACTCCCAAGGGCGTCTCGGCGCCGACATCATCCAACGGGCCGATCGGGCCTACGCGCGCCTTTTGACCTCGGTCATCGACGATGCGACGGAGCTTGCGCCAGCACGCGTGGGCCTGACGCCCCAAGGTGCGGCGCAGCTGCTGCTGCGTGCCGCCTCTGGCGCGGCATACGACGCCACCAGCGCGGCGCTGCACAAGAAGCACCTCTCG
>JBIKNA010000590.1:0-3959 GCA_044358965.1 Polyangiaceae bacterium
CGGCTCGTGCCACGGGTTTCGCGCGGCGGCGGGGCCAACCCTGGCCGGCGGCAAGTGTTGCTACGACGTCTGCAAGTTCCAGCCGGCGCCATGTGGCAGACCGCTCACCATCGACGGTCAAGTGCGTCTCGCGCCGCTCGCGCCGCGGGCCGACTTCCTGAGCGTGGTGTCGCTGGATTTGCCTCCGAACCAGATGGCCCGCGATGCCTGGGCGTACGACGCGCGCTGCGAGCATGCGTCCGTGGCGGCGTTCTCGGCCCTGTCGCTGCAGCTCTTGTCGCTCGGCGCGCCCGCGGAGCTGCTCGCCGACGTCCATCGGGCAGCCCTCGACGAGATCAGCCATACAACCATTTGTTTTGGGCTCGCCGCGCACCTGGGTACCAACGACGACGCATCCGTGGGGCCCGGCGCCCTGTCGAGTATGGGCCTGCGGCTCGACGTCGACGCAGCCTCCCTGGCCCGGGAGACCGTTCGTGATGCATGTCTGGGCGAGACCCTGGCATCACTCGTACTCGGGCGCGCGGCCGAACTTTCGGCACCGGAGCTCTCCTCCAAACTCCGCGGCATGGCCGAAGACGAACTGCGGCACGCGGAGCTGGGGTTCCGCGTGGTCGCGTTCTTGGTGGCCCAAGGGGGTGAGCCGGTGGCCGCAGCGGCCCGGGAGGCCATGGCCGAGGGGACCCCTTCGTTGTCTGCCCCGAGGTTCGCCCAAGAGGCCGACCGCTGTGCCTTCTTGGCCTGTGGCCGCCTCGACGCCCAGGAGCTGGCATCCGTGCTCCGGGACTTCGAGGGGCACATGCGGCCCCTGCTTCACGACGCCCTGGGCTGATTCCCGGGGCCGCCCGGGGCCACCCGGGGCCGCGCCGCTGGCCACCCGCCCCGGCCCACCCCACCTTAGGGGAAAAGACCGGCAAAACCGCGATTGTCACCCGATGCAAGGGGCCCGGCGCACAGAATTTCCGCGGGTTTTGCCAGACTTTTCCCACAAAGCGCTTCCATTCTGGGCGCACCTTGGCTAACGCGCGGAGCACCAATCATGGCAGCCCGAATCCCCCTCGAACGCATCCGCAACATCGGCATCTCGGCCCACATCGACTCGGGCAAGACCACGCTCACCGAGCGCATCTTGTTCTACACCGGTCGTATCCACGAGATTCACGAGGTCCGCGGCAAAGACGGCGTCGGCGCCAAGATGGACTCCATGGACCTCGAGCGCGAGAAGGGCATCACGATCCAGTCCGCCGCGACCTACTGCGTGTGGAACGGCTCGCAGAAGCAGCTCGACGAGTTCAACATCAACATCATCGACACCCCAGGGCACGTCGACTTCACCATCGAGGTGGAGCGCGCGCTTCGCGTGCTCGACGGCGCCATCTTGGTGCTCGACTCGGGCAAGGGCGTCCAGAGCCAGTCCATCACCGTCGACCGGCAGATGAAGCGCTACAGCGTTCCGCGCATCGCCTTCGTCAACAAGATGGACAACCCCGGCGCCAACTACGAGCGCGTCGCGGACATGCTCAAAGAGAAGCTCCAGCACTACCCGATCTGTATTCAGGTGGCCATGGGCGCCGAAGACAAGTTCGCGGGCATCATCGATGCCATCACGCAGCGCGCGTACTTCTTCGAGGGCGAAGACGGCGAGAAGATCAACGAGACGGACATCCCCGCCGAGTACGTCGAGAAGGCCAAGGCCCAGCGCGAGCTCATCATTCAGCAGCTCGCCGACGTCGACGACGAGATGGCCGACAAGTTCCTCAACGAGCAGCCCGTCACCACCGAAGAGATCCGCGCCGCGGTGCGCCGCGCCACGCTGGCCCTCAAGATGACGCCGGTCATGTGCGGTTCGGCCTTCAAGAACAAGGGCGTGCAGCTCTTGCTCGACGCCGTCACCTACTACCTGCCGTGCCCCACGGACGTCGTCAACGAGGCGCACGACCAAGACAACGCCGAGGCCAAGGTCATCATGGAGTCGGACACCGCCAAGCCCTTCGTGGGCCTGGCGTTCAAGCTCCAGCAAGACAAGTACGGCCAGCTCACGTACTTCCGCGTGTACCAGGGCAAGATCTCCGCCGGCGACACCATCTTCAACATCTCCAACGAGCACCGCAAGGTTCGCGTCCCCCGCATGTTCCGCATGCACTCCGACGACCGCGAGGAGATTCAAACGGCCGAGGCCGGGGACATCGTTGCCTTCTACGGCGTCGAGGCCGCTTCCGGCGAAACCTTCACCGACGGCAAGATCAACGTCACCATGACGTCGATGCACGTGCCGGCGGCGGTCATCTCGCTCGCCGTGGCCCCCAAAGACCGCGGCGCCGAGACCAACTTCTCCAAGGCGCTCAACCGCTTCACCAAAGAAGACCCGACCTTCCGCGTCCACCAGGACGAAGAGTCCCAGCAGACGATCATCAGCGGCATGGGCGAGCTCCACCTCGACATCTACATGGAGCGCATGCGCCGCGAGTACAACTGCGAGGTTGTCGCCGGCAAGCCCCAGGTCGCTTACCGCGAGACCATCAACCAGCGCGCCGAGATCGCCTACACGCACAAGAAGCAGACCGGCGGTTCCGGTCAGTTCGCCAAGGTGGCCGGCTTCATCGAGCCGCTGCCCGAAGATGCCGTGGAGACCTACGAGTTCGTCGACGAGATCGTCGGCGGCACGATTCCCCGCGAGTTCATCCCCGCTTGCGACAAGGGCTTCCGCGAGGCCATCAAGAAGGGCAGCCTCATCGGCTTCCCCGTCGTCGGCGTCCGCGCCACCATCAACGACGGCGCGGCGCACGCCGTCGACTCGTCGGAAATGGCGTTCAAAACGGCGGCCCTCCAGGGCTTCCGCGAGGCCTATGCCGCCGCCAAGCCCATCGTTCTCGAGCCCATCATGAAGGTCGAGATCGAGGCTCCCACGGAGTTCCAGGGCGCCGTCGTCGGCCAGGTCAACCAGCGCCGCGGCGTCATCCTCGAGACCGTCAGCTCCGACGTGGTCACCGTGACGGCGCACGTGCCGCTCAACGCCATGTTCGGCTACTCCACGGACTTGCGTTCGGCCACGCAGGGCAAGGGCAACTTCACCATGGAGTTCGCCAAGTACGCTCCCGTTCCCAAGCAGGAGCAGGACGAGATGGTCAAGAAGCACCGCGAGAAGATCGCCGCCGAGAACAAGAAGTAAGCTCGGCGCGGCGCATCGCCGCGGTCAAACAGAAACGAGGACTTCGCCCATCGCGAGGTCCTCGTTTTCTTTTTGGCGGCACCCATGCCTGGACTTCCGTGGGTGGCCCCTAAATGATCCAGCGCGATTCGACTACAGACGCCTGGCGCCATTTGGGCTTGGGACCCAAATGCAGGAGGTGGGGCCCCAGCGGCAATGCCTCTGGGGCGGAGGACAGCGTCCTCCGATAACAAAGGAAGCTAAATCGCTGAGCTTGATCGAAGACCATGCTCGGTGATTTAGCGCGGCGATTTAGCGCGTGCGTCCACCCGTGTAGTACCGCCGCGACCACTCGCTCATGGCGATGCCGGCGGCCACCACGACGGGCAAGGAGTTGTTGATTCCATGCATGGGGATGGCCAACACTTCGTGGGCGCGCGCAAGAATATGCGGCGGGATCCCGAAGCGCTCGCTGCCGAACATGAAGACGGCGCCCGGTGGGAACGCGTCGACGGCATACACGCTGCGCTGGGCGTGCTCCCGCTCGAAGCAGATGAGCGGTCGGTTGCCCACACGGGCCAGGAACTCGCCATCGTCGGCGCAGCGCACCACGGTCTCGAACTTCTCCATGCCCATGGAGGCTTTCTCGTACATGGGCTCGGTGCCGACCATGAAGATCTCTTGGACCAGGAAACTGTGGGCCGTGCGGATCACGGCGCCGGCGGCAAAGGCATTGCCGAATGCGTACAGCGCCACGGAGAAGTCGTTGCGCAGGGGAGCCAGGAGCGCGCGTACCGTGTCGGAGGTTTCGTCT
>JBIKNA010000591.1:0-3954 GCA_044358965.1 Polyangiaceae bacterium
ACCGGCAGCGGCTTCACTCTTCGCTCGGCTATCGAACACCAAGTCAGGTCGAGCAAACGTTCAGAGCGGCGTGAAAATTTGTGTCAACTGGGACGGGGGAACTCCAAAGCGATGTGCGGATGTGCTCGGTAGGCGACCGTACGCAGTGTCAGAGCCAACCACCGAGGATGAGCGAGCCGCCGATGCCGATGGACTTGCAGGTGGTGACTTCTGCCGACGATGCGGAGAGCGGCAAGGTGATCTGTGGGCCGAGCCCCACGAAGAAGTGCGGCGCCGGTGCGTAGAGCATGTTCGCGTTCAGCGCGAGATCCTGGTAGCCGACACCGTACGGAGCCTGGCCGTTACGCTGCATACGGAAGTACCCGAGGTCGAGACCTAGCTCCGGCCAGAACGAGACTCTGCGGCCGAGGGCGATGTTCTATCCGACGCTTCCACGCAGCGAGTACCCCGAGGTTTTGAGCTCTTCGTTGTCGCGGTAAAACACATAGAGATCGACACCGAGCGCGAAGTTCTGAGAGGGAAAGTATCGGCCACCAGGCCCAACGCCGATGCTGACGGGGGAGCTTGACCGTGGAGGTCCGGAAACGGCGACTTGGGCGAACCCAAACAGGCTGGTGGTGTCGGCGCGTAGCGCCAGTGCTCCCTTTGGGAAACAAGCGGTCTTGCGCTCGGTGCCGCAATCTCCATCGACAGCTCGTTCTTCGTCCGGCCGAGCTTCACCCTCGTGCGTTTCGGCGGCGGCGCCGCGGGAGGTCTCCAGCATCCGTCCGGGGTCTCGTTGCGCTGCGGCGAGACGGACGATGAAGGGAACGGCGACAAAGGGAATGAGTACACTCCAACGCATGGCGCGCGCATCATAGGCGCTGGGGCATCGTGAATACTGCGGTCGCGCCCCGCCTCCGAGCACGTTTGAACGTGCCACTGATCACGATACGACGCACTACACGTCGAGCGTGGTGTCCGTTGGCGCAAACGCTTCGCGCCGAAACATCGTGGCCCATTCGTGAAGTGCGCGCCACTCTTGGGGGCCGTCGCACCACCAACTCAGGGTGGCACTCGAGAACCCCATGATGGTCGTGAGGGTGAATGTCTCGCCGTCGCAGCCGAGGATTTCTTCGGCCACAAGCGGGAGCCTCAGCGCCGCAAGCTTGTCCTGCCAGCTGGTGGCCAGCGCGGACGGCACTTCGCGGTCCCGCACGTGGATGCCTTCGCCCGGGGTGTATTCGCACCCGCCTTGCCATTCGGCACCAAAAGCCTCGACGGGGCCTGCCTCGGGTGAGCACCTGACGTGGCGAACGATGTAGCTGGAGACCAGCGGACCGCGGGTGCCCAACGGTGGGTGTGCTTGACGCTCGAGCAGCACCCACACCTCGGTCTCGTCCGAGAGCGCACCGCGATGTTCGAGCCGAAATCTCGTGTGGGCGCGATGTGACGGTATAACTCGCTCGGGGCTGCGCAACACTTCGTCCACCGTTGCCGAACGGCGCTCGAGTCGCGGGTCGCGGGGCTCGCTCATGGCGCGGTGCTCGCGTTCTGTGAGCATGCGGTCTCGGCGACCACGGGCCACAGCTCGCTGCCGGGCGTGGCGCACCCTACGGAAACCCCGGCAGCATACTGTCGAGCCACAGGTGACATGGCAGACACCCTAGCGCAGTGCGTCGCGCCGCACAAAGCCGACGGCGCGTGCAGCGCCTAGGCTCTGCGCGGGCGGCCCGGGCGCCGCGGGGGCTTGTCGGGGCGCGAGGCCTGAAGTTGCCCCGCGGGCGCAGTGACCAGCACGCCGAGCGCGCGGCAACGGCGCATGAGCCGCTCGGCGTCGACGCCCGGCTGCACCAAAAGGCCTGATGGAGGTGATGGGTCCACGAACAGATCGCCTGCGCCGCGGCGGGTGCGCAAAAGCTCGCGGATTTCGGGATCGTCGATCCACAAGAAGCCGGCGGAGGGCACGAAGGATCCTTTGCCCACCACGGCGTTGGCCTGCGCGAGTGTTTGCCGCAGCACGTCGGGCAGGGGAGCGATGGTCTCGATGCGCTGGGTGATGGCATCGGCATCGAGGCCCTGGGCGATGGCGCCGGCGATGGCCGCCGGGGTCAGAATCAAATCGAGGGAGTCTTGGGCGCGGCCCACCTCGGAGAACGGCGCCAGGGCAAAGATCTGGCTGACCTTGGCCTTGGGCCCCACGCGCAGAATCTGGGCGCCCTCGAAGGAGGACTGCCCTTGGTCTTTGGGCTCTGGGCGGGGTGTGCCCTCGAACAGCGCGCGGCCTCGCGGCGTGACGCGCAACGAAATGGCGCCGCCCTCGACCCCGAGATCGAGCAGGCCCAAGGTGGGCATGCTCTCGCGCACAATGCGACGGAAGATCTCTTCGGTGCTTTGCGCCTCGCAGGCCATACGCTCGGCCCAGCGCCGCAGAAGCCGTGTGACGCCGGGCAGCTTGGGATCACACGACAGATAGCCCAGCAGCGCATCGAGTGGGATCCATCGGTCGGCGCCCAAATCGCGCAGCGCATCGATGACGGTGCCGCGGAGCACACCAGCGGGGCTTTGATCCCGGCTCTCTTGCGGGGCCCGCAACACGTCGGGATCGGCACGCCCTTCGTCCCATGCGCCGCCGCGCCGCCACACCTGGTACAGCTCGGCACCCAGCTGGCCCATGGGCATGGCGCCCACCAGCGTGCCCCCGTTGCTGGCGCTCGCGTGGTCCCACAACCCCAAGGTGCGCGACAGCGCCGCGATCATGGATACGCTGTGGAGCTCGAGCCCAAAGCGCGACGAAAGCCGCGCGAGCAACGATTTGGGGGCGCCCACCATCGGTCGCACCTCGGTGCCACTCTCGCGCACCGCCAGCGTGAGGCCCATGGCCAGAAATCCAGGGTCGAAAGAGAACCGCGCGCGCTGCGGTGCATGATCGCCGTCTTGCACGAAGCTGCGAAGCGTGGACCTGCGCGTCGCGCGCTCGCTCTCGGCCTGGGCCGACAAGAGCTCGGCCACCTGTGTGGGCACGATGTGCCGGTTGGGGTGCAGCGGAATCAACAGACCACGCCGTTCGAGTGCAAACCCCACGCCGCGCCGCGAAGGCACCGAGCCCATGGCCGTGCGCACACGCATGGGCTCGCGCTCGAGCTCGAGCAGCTCTTCGGTGTCGACCTCTCCGCCTTCGCGAAGCACGGCTTCGAGCACCCGGAGCTCGGCCGGTACCAACTTGGACAGCTCGACGCCGAGGGCGTGCTTGGACGCCAAGATCTCGAAGGCCGGCTCGAGCGCCAAGGCCATGGGCGGTGTTGCCGGCCGGCCAAGGTAGTGGCTGGCGATGATGCCTTGGGTCTCGGTGGTGGCCCGGGCGAGCAGCGAGCGCATGCCTCGGTCGTCTTCGCCTTGCCACGGCGACAGTTGAATGAGCAGCGCCGTGGGCAACATGAGCACGAAGCCCCCGGCCGCGCGCTTCTGCGCGTACACGAGCCCCCGCGCCGAGAGCAGCCCCAACGCCGACGGCAGCTCGTCCACCACGAGGGCCCCGCCCGCATCGGCCACCGTGTGCAGCAACTGCGCACTGGGCCCCGGCAACCTTCGCGGCTCTCGCAAATCGGCCCCGGACAACAAAACCCGCGCGAGCTGCGCCGCCGGCTCGAGCCGCTTGGCCTCGTCGATGCGCACCGACAACCGCGTCACCAAGCCCTCGAGCTCGGTACGTGGCAAAGAACGCAATATGGCGATGAGCCGCCGCTCCGGGTCGATCACGAGTGCCTGCGCGTCACCTTAGGTGCCGCCCGCCCCCGGGTCCAGGAGCCAGTTCCCCCTTTACCGCCAACCCAACCCCCGCACCCGCACCCGCACCCGCACCCGCGAACCCCAACCCCCAGCGCCAACGTCCCGCACCCGCACCCGCACCACAAACGTGTATCCTGACCCCCCTTGTTCCTCCCCTCGAAATGACCGCGCCTCCCCCTCGCACGC
>JBIKNA010000593.1:0-3941 GCA_044358965.1 Polyangiaceae bacterium
AGCGGCTGCATGGAGCAGTTGGTCTTGGGTTCGGCCATTCCGTCGCGAAGTTCCGCCGTCCCTGCTCAAGTAGGCCTTGCAGCCAGAAACCAGGTTGCCGCTGCCGTCGTCTTCAAACCGTTGTCCGAATCCCCGCAACCACCGTCGCCGCTGCCCGATAGGGACCCATGGAAGCTGTCCCGGCGGACGACGACAGGCCGATCCCTCGATCTGGTACACTGGATGACGCCATGGCGACCACGCTCACCTCGATCCGCGTTACGGGCTTCAAGTCCATCGCGTCGATGGATGTGAATCTGGGCGAGCTCAACGTGCTCATTGGCGCCAACGGCGCCGGCAAGAGCAACTTCGTTGCGCTGTTCACGCTCTTGGGCCACCTGGTCGAAGAACGCCTGCAAAGCTACGTCACCAAGACCGGCGGCCCCGACGCCATCCTCACGAACGGCCGCGGCAACACCGAGCAGCTCACCATCGGGTTGCGCTTCGGAGCCAACGAGTATCTCGCCGAGTTCGACGCCACCGAAGCAGACGAGCTGATGTTCGCCGAGGAGAGCTGCTTCTTCCACGGTGCCGGCCATCCGCGTCCGTACGCCTTGGGCCTCGGCGCCGGACACAAAGAGAGCCGCTTGGCCAAGAGGGCCGCCACCGAGAAGGTGGCTCAGCACGTGCTGCACGCCATGCGCGGCTGGCGGGTGTACCACTTCCACGACACGTCTTCGAACGCCAAGGTGAAGCAACTCGGCGAGATTGGCGACAACGCCGCGCTCCGCCCAGACGCGTCCAACTTGGCGGCCTTTCTGCTTTCGTTACAGCAAGCCCACAAGGCCCACTACAAGCAGATTGTCGAAACCGTGCGCCTCGTGGCGCCGTTCTTCGATGACTTTCGATTGCGCCCTACCGCCACCAACCGCGAGAAGATTCGTCTCGAGTGGGTGGCCAAGGACAGTGACGCGTACTTCAACGCGCATTCACTGTCCGACGGCACCTTGCGGTTCATCTGCCTCGCCACACTCTTGTTGCAGCCGGCAGTGCCCTCCGTGGTGGTGGTGGATGAGCCCGAACTAGGCTTGCACCCATACGCGATCACCCTACTGGCCAGCCTGTTGCGCTCCGCCTCCAAGCGCACTCAACTCATCGTTTCTACGCAGTCGGTCACTCTCGTAAACGAGTTCGAACCCCACAACCTTTTGGTTGTGGACCGCGACGATAGCGGGTCCAAGTTTCGCCACCTCACCGACGAAGACGCAGCAGCTTGGTTGGATGACTACGCGTTGGGCGAGCTTTGGGAAAAGAACGTGCTTGGCGGAAGGCCGGGTTAGCCGTGGACCGGGTCTTGGTCCTGGTAGAAGGCGTCACCGAAGAAGTGTTCGTGCGCACCGTGCTCGCGCCGCACCTGCTAGACCACGGGAAAGTCGCAATCGCCACCATCGTGGTCACCAAGCGCGTGAAGCGAGGCCCGAACTTCAAGGGCGGCGTGACGTCGTACAACCAGGTGAAGCGTGATCTCCGCCTGCTGCTCCAAGATTCGAACGTCCGGATGGTCACCACGATGTTGGACCTCTACGGGCTCCCCCAAGACTTTCCGGGGTGCGCGACGGCGCCTGAGCGACCCGTGCCTGCGAGGGTCGCACACATCCAAAGCGCGTTCGCCGCCGAGGTCGGCGACACCAGGTTCGTTCCGTATCTCTCCGTCCATGAGTTCGAGGCGCTGCTTTTTGCCGAGCCGGTGAGCGCGGAGTGGGTCTACGAGGATGCCAATGTCGTGCTCAATTTGGAGCGCGTGCGTTCAGAGTTTGGCGGAAATCCAGAGACCATCAACGACAGGCCGGAGACGGCGCCGTCCAAGCGGGTAGGCGCGGCATTTCCGCGCTACGAAAAGGCGCTGCATGGCCCTCTCGCAACTGCAGCTGCTGGTATCGCGACACTGCGGGCCGCATGTCCACACTTCGACGCCTGGGTTCGAGCGCTCGAGGGCTAGATGTCGCTGCCGGCACTTGCCACCAGCGCGATTTGGCGCAGATTTCGCCCTCTGGCGTGCGTTCCGCCCTTGTGAGCGCCTCCAACACACGCGACCATCGCAACACCCCCGATGGCCGCCTCCACCGAGATTCGATCCGCGCTTGTTTCTGCCCTCGAAGCCGACCTGGTGGGGCCGTTTCCAGGCGTCGAAGACGAGATCCTGCCCATTGCTCCGTCGCGCTGGTACCTGACGGGATTCCTGGCGCCGCAGCAGGGCCGCGACTCGGACAACCCCGACGACGCAGATGAGTTCTCTGCCGGCACTGAAGAGGACGAAGACGAGACGCCGCAGGAGCCGGAGCCCAAGCAGAAGGCGACCTACCCCGCATCGATGGGCATGTCGGTGCTGTTGCCCGCGGCCGACGCCAAGACCAAAGACCATGTGACGGTCACGGTGTCGTTTGCGGACTACATCAAGGAGACAGTTGCCGACGAAGACACAGGCAAGAAGGCCAAGGGTTGGCGTCGCGTGCCACAGCCTGCGCGGACCGTAAGCCTGCCGCTCGACGCCAAGACTGTAGAGAAGGGCGTTTCGCTGCCCGACACGCCCGGCATCGTGGTCTGCGGCAAACTCGAGTCTGCCGAGGCGCCCGGCCTGCCCGCGGGCACTCGCGCGCTTTCCGTTTTCGTCGTCAATCAGCGGACTCCGGAAGAAGAGCGGGGGCGCGCAGACGAGCAGTTCATTTTTCAGGTCTCCATGGAGATCGCGTACGAGCCGGGTTTTCTAGCGCGACCCAACCGCACGCGGGAGGCGTCGACCGACACCGACGACGGGACCGCAGACCTACAGTTTCGTGACCACTTCGAGTGGGCAGTGGGCCACGGCGCAGCGGTGCAAGTGCCGGCGCACGGTGATCAGGCTCCGCGAATGCTGCGGACCACCTGGATTCCTCGCTGCGAGGTTCGCAAAGTCGAGACCCACGAAGAACCCAACGTGGTCACTGCCATGGAAGACCTTGCGGCCATGGCCCCCGACGAGCTTGTTCGGGCGCTCTCGCCCCTGACCGAGGCGTACGCGCGTTTCATTGCCCAGCAAGCCGAGGTTTCGCTCGACAGCGCGGCCCGCAAAGAGCGTCGCAAGCTCTTGCTCAAGAACGCTGCGCGGGCCACCCTAAAGTCGCGACCCCTACGCCGGCCGCAAGGAAACCTGGGCTCAACGCGGCCGCGCGCCAAACCGGAGTCTACCTAGATGGCGAGCGCCGTGTGCGCAATGCCGCTACGCACGCGGCGAGTACCTAGCTATGCTTGGAACGCGCATGACGACCCTTGTTCGTGTTGAGTCTGGTCCGCAGGGCGTTCACGTTCCGGCCTCAGAGGCGCAAGCCCTCGACAGCCTGGACCTCGCCATCGTCTCGTTTCTCCTCCGACGTCAAGCCGCGGTTTTTTCTGGCGGCCTCTCCCGCCACGCCCATGTGCCTCTCGCGGATTGCGCGTTTGAGTGTCGTCAGGACGCCGAGGTCGTGTCTCGGCGGATAGAGGACATCAAGATCGTGTATCGAGACGAAGCGTTGCCTGCGAGGCGACTGTTGTCGACCGGTGTTCGCATTGGCCCATCGATTTTCTCGGATGAGCGGGTGAAGGTCGAGGTTCTTGGTGCGCTCTGGTCGGACCCTGGGATGTCCGATGGCGAGCTTTCGAATCGACTCGGGCGCAGACTTGAGTTGTCGCCCTCTGGCCTGCGCACTCTGCGAGACTGGCTAGGGCTCCCCGCTACAGCCGTCTCGTTGCTGCCTCCGAGCGAGCGTAACGGTGCCCTTCAAGCGGCGCTCCGCAGGTTGGCTCCCTGTGTTTGGCTGCGGGAGCATCTACCGTTTGGAGATCGCGAAGCTCGCGGTGGAGCAGTCGACTCCGTCACAACGCCATCGAGGAGTTCTGTCACATCGGCGCTGTGCGTGGTTGGGCCCGCGCTGCCACTACCCAAC
>JBIKNA010000592.1:0-3941 GCA_044358965.1 Polyangiaceae bacterium
TGCTGCCCACGAGGTCTGCGTCCCTTGTCTCAACGTGCTCAAGGGCAACGCTCCCACGGGCGTGTGCTTCGAACCGACGAGCGCTGCGGATTGCAAAGACAACGCAGCTAGCAGCAGCAGCGGAGGGCCTGCACCAGGAACCAGCAGCTCCGGGGGGACGACCGCACCCATCGCGTGTCCCTACGTCGGGCCGCCGCTCATCGATGTCAACACGTTCCCCGTGGCCGCTTGCGGCGCGGGCATGCGCTGCGTCCCCTCGGACCTGCTGCCCTCTGCGGATCTGCAAAAGACACTCAAGGCTTGCGACAAGGGCTTCTGCGCACCCGAGAAGGCTGTGGCCGCCGTCGGCAACTACGTGCCCAAGACGTGTTCGTCCATTGCAGGCGCCGAGGGCCGCTGCACCAACGAGAACGTGCCCGGTGTCGCAGCGCAGAAATCCCAGCTTCCCAAGGACACGTGCGACGACGGCGAGCTATGTGCGCCTTGTTTCAGTCCGCTCGACGGCCAAGACTCTGGGGCCTGTCGCACGGCCAAGTGCGATGCGCCCGCCAAGCCCGCCACGGTGTTCAAGGCCTGCTGTCAGCGGGGCAATGTGTCCAAGGGCAAGTGCGTGCCCACGCAGCTTGTGCCCGCGAACCAGCAGTCGAACCTGGGCACGGACAACGGCAAGTGCGTGGCGGGCAAAGAGCTCTGCGTGGCCAGCGAGGCCATTGCTGCCGGCGCCAACTACAAGGGGGCCGCGTGCAAAGGCAAGAGCGCCATCGGCGCGATCTTTGGCAAAGACTACAACGGGGTGTGCTTGAGCGATTGCTTGGACTTCACGTTGATGGAATCGCTGGGCGTAGCCAAAGGCAACTGCAAGGCCGATGAGCTCTGCGTGCCGTGCAAGAACCCGATTACCCAGCAGGCCACGGGGGCTCCAGGCTGCGCTCCCTGAGCGCCCGCTGCGCCTTTGGGCTGAGCCTAGGGGGCGCTTAACTGCGGGGCAGACCCGGGACAAACCCGAACCCGTCGTCCCTCCTCCACAATCGAGTGCGTGATAGGTTCATCGGCATGCGTTCGCTTCGTCGTGCCGCCGTATGCCTCGGCGCACTTCTGCTGATCCCCGCGGCCTGCCAAACGGCCACCGGCATCGAACTTGTGCTCACCACCAACGTGGCTTGCGATCGGGTGCAGGGCGTACAGATCTTTGCAGGGCGTCCGGGCGAGATCGAACAATCCGAGCCCGCGGCAGAGGAGCGTAACTGTCAGTCCGGAGCCATCGGGACCATCGTCGCGCAGCCATCAGGCGAAGACCGCTCCGCGCGCGCTGCGTTCCGCGTTGTGATGGGCGTGACACGCCCGGTGAGCGA
Source organism: Polyangiaceae bacterium (assembly GCA_044358965.1). GTDB lineage: Bacteria > Myxococcota_A > Polyangia > Polyangiales > Polyangiaceae > SXNL01. The sequence continues at coordinate 1,353 of JBIKNA010000592.1, forward strand.
ATGCTCCGCGCGCGACGGCTTTGCTGGTTGCATCGTTCAGCGGCGCGACCTTGGGTTCCTCGGGAAAGAGCTTCTTCGCGTGCCCATCACCATGTACGAGCGGTGCATCGGCGTGGCCTGCGACCCAAGCTCCACCTGCGCCAGCAACGGCCTTTGCGTGAGTGCCCGCTTGGCCGACGGCGCGTGTCGTCCGCCACTATCGTGTTTGCCCGAGGGTGACCCAGGCTTAGGCACCAACGGTGGCAACAGCACCAGCGGGCCCGACGGTGCGTCGCCGGACGCCTTGGGTCCGGGTGACGCCTCCAACGACGGTCGCGTGCCTGACGGCGGCGGCCAGAGTGACGGTGGCGGCCAGGGTGACGGTGGCGGCCAGAGTGATGGCGGCGGCCAGAGTGATGGCGGCGGCCAGAGTGATGGCGGCGGCCAGAGTGATGGCGGCCAGAGTGATGGCGGCAAGAGTGATGGCGGCGGCCAGAGTGACGGTGGCGGCGGCAAGAACGACGCCGGCAAGAACGACGCCGGTGCGGACAGTCCCATCAATTGCGGTGGCGTTATGTGTTCGGGCAACGCGCCCGACTGCTGCACTGGCAGGCAATTGGGAGCGCAAGCGCAGTGCGTGGACACCATGGCCCTGTGCGCGCCGGCGGCGCACGCAGGGCGAATCAGCTGCAATCAGAATGCCGATTGTCCAGGCAACCAGACGTGTTGCGTCGAAGGCCCTTTCATCACGTGCGCCGACGTTTGTCTGTCCACTTTGGTGGCCTGCAACGGGGGTCCCTTGGATTGCCCGGCGGGCCAGGCATGTACGGGCGGGGGCATTGTGGGCCGCGTGACGTACCAGACGTGCGAAATGCCCGTTCAATAGGCGCCTCTCATCCCTCGTTTCTCGGCGATCGGACGCTTCTCGCGCCTAAGATTGCGGCACTCATGTCAGCGTTACGCTCTTGTCGCTTGCTCTGGGCCTCGCACCGCGCCATGAAGGGCCCGCCATGAATGATCGCGTCGATTCGGTTCGGGTGCCTGCGGCCTCTGTTGTGGGAACCACACTTCGCGAGCACGTGCTTGCAGGCATGCGTGCGGCGCCCGGCGCAACCGGTGAATTCACCTCGCTGCTCAATCACTTGTCTCTCGCCATTCGGATCATCAACTCGCGCGTGCGCCAGGCGGGCCTCGCCGACTTGCTCGGGTATACCGGCGAGACCAACGTGCAGGGCGAGAAGGTCCAGAAGCTGGATGCCTACGCCAACGACGTGATGATCAACGTGCTCGAGCGCAGCGGCCACTGCGGCATCTTGGCCAGCGAAGAACTCGACGAGGCCAAGTTTTATCATCACGCCGGGCGCTACGTGATGTTGTTCGACCCGCTCGATGGTTCCAGCAACATCGACACCAACGTGAGCATCGGCACCATCTTCGCCGTGCTGCGGCGCAAAGAGCCCAAGATGCCCCCGCAGCTCGACGAAGCGTTGCGCCCGGGGCACGAGATCGCTGCCGCCGGATATGTGCTCTACGGCCCGTCGACCATGTTCGTCTTGTCCACGGGCCAAGGCGTTCACGGCTTCACCCTCGACCCGGCCATCGGCGAGTTCTTCTTGTCGATGCCCGACATGAAGTGCCCCGAGAGCGGCAACACCTACTCGATCAACGAGGGCAACTACGCAAGTTGGGCGCCCGAGGTCCAGAAGTGGAACCAGTGGATCAAGGGCCAAGGCGACGGCGACGGGCGGCCCTACGGCCACAGGTACGTGGGGTCGCTGGTGGCCGACGCGCACCGCACGCTGCTCAAGGGCGGCATTTTCGTGTACCCCGGCGACGCCAAGAGCCCCCAGGGCAAGCTGCGCTTGCTCTACGAGGCCAACCCCATGGCGTTCCTGTTCGAGCAAGCGCAGGGGCTCGCATCCACGGGCACTGGCCGGATCCTCGACGTAAGCCCGTCTGCTTTGCATCAGCGCACCCCGCTGGTCTTGGGCTCTCGCAAAGACGTCGAAGCGTACGAGGCGTTCGTCGCCGGCAAACGATGAACTTGATTCATTGATGCGCGCCTACACCCGCGCCGGGGTCGGGCAGAGGGGTAGCTCTCTTCGCGTGTACTCTCGGATCTTGTTGCCCAGTCATGCCCGGCAGTTACGCTGACATGGCCGGGCGCGTAGGTCGCACCCAGGCCTCTTTGTGGAGTTCAACTTGCGCGTCAGCTCCGTCCTCGTTGGCAGGGTTTCGGCATTTGCAACGCTCTCGGCCATCGTGGTGGCTTGCTCGTCGAGCAGCCCCGGTACCGAGGTCGAAGACGGCGGAAGTGCTAGCGACTCTGGTGGCGACGCCAGCGTTGTCACCCCGCCTGGCGTAGACGCGGGGAGTGACGGTGACAGCGCCGTCACCCCCATCGATGCGACGCCGCCCAAGACATGCGGTGCAGGCAAGCCGGACAAGTGCAAGATCGGCGAGCCCTGCGACAACAACGATGAATGCATCTCGGAGCTTTGCGCCGCGGGCAAGTGCAAGGCATCTTGCTCCAACAAGCAGCAAGATGGCGATGAAGTCGGCGTCGACTGCGGTGGCGTGTGCCCCGTCAAGTGCGACGGCCAGGCGTGT
>JBIKNA010000594.1:0-3940 GCA_044358965.1 Polyangiaceae bacterium
ATACGCACCTGTTTCGCCCGGCGGTCGACTCCAAGGGCTTCTACACCGTCAACGGCTCCGACATCCTTGGCGCCAACGACTTCATGTTCGGCTTGGTGCTCGACTACGGCGGCGAGCTGCTGCGCGTGCGCGATTTCGGCCAGAAGAGCTCGCAGCTCATCAACCACTCGTTCCAGGGCACGGGGCAGTTCAACTACGGCATCGCCAACGTGGTGCAGGTGGGCATCCAGGTGCCGCTCAACCTCATGGTTGGCGACGCCCAGGTCAACAACGCGGGCCAACCCACGGTGCCGCCGCCCGCCGAGGGCGCGCAGCAGTGGAACACCACGCAAGTCGACTCGCAGACGCTGGGCTTCGTGGCGTTGCACGGCAAGTGGCGCATTCTCCGCGTCGAGCGTGGTCTTGGGCTCGCCATCGTGGGGCAGGTGGGCTTGCCCGTCTCCGATGCCCCCAAGAACGCCGGCGCCGACTCCAGCTTCTGGTACTGGCCCCAGGCGGTGGTCGAAAAGCGCTTCGGCGCCACCGGATGGTTCAAAGTCGGCCTCAATGCTGGCTTCCGCGGTCATCAAGCCAGCGGCACCGCCATTCGCTTGCGGGACGGCAACTTCATCGACGGCAATCGCGCCACCTACGGCCTTGGCGCCTCGGTGCGCGTGCTCGAGCCGGTGGACTTGGTTGCGGAGACGTACGGCACGTACCTGCTGTCCAATGCCGACGCCGCGGTCAAGCCCTCGAACGAGGTGGTCGGCGGTCTCAAGCTGTTCGTCGAGCGCAACTCGTACCTCATGATCGGCGGCGGTACGCGTTACACCGACGGCTTCGAAGCCGCCAACTACCGCGGCTTCATCGGCTTCATCTTCGAGCCCTCCATCGGCGACCGCGATGGCGACGGCATCAAAGACGATCTCGACAAGTGCCCGGACCAGCCCGAGGACTACGACGGCTTCCAAGACGAAGACGGCTGCCCGGACCCGGACAACGACAACGACGGCATCCTCGACAAGGACGACCGTTGCCCCAACGAGCCCGAAGATCGCGACGGCGACCAAGACGAAGACGGTTGCCCCGAGTCCAACGATGGCGACCGCGACGGCGACGGCATCATGGACTCCCGCGACAAGTGCCCCGACGACCCGGAAGACCGCGACGGCTTCCAGGACGAAGACGGCTGCCCGGACCCGGACAACGACAAAGACGGGATCCCCGACAAGAAGGACATGTGTCCCAACGATCCCGAGGACAAAGACGGCTTCGAAGACGAAGACGGCTGCCCGGATCCGGACAACGACAAGGATGGCATCCTCGACGTCAACGACAAGTGCCCCAACGAGCCCGAGACCTTCAACGGGTTCGAGGACGAGGACGGCTGCCCCGACAAGGGCAACGTGCTCGTGCAGGACGGCAACATCGTCATTCTCAAGAAGATCAAGTTCAAGGTCGACTCGGCGGAAATCCTGCCGGAAAGCAACTCGATCCTCGACGAGATCGCCGGCACCATCAAGCTGCACCCGGAGTTCTTGCTCATCGAAATCGCCGGCCACGCCGACGAGCGCGCCCCGGACGACTACAACCTGCGCCTGACCCAGGCCCGCGTAAACTCCGTGAACGTGGCCCTGGTTTCCCGCGGTATCGACAAGAGCCGGGTACGCAGCAAGGGCTACGGCGAGTTCTGCCCCGAAGACCCGGCACACAACGAAGAGGCGTGGGAGAAGAACCGCCGCGTCGAATTCAAGATCGTCAAGACCAAAGACGGCCCCACGGGCGTCGAACTCGGCTGCGCCGCAGCCTCGGCCAAGGGCGTCAAACCCGACCCGATTCCCTAGCTAGTTTCCGAGTGAGTCGCCGAAGGTGGGCGGGAATGATCACGAGCAGTTGCGCTCGGACCCGCCATGCCCGTAGACTCAGGCACGAAGGGCAGCGAGACGCTTTCGCTCGCCCGAACGAACGTCAACCCCCCGCAGCCCACTTCACGCGCTTCCGGCATGTTCAAGCTGGTCATCGAGGACGACGAAGGCAAGCGCACCGTGGTGCCACTCACCCGTGGTGAGTACTCCATCGGTCGCAAGCAAGGGAACACGATCCGCCTCACCGAGCGGAACGTGTCGCGGGAACACGTTCGCCTGGTCAAGAAGAACGGTGCCTCGAAAGAGCACTTCGTTCTCGAGGACCTCAAGAGCTACAACGGCGTCTTCGTCAACGGCCTGCGCGTGGCCGAGGAGACCGAGTTGTCGCACGGCGATTTGGTGCAGGTAGGCGACTACCGGATTCTGTACCAAGACGAAGCCGAGCAAGAAAAGCCCGCCGCCCCGGCCGACACCCCCGACGCCAAGACCACCATTCCCATCGGGCAGATGGCGCGTGGGTCCACGCTCATGGAGCGGCCCGACCGCTTCGTCATGCTGGTGGGGCCCACCCCGGGCGTCGAGTACCCGCTCGACAAAGAGCGCATGACCATTGGTCGCGCCGAAGACGCAAGCATCTCCGTCAATCACAACTCCGTGTCGCGGCTGCACTGCGAGGTGCACGCCTTGGGCGAGGGGCGCTACGAGATCGTCGACAAGGGCTCGGCCAACGGTGTCCGCGTCAACAGCTCGGATCTCAAACGCGGCATCATCGAGGCCGGAGACCTCATCGAGCTCGGCGACGTGCGCTTCAAGTTTGTGGCTGCGGGGCAGGTGTTCGTGCCCGCCCCCAACGAGAAGCAAGAGCTCATCGCCGACCGCGAGGCGCCGGACCCGGTGCCCCCCAAGCCCGCCAGCACCGGGCTCTACGTGGCCGCCGCCGCGGTGCTCGGCATCGCCATCGTGCTCGTCGTTTGGTTCCTGCGGCACCAGGGCACAGACCCGGGCAACAACACGCCCGCGCCCACCGGCAGCGGTTCCGGCCACTCGCAGCTCTCGCAGGAGCAGGCCGTGCTCGAGGCTGCCAAGCAGCTCTGCAAGCCCGACGACTGCGACGCGGCGCACGCCAAGCTCATGAGCGAGGTGCGCGAAGACTCGACGTTGCGCGCGTCCACCATGTTCCGCGACATCGAAAAGACCTGGGCGCAGTCGCTCATCGATCGCGCCGACCGCGAGGCGGACACGGCCAAGAAGCGCTCGCTGTTGCTGTTGGTCGCGCAAACCAACACCGTCGAGCTGTCGCAGCGCAACATTGCGCAGAGCAAGCTCAAGGAACTCGATTCCGAGCCTGCGCCCACGGGTAGCGCCGCGCCCGAGGCTGCCGACGCCGCCAGCACCACGGCGCCCCCGACCAGCACCGCGGCGACGCCCAGCGCCACGGGGCAGGCGGCGCCGCCCGCGCCCACCGCCACGGGGCCCAACGGTAAACCCACCGCCACCACGCCCACGGGCAAGCCTGCCGCTTCTGCAAGCGCAGCGCCCGCCGCGGCGTCCGACTTCGAGGCCGCGCAAAAGGCCATCATCGAGTCCAACCCGCAGAAGGCCAAGACCATCCTGTGGGGCAAGATGCAGCGTGGCGGCAAGATGTCCTACGACGAGATGAACTTGCTCCTCGAGACGTGCCACATCGTCAAAGACAAGGCGTGTCTCACCTCGGCGTGCACCAAGCTGCCGACGCACCGCCGTTGCGCCGCGCCCTAAGGCTCGGGGCTTCGTGGCTTTACCTGGCGATCCTGTTCTGTACCTGCACGGCTTTGCCTCGTCGCCGGCATCGCGCAAGGCCGTCGCGTTCCGCACACACGCCGAAGCAGCGGGGCTTGCCATCGAGTGCCTGGATTGCCGGCAGCCGAGCATGGAGCAGTTGTCGCTCGAGGCCATTGTGGCGCACGCGCAACGGGCGCTGGGCCGCGTGGCCCGGCCAGCGTGGGTGGTCGGCTCGAGTTTGGGCGGGCTCGCCGCGCTGCATCTTGCGCTCCGAGACCATCGGGTTCGGGGGCTCATGCTGCTTGCGCCGGCATTTGAGCTGGTGTCTCGGTGGC
>JBIKNA010000595.1:0-3912 GCA_044358965.1 Polyangiaceae bacterium
CAGAGACCAAGCTCGTCGCCGACGCGCAATGGAACGGCGGCAAGCCGAGCATCGCCCTCGACCTGACGCCCCACGTGCGCGTGGGCGGCCAGATCGGCTTCGCCGGAAGCTTCGAAGGCAAGTGCGAGAAGACGCTGTTCGAGGTGCCCGTCGCCGAGTGGGGCATCCCGCTCTTCGGCAACGTTGCGGTGAACGCGCCGGTGAAGGTCGAGTTCTCGGTGAAGGCCGATGGTTCGGTCACCGTGATGACGCCCCGCGTGGAGCTCGGAAGCGCCGCAGATACCTCGAAGCCCGGAAAAATCGGATTCTCGTACGCGGTGGGTGGAAAGTTCACGGTCGACCGCGACCTCGCGATGACCACGGCCTACACCTCGCTCGGGGCGGTCGAGGGCTCGGCGCAGGGCAACGCGCACGTCGAGGTCGAAGCGGGCATCGCCGCGGCCCTCGGGCTCGAGGCGCAGGTGAAAGCCTGGATCTTCAAGGCGAGCGTGCGGGCCGACCTGGGCGACGTGGTGTTCGGCGTGAAAGACGAAGCCGACCTCACCGTGTACCCCGCGAGCATGACCTACGACGCGTCGAACGCCTTCGAGCTGGGCCTCTTCCCGCACCTCTCGCCCACGCTGCACGTCGACACCTCGTTCTTCCACAAGTCCTTCAACCTCTTCACGGTCAACCTGGGCGACATCTCCTTCTACGACGAGCGCTCGACCCCCAAGGGCCAGAAGCTCTTCGGCAAAGAGACCGCGAACCAGACCAAGACCCAAGACGGCACCCCGGTCACCTACATTCAGGCGAGCGACCGAATCGAGATTCGAGACATGGGCGACATCGCGAGCGTCGAGTCGGTGGTGCTGGGCTGGTCGGGTGCAGAGTACAAGCGGTTCGTCGACCCGCAGATCGCGGCTGGCATCTCCGGAGCCACCATCAACATGACCGGCCTCGACCCCGCCAAGCTGGCCCAGGCCTACCAGGCCAACGGCAAGGCCACCGTGCTCGGCCAGTCGAACCTCGACTTGCACATGCTGAACGGCAAGACGGTCCGAGTGTTCCTCGGCACCGGAATGTAAGAGTGCCCATCCGAACCCCCGAGCGCCGCAGCCCCCAAAGGCACGCGGCGCTCGGCCTTTTTGTTCGAACCGGGCCCCGACTTGACCTATACAAAATAATGTATAAGTTCAGACCGTGACCGAGATTCGACCGATCGAATTTGTGAGCACGTCTCTCGACGACTTGCGGGCCTTCCCGGAATCGGCACGACGCGCATCAGGCTACCAGCTCGATCGAGTGCAGCATGGGCTCTTGCCCGACGACTGGAAGCCGATGAAAACCATCGGCGCCGGCGTGACGTAGATTCGAATTCGAGACGTCAAAGGCGCCTTCCGCATCATCTACGTGGATTGGCGAGGCCGTCTACGTGCTTCACTGTTTCCAGAAGAAATCGCAGAAGACGTCCAAGCACGACCTTCACGTTGCCACGGTCCGATATCGCGACCTACTCCGAGGTGCACAATGAAGAAGAAGCGGTTCAAGAGCGTTTGGGATGCCATCGAAGACACGCCGGGAGAAGCGGCGAACATGAAGACTCGCTCCACGCTGATGATGGCCATTTCGGAGTACATCACCCAAAAAGGCTGGAGCCAGGCCGAGGCGGCCGCTGAGCTGGGGGTGACTCAACCGCGAGTGTCCAATCTCATGCGCGGCAAGGTTCAGCTCTTCAGCATCGACACCTTGGTGAACATGCTGGCGGGCGCTGGCTTTCGAGTCGAGATGCAGGTGACCAAGACGCGCCGAAAGGCTGCGTAGTCACCGAGCGAGCACATTCCGCACGGTCTTCTCATCCACCCGCAGCGCGCGTCCAATGGCCTGCAAGGTCATCCCCAACCCGCGCAAGCGCCGCACCTCTCCCTGCACGCGCTGCCAAACCAACTCCCCCCGCGGCACCACCACAAACTCCACCCGTACCTCCCCCGCGGTTCGACTTGGTGACCATCGGGTCCACCCAAATTCCTCGTCAGTTCGAACCACTCGGACTGACGAGTTTTTTCTTGCTTTTGTCGCGAAAGCGCGAGCGACACAAAGTCGAACCCGGTACCGGCCCGGCGCGCGACGCGCTTTTCGTCGGCGTGACGCGGGATTCGATCAGCGGATCAAAGGCAGCGCCCGTATGCGCGCGCTGCCGTCATCCACGGTCACCATCGCGCCAGCGAGCAGCTCATCGCGACACGCGGTGACAACACGGAAGATGAGGGCCGAGAGCGGGCCGCTACGCAGACCTTCGATCCGCACGCGGACCACCGAAGGGGCGACGGCGTCCGAAAGTGCGAGCAATGCGTGAAAATCAGCGTCGAGGGTGACTACCGTGAGCCCGTCGGCACGTGCGAGGGCGATGATCTCGCTGTCTGTGGCCGAGGCCATGCCGAGGTCAGAGACGTGAGCTGCATCGAGGCCGAGCGCACGCAGCTCGGCGACCGCGCCCCGCGGCAGGCCCTGATCCAAGAGGAGCTTCACGCGCTCTTCGGAACGGAAATGACCTTGTCATCCAGCGCCGTGGACGCGAAGGCAAGCACCTGGCGGATGTCTTCCTCTTCGAGCTCGGGAAACTCGCGAAAGAGCTCGCTTCGATCGGGGTAGGTAGCCAGCGCTTCGAGAACCCGACGAACAGTGAGCCGAAGAGTTCTCACGCAAGGCTGCCCGTTCATCCGCAGCGGGTCTGAGGTGATGCGGTCCAAGTTGCTCATGATCGACCTCTCTACGGCAGCCGCGCTGTTCTCCATCAAGAGTAGCACGAGCTTCCCGCGTGAACAGCGCAGCGGGACAAGACACCAGGCACCACGAAGGCAAACCTGATCGGGCAGCCGCGACGCCGTGATCCGGCCGCACGCTCGGCGCCCGCTGAGCGGCAGCATGTCGCGATGGCGCGCCCAGAATTCTTATGTCGAGCAACCCCGCGCGAGCACATTCCGCACACTCTTCTCACCCACCGCCAGCGCCCCCCCAATGGCCTGCAGCATCATCCCCAACCCCGCAACCGCCGCGCCCGCAGCCCGCCGGTCAGAGTGAAAGCGTTTCGGCCACAACGCCGGGCTTGCCGTCGTCGCCCTTGGGGCCGCCCGCGCCGCCCGCGCCACCCGTTCCGCCCGCGCCCGCCGTGCCCCCGACAAACTTGGGGTCCACGACGATCGGCGCAGGACCAGAATAGAGAACACCCACGGACAGGCCTCCAGCGCCGCCGCCACCGCCGCCGCCCGCGCCGCCTCCGCCACCTTTGCCGCCGCTGCAGGCTCCAAAATTGCCGCCGCCACCGACACCGCCGCTTTCACCGGGCATGCCATCGCCACCGACGCCGCCCTTCCCGACTCGCAACGAGCAAGCATCCAGCGAAACCGTCGAAGCTAGCGCGACAATGCCGATACTCGCTCCGCCGCCTCTGCCGCCGCCACCACCCGCGCCGCCACAGCCTCCGCAGCCTCCGCCACCGGAGGGGTCGTCTTCACCACCACCGCCACCACCGCCACCACCGCCCGGGTTGCCCACCGCTCCGGCCGCGCCGACGGTCGGCGTCCAAACGCCAGATACGAAGGCGCCGTGGGTCTGCGGGGTGAGCGTGGCCGCGGCCGGCGCGCCGACGGTCCCAGAAACGCCTCCGCTACACGCTACGTTGTTGAACCAGCCCGGGCCGCCGGCACCCGCTGGGGCCACATTTGGATTGGTGGGCGCGGCCGAGCCCGGACTGCCGTTCTGCCTGGCAATGCCCGCGCCTCCGCCAACGCTCTGCCCAAACGTCTTGCAGACACATGTCTTCGGGCCGCCTGCAACAGCGCCCATGGCTGGATTCCCACGCAAGTCGTTCGGGTCGGCGGAGAACAGGTTGCTCACGAACGGAGCGCCGGGTTCGCCGTCGGCGCCGGCCCC
>JBIKNA010000596.1:0-3908 GCA_044358965.1 Polyangiaceae bacterium
TCGAAGACTTGCTGACACCACCGGGGCACCCGGCCGTGATTGCGCCCTCATCGGCATCGGCCTCGCTCGCTTCCTCGCTCGAGCCAGTGCAGCCGAGCATCAGGAGCCCAAGACCGCCGAGACAGAGACCGACCTTCGCGATGGTGTTCATGAGGAGCTACCTCAGCACACCTCGTGCCACCTGCACCTTGCGAGGCAACACGCGCGGATCCGCACGTTTTCGTTCGCCACGGTGGTGTGGATCAAGTTGATCGCGGTGTCCGGCCCCACTACGCGTGACCCGCAGTAGTCAACTCACGCGAGGCGCCGCCGCAGCTCCGCAGCGATCGCGTTGGCGGCAGCGCGCAGGCGCGGCAAGCCTCGGAGCTCGGGCGGCATGACGAGCCACACCGGCCTCGGCTGGATCTCGGGGAGCGGTCGTACGAGGCGCACGCCGTGCACCATGTTGGCGAGGTTGACCGGCAGCGGGCAGATCCCGATGCCGCGCGCGACGGCGTGGGCGAGCGTGATGAGGCTCCCGGACGCGAGTCGGCGGCGCGCCTCCGCGCCGTGCTCCGCCAGCCACCGCGCCTCGGGCCCGCGCGATAGCTCGCGCGCGGGGACGACCACGTCGTGTCCCGCGAGCCCCGCCAGGAATTGCGGCCGCTCGAGGGCCAGGTAGGCGTCGCTGGCGTAGAGGCCGTAACGCACCATCCCGAGTCGACGCGCGACGAGCCCCTCGTCCGGCCCGACGAGCCGCACCGCCAGTTCGGCGTCGCCGCGGGTCAGGTCGGCGACGGTGTTCGAGACGACGAGCTCGACGCAGAGCTCCGGGTGCTCCTCGAGCAGCGAGGGGAGGGCACCTTCGACTAGCTGGCGCGCCGTCGTCTCGGTGACCGCGACACGCACAAGTCCTCGCACCGACTCGCGACTGTCGAGCACCCCGCGCTCGAGGAGGACGAGCGACGCCGCGAGCTCGTCGATCGACTCGAGCACCTGCGCGCCGTCGGCGGTCGTCGTAAGCCCGGTCGGCGAGCGGACGAAGAGCTTCACCCCCAGAGCAGCCTCGAGGGTCTCCAGCCGGCGGCCGACCGTGGACTGGTGGACGCCGAGCGCTCGCGCGGCGCCCGAGAGGGATCCCTCACGCGAGACCGCGAGCGCGAAGCGGAGGTCGTTCCAGTCGAGCACTTATGCATTATCGCATAACCCATATGCTCATGGATGCATTCCTACCAGCGCCAGCGTCGCTACCATGGAGGTCATGAACAGCTCCCCTTCGTCCAAGAATCTCCTGACCGCCATCTTCCTCGCCCTGCCGCTCGCCGCCTGCGGCAGCTCCACGGATAGCTCCACGGCTCCCCCGCTCACCACGGCCGACGCCGGCGTCGGGACCGCGCCCGACGCCGCGCCCGACGCCGCGCCCGACGCCGGCGTCGGGACCGCGCCCGACCTCGCGGGGAGGTGGAAGTCGGCATGCACACCGATGAGCGCCTCGCAATGGTTCGTCCTCGACTTCGACATCTCGCGATCGACGTGGGCGGTCGACTACACGGTCTTCGCTGACTCCGCATGCGCGACCAAGTTTCTCACGGTTCGCATCGAGGGACCCTACGAGCTCGGCGCCGCGTCCAGCACCGTCCCGGGTGCGTTCGATGCCAAGTTCGGCTTCACGAAGAAGGCCATCACCCCCCACCTGCCTGCGGCGGCCGACTTCCTCGCAAGCGCGGGGGGGTGTGGTGCGGCCGGTTTCACCGCTGGCGAGCCCAAGGACATCGCCGCGACTGGTTGCGCGGGCCTCGGTCAGCGACCCATTTCGGCTTGCAGCGCCGACTACGACATCGCGCGCCTCGACGGCGACGTCCTCACGTTCGGCGAGCGCCCCGCCGACAACGACATGTGCAGCGAGGGCAAGCGGCCGAAGGCCCTGGCCGCAGTCTCGAGCAAGCGTCAGTGAGGGCCACCATGAGCATTCATCATCGTGGGCGAATGCAGGAAGTTCAGTGCGTCGCACAGGATACCGACCTGTCGCGCACCGTCGCCGTGGTCGAGGTGAACGAGCCGAGTTGTCCGGAGGCAGGGGTCGTCGTCGCGGTCCGCGCGCGTCCGATCAACCCCGCTGACCTGCTGCTGCTCACGGGGCGGCACGTCTACACTCCCCAGCTACCGTCACCGGTCGGCATCGAAGGCGCGGGCGTCGTCGTCGAGGCCGGTCCGGCGTCGCGTCTCAGCGTCGGCGATCACGTCGCGATCCCCGCGGGTGGGACCTGGCGGGAGCGGATGGCGCTCGCCGACGCCGATGTCCTGCCCGTGGATCGGCGCCTGGATCTCGAGCAAGCTTCGATGCTGTCGGTGAACCCGTTCACGGCGGCTGGGCTCCTCGAGGGCCTGGCATCGAACGCGTGCGTCGTCGTCAACGCTCCAACCTCGGCGATCGCGAGGCTCATCCTGTCGATGTGCCGTTCCCGCGGCATCTCCGCCATCGCGGTAGGGCGAGACGCGGGCGCCGAGGCGTCGGCGCTCTCGCACGGCGCGCACGCCTTTGTCGTCGACGGACCGGATCTGGGGGCGCGGGTGCGTCGCGTCGCGCCGGGACCCGTGGTCCGCGCGCTCGACGCAGTGGCGGGCGACGCCAGCGCGCGGCTCTTCGACGCGGTGTCGGATGGTGGAGAGCTCGTCGTCTACGGGCTCCTCTCTGACGATACCGTCCGGCTTCCCGCCGCAGGCGTCGTCTTCCGTGACGTCACGGTCCGCGGCTACTCGAGGCTCCGCTGCCTGCGTGCCCTGTCGTCCGAGCGCCGGGCCGAGCTGACCGCGGAGCTCGTCGGCCTGGTCGAGCGTGGCGCTCTGTCAACGCCGGTCGAGGCACGCTATTCGCTCGAGGACGTCACGGCGGCGCTCGCGCACCACGCCCGCCCGGGGCGGACGGGGAAGATCCTGCTGGTCTCCGCCTAAGCCTCGGTCGACGACCGGTGCGAACTCCTAGTTGTCGATCTTCTTGTGAACCTGACACTGCGACGTGCCTCCGAATCATCTTGAAGCGCATCGTGTCCCACGCGGCCATTTTTGCGCACGCGGTCGGTCCGCGCCTCCCGCGGCTGGGCCTCGTCCGTGACGCCCAGTAGGCGAGCTGCGCCGACCCGCGCCACGAAGGCGTCGTCTGCCACAGACGATGGCGCCCCATGTGCTCTCACTGTAAGCCAGCCGCCCGTCTTTCTTCGGTTTAGGGCGCGTCTCCGCAACCATCCGCGCTCGGACATGAGGATGCAGGACCAGGTTCCCGCGCCCGTTTCTTCGGAGCCAGCGCCTTTCGCCAGCCGCGGCGGCGTCGGTCATCTACAATAAATTGGAGCCCCATTGACCTATCCGACACGCACAGGACTCGCGCTCGCTCTCTTGGCCGTGACGGCGTTCGGCGCATGTCAGACGGAGAGCGACGCGCCTTCCACCCCAGGGCCAACGGCGCTGGATGCATCGGTCGATCCTCTCGACGGTAAGCCGTCCTCCGAAGACCCACTGGCGGACGCCGCCGTGGTGGTGGACTTCGCGAGCACCGAGTTTCCGCCATCGGTTCGCAAGCTCGGATTCAATGCGCAATGGAACGAATCGGAGCCGGCGGACTTCGAAGCGATTCGAAGTGCCGCGGAGTCAGCCGCTCCGATCGCGGGGGGCCTCGTGGAGACGAAGTACGGCCCGTCCGACATCCTTGGAGCAACGTCGACGGTTGGTCCGGCGCCGCTCTTCTTCCGCACGAGCGGCATGGTGGTGACGCGAGCCGACGCCGATCTCACTGCGCTGAGGCAGGCCGTGAAGGCCGGCGGACTGATCAATTTGTTGGTGCGTAGTCAGCTGTAGCAGGCTGCACTTCGAGATGGTGGTGACGGTCGGTTTGGGTGAAGGCGGAGCGAAGCGGGCCGTGGAAAGCCGGAAGG
>JBIKNA010000597.1:0-3880 GCA_044358965.1 Polyangiaceae bacterium
TGCTCGGCAAACATGGGCCCGGTTGCGATGGTGGCCGCAAGGTTCTGTGGCGCCGGCACAACCGGTGTGTCGGGTGAGGCGCTTGCCGGGGTCATGGCAACGCTCGCCGACATCGGGCTCTTCGAGACGTCGTTCCATGCTTGGGCGAACGGCGTAGGCGCTCCTTGCGCCGGCTGTCCGGCCGCGGGCCTCGGGGCCGCACGGCCCTGCGCCTCGGCGATGGCCTGGAGCACATCGGGCATGGCGCGGCGTACCGTCAGCTCGTCTTCGGGCACTTTATGACTGGCGGCGGGGGTTCCCCGTGCCGGGGTGGGCCGGCTATGCGCGGCGGCGTCCTGCGCCGTGCGCCCAACCGATTGAGCAATGGACTCGGCTGTGATGCCCTGGGCCTTGAGCTCCTCGATCTGCTTCATGATCGAGGGCAGATCGCGCCGAACCGTTTCCTCGTCGTTCAAGAGTGGCGGTGGAGCCTTGGCGATGGGGGGGGGGCCGTGTTGTGGCGATGGCGAAGTGAGCGGCGGGGACGAAGGATGCGCGCTCGTTGCTCCGGCGCCTTGACCCATGGCCGCGGGGCCAATGGCAATAGGCGCCGAAACCATGACAGGCACCGAGGCTGCGGCGGGGGACGGAGCGGCCTGCGCGAAGGTCGCCTGCGCTGCACCGGGAGCGGCTTGCGTTGGTCCGGGCGGGGCTGCGATGCCCAGCTCCGTGGCTGGCCGCGGGGCAGGCGACGGCTGCGCTGCGCTGGCGGAGACCACCGGCGGGGCTGCCTGCGGAGCAGGCGCCACCGGCTGCATCGGGGAGCCCTGCATGACGGTGCGGGACATGGCGGCGCCCTTTGCGGCCGCTGGCCGGGGGATGCCCGGGCCGGCGATGGGCACGTTCCCCATCATGGTTGCGGCCCCTTTGCCGAGACCGGGCCGCGGCGCGGGCGCCGCGGGCGCGGCGGGGGCTACGGGCGCGGCGGGGGCTACGGGGGCCGGCACCGGGGCCGCAGCAACCGGAGGCGGAGGAGGGGCCGAGGGGACGACCGCGGCGGGCGCGGGCGGCTCTTGGGCGGAGCCGCACTGGCCACAGAAGCGCGCTTGCTCCGGGAGCCGGTTCCCACAGACCGCACAGGCCCTCTCGCTCATTCGCTCCAACGATAGACCAAGAACGGGCCGGGTCGTGAGCTTTTCCCGGCGTCCGGGGCACCCCAGGGCACCCAGCGCCGGCCTTACGACGCGCCGACCTGCCCCTGGTCGGCTGCCCGCGCTTGCCGCTTGCCTCCCCTTGGACCGCCGTGCAAGAACCCCATCCATCGCACCATGACCGACCCCCGCATTGTCCATTGCCGCAAGCTCGACAAAGATCTGCCCGGCCTCAGCCGCCCGCCGTACAAAAACGAGCTTGGGCAGCGCATCTTCAACGAAGTGTCCAAAGAGGCCTGGGACGCCTGGATCAAGGACTCGGTCAAGTACATCAACACCTACCGCGTGGATCTGACGTCCAAGCAGGGGCAGGAGTTCATGTTCAAGCAGTGCGCCATCTACTTTGGTTTCGAAGATGGTGAGCTAGCGCAGACCGCGTTTGTGCCCAAGCCCACGGGTGGAGAGGGATAACGACCGTGCACGTCTCGTCTGTCCCCCCGGCCTTCCGTCGTCCATCGCAACCGCCGCAGAGTGCCGCGCCCACGGCGGCCATGCCGCTTGGGTTCGCGGGCTTCACCTTCGGTGATCTGCGTGAACCCGCGCGCCTGCGCGACCTGTTCGCGGTATTCCGCCAAGAACTGGCGGCCCGCGACGAGGCAACGGCGAGCGCCTACGAGGCGTATTTCCAGTGCAAGGGAAGGGGCATGAGCCCCGAGGACGTGAGCACGGTGCTCCTTGCCACGGCGCCGCACGTCAGCTGGTTCGTCACCAAACTGTTTGGCGTCGAGTCCGAGGTCCATACCCTCGCCCAAGAGGTCCATGGCCGTGATCCGCTTTGGACGTTCAAGCGTGACTTCGCCAAGAAGCGCGTGCTGAAAGACGGCGCGGGCAAGGCCGAGACTGCCTCCGCGCAAGAGGTCGCGGCGGTGTGCCTCGCGGTCATTCGGGCCGTCGTTGGCGCCGAGCTGTTGGGCAAAGACGAGGAGCTTGCCGTCGCGCGGACCGTGACGTTCGCGTTCGAGATCGATGACGTCGCCCGGAAGGCCGCCAAGGCGGGCGGTGCGGTCTGGACGCCGGAGCTCCGGGCCCGGGCGGCGCAGCTGCGCACGGCCCTAGCCGGACTGCCGGCAGCGGCCGAGGCTTGCGCGGTGCAGAACCCCGGCAGCCCCACCGACGAAGAGAACGCGAAGGTGGCCGATCGTGTGCTGCTCGCCTTCGAGTCTTGGCTCGCTGCCCGTCGCGCCGACCATCACGATGTCGCCCACGCCTGGGCCTCCCTCCGCGCGCCAAAGAACCTCGAGTACAACAACTTGGTCGAGCTCAAGCGGCCGGACCCCAAGTTGCCGCAGTTGTTCGTCGGACCCGAGTCCCATCGCCGCGAGCGCGACGGGTTTTCGCTGACGGATCGCCGGGGCAGCCCG
The DNA here is from genome assembly GCA_044358965.1 of Polyangiaceae bacterium. GTDB lineage: Bacteria > Myxococcota_A > Polyangia > Polyangiales > Polyangiaceae > SXNL01. The sequence continues at coordinate 2,552 of JBIKNA010000597.1, forward strand.
CGGTCCATCGAGCAAGAGGTCGACTACTGCCTGTATTGCCACGAGCGCGACAAAGACTCGTGCTCCAAAGGCCTGCGCGACAACAAGACGAAAGAGATCAAGAAGAACCCCATCGGCGTCGCACTCAACGGCTGTCCGCTGGGCGAGAAGATCAGCGAGATGCACGTCATGCGTCGCGAAGGCGACGTGCTGGCCGCCATGGCACTCGTGTGCCTCGACAACCCCATGTGCGCCGGCACGGGGCATCGCATCTGCAACGATTGCATGAAGGCCTGCGTCTTCCAGAAGCAAGAGCCGGTCAACATCCCGCAGATCGAAACGCGGGTCCTCACCGAGACCTTGAACTTGCCCTTCGGCGTCGAGATCTACGGTTTGCTCACGCGTTTCAATCCGCTCAACGTCGAGCGGCCCTACAGCCTGCCTTACAACGGCAAAAACGTGCTCGTTGTGGGCCTTGGCCCGGCGGGTTACACCCTCAGCCACCACCTCACCCGCGAGGGCTTCGGCGTGGTCGCCGTCGACGGTCTCAAGATCGAGCCGTTGCCCGTTGAACTCACTGGCGACGCCACCACGGCGCCGGCCCCCATTCGCGATTTCGGCTTCCTCTATCGCGAGATCGACGAGCGCGTGTTGCTCGGCTTCGGTGGCGTCAGCGAATACGGCATCACCGCCCGCTGGGACAAAAACTTCCTCACGCTGCTGTACCTCACGCTCAGCCGCAACCCGCTCATGCGCATCTACGGTGGCGTCCGCTTCGGCGGCACGCTCACTCTCGGCGATGCCTTCGACCTGGGCTTCGACCACGTGGCCCTGGCCGCCGGGGCGGGCAAGCCCACGCTCATCGACATCAAGAACAACTTGGCCCGCGGCATCCGCAAGGCCAGCGACTTCCTGATGGCCTTGCAGCTATCGGGTGCGTACAAGCGCAGCTCGCTCGCCAACCTGCAGATCGAGTTGCCCGCCATCGTCATCGGCGGCGGCCTCACGGCCATCGACACTGCGACGGAGCTCTTGGCCTACTACCCGATCCAAGTCGAAAAGACCGCCCGGCGCCTCGATACGCTCGAGGCCGAGCGAGGCAAAGAGGCCGTTCGGGCCATGTTCGACGACGAAGAGTGGCAAAACGTCAGCAAGCAGCGCGAGCACGCTGCGGCCATCGATGCCGAGCGCGCCGCCGCCGCCCGCGAGCACCGCGAGCCCAACCTCCAGCCCCTGCTCGATTCCTGGGGTGGCGTTTCGCTCGTCTATCGAAAGTCCCTCCAAGACTCGCCGGCCTACCGCCTCAACCACGAAGAGGTGCAGCAAAGCCTCGAAGAGGGGGTGCGGTAC
>JBIKNA010000598.1:0-3876 GCA_044358965.1 Polyangiaceae bacterium
GGGCGGCATGCCATTCGCTTTCGAATGCCGCATGCACCATCGTCGTCTTGCGTCTTGGGTTCTGCTCGTTGCACTGCTCGCCATGTTTGCGCATCCGGCGTGGGCCGGCGGCGAAGAGCACCAGGCCACCCAAGTTTGGCCACGCATGACCGCCGCAGGAGCACGCGGCCCAAGTCTGCGCGGCCCACTCTTGTGGCTGTCGGCGGCAGTGCTGCACAACACCGGCCTGGCATCAGGGGTTGGTGTTGGCTTCACGTTGGGGGTCTCCCTCGACAAAGTGGCCGAGGGGCGTCCCAAAGAGCCCGAGCGACCACTGGCGCCGACGCCGCCGGCATATGTGCAGATTCCACGCATCGACCCGCGGTTGGCCCGGGGCACCGTGATGGCTGCGTTGCGCAGTGCGGGCATCGTGACCCAAGACGAAGAGCTGGATGCCGTGGCACGCAGGGCCCGGTGGTCTGCACTTTTGCCCGAGCTTCGCGTGGGGGCCACACAGGTGGCCGACGAGCGCGCAAGCAACACGGAGACCGGAACCCGCGCGCCAACGCTCTACGACTCGGTGACGGCGAGGTCGCAGCTGGAGGCCCGCGCCACGTTCCGTCTGGACCGCCTGCTCTATGGCGGCGACGAGCCGCAGCTCGAACGGCTGAAACAAGAGCAGCGCGAGCACCGGCTGCGGGTCGTGTTCAAGGTGCTGGAGCTTCTGGTGCAGTGGCAGCGCGCCAAAGTGCACGTGGCGCAGGCCCCCGTCGAGGGCACCGAACGCCAAGAAGCCGAGCTTCACCTGCTCGAGAGCGAGCTTGCGCTCGATGTGCTCACGGACGGGTGGTTCGGCGCGATGGCGCAACGAGGGCGCTAACCCCAGCAACGCGCCATCGACGACAACGACGCTCGGCTAAGGGCAAACGCAGATGGCGCCAGCGGTGCTACCCGTGGGCGTGTTGGCAGAAGCACAGCCGCCCATGAAGCGTGCAGCCGCGCAGGTCGGAGCACAGTAGTTGCCGTACGCGTCTTTGTTGCCGGGGCTGATGGGCGCGCAAACCCGTGCCGGAGTCCCCGCAGGGCAAGCGGTGTAGTACTTGATGTCCTGACCTGCGCTCTCGACGAGACACGGGAGCTGGGCCGATGCCGCCGTGTACAGGCGGAAGTTGCTGTCGTCGGTCCAGTAGTGGCTCTGGGGCACCGCCGTGCCGCTGCTCGCGAGCCAGTCTTTCGCCGAGGCCACTTTGCAGGTCGATGCGCAGAGCGCGCCGGCGTTGTTTGCAGCGACGGCCCCACCGCACCCGATGAGTTGGGGCGTGAAGGTCTGGCGTGGAGGTACGGCAGCGCCAGACCCGTCTTTGCAGACGTTGCAGTCGCGTTCCTTGTAGTCCGGTCCGTTCTGGCAATCGTTGTCCTCTTGGTCGGCGCAGCTCAGCTTGCCGCTAAAGCAGCGCAAGTCCCAGTCGGCCCGGGTCTTGTCGGTCGAAACCACGCACGTGCGCTTGACGCCCGCACAAGCTCCGCCAGACCCAAAGTTGGCGCAGACCGCCGTCTTGCCGGGATCAACGGTGAACTGCCCGCCGGGGGCCGCACACTTGCAGAAGGTCTCGTCTTCGTCGGGGACTCCATTGCAGTTGTTGTCGAGAGGCGAGTTGCAACGACGGGGCTTCGGCGCAGGCCCCACGCAGGGTCCCCAGCCTGCACCTCCATCCTGCGCGACACACGTTTGCAAGGCACCGATGCGGCATTCGCCGACGCCGCAGGCACGCGTGGCGCCCAAGGTGCAGGCGCATCCTTCGTCGACGGTGCCGTCACAATTCTCGTCGGCCGGCACGCCGGCGTCGGCGGTGCACACTTCGAGCTTGGGCCCTTCGGCCCCGATGCACGACGCTTTGCGTTGCCCCGCCCCAAGGTCGATGCAAGCCCACTTGCCCGGCCTGCACGAACCGAGCGAAGGAATGGAATTGCCAAGAGCGTCGAATAGGCAGGGGTCGCCCGGATACACCAGCGCGCCCGCATCGCCGTCCGTCTTGCACGGGACCACCGGGGGAGGCCCATCGGCGCCAGCGTCGAGCACATCGCTATCGGTTCCGGCATCCACCGTCGTGGAGCCATCTTGCCCTGCGCCATCTGCGCCGGCTCCGCCATCGTCCGGTGGCGAGTTCCCATCGGACGTTCCTGCGTCCGTAACCGGGGCCTCGACCTCGAAGGTGCCGAGGATAGTGTTACAGGCCGCGAGCGCGGCCACGGCCAGCGGTACGGCGGCGAAGAGAAGCTTGGAGCGAATGAAGATATGTAACCTTAGCCAACTTCGGCGACGACGCACAGATCACCAAGCGCGTTACAGCTCCGGCGCCACCGCGTTCAGCGGCACACGCACAGCGCTCCGGCGCCACCGCGCGTGTCGCTGCCGCAACCGAGGTTCGCTCCGCCTGCATAGCTGCATGGGCGAAGGGCGCACCGGGACCCGGACGCGGCGCACAGCCGACCGTCATCGCACTTTGTCGTCAGCGGCTTGTTGGCCTGCAAGTTACAGCCGACGGAAATGGCTGGAGCATAAAGAACTTCGGACGTCCAATAGTCGCCAGCGAGGGGCTTTGAGAGGTTGCCAAGGCCCAAGAACAGCTCCACGGGCGCAAACTCGCAAGCGAGGTTGTACGCATCTTCGCTACGGCACAATCCGTCGGCGGTGCTTTGCTGGACATCGCCCCCACACCCCACGAGCTTCGCCGTCCCCCCCTTGTAAGCGACGGAACCGAAGTCATTTTTGGGCGCGACGGGAGACTGATTGCTGCCGCGACACGGCAGGCACTCCACTTGTGTACGATCCGTCACGCCGTTGCAATCGCGGTCACCAGTTCCGCGGCAGTCGGGCTTGCCGGGCTGCGTTCCCGAGCATGCCCCCCATACCCCGCCGGAACAAGACTGGGTCCCCGTGCAGTCGCCCTGTCCGCAGGGCCGCGTGGCGCCAGCTGTGCACTGACACCCCTCGTCGATGGTGCCATCGCAGTCTTCGTCCGCCGGAGTCGCACCACTCGGGGTGCACACCTCGTTGGTCGGACCTTTGGCACCGAGGCACGCGGCGGTGCGTTTGCCGGTACCAAAGTCGACGCAGGCCCACGCCCCCGCAGAACACGCGCCGACGGCATTGAACGGCTTCCCATCGGGCCCCTGGGTGCACGGATCGCCCGGGTACACCACCACGGCACTGTTGGGCGGGCTACAGGGCTCGGCAGTGTATGCATCAGGGGGCGGGCCCGCGTCCAAGACATCGGCCACCGCATCGGCCGCAACGGCATCGACACTCGCGTCGGCGGTGCCGGTGTCGCCCCCTGCTTCTGCGGCGATGGCCCCTGCATCGGGCGCCACCTCGAAGGTTCCCAAGATGGCGTTGCAGCCACCCACGACAAGAGCAGCAGCCCCAAAGGCAAAGAATGAGCGACGTGTACGCATCGGAGGACTCGGTAGGCCAAGCCACGACGTCGCGAAAGGCAAGCACCGCGACGAGGAGGCCCGCTCAGTTTAGCGCGGGCAGACCTGGCCATCCGAAATCAAGTACGAGCCGCGCGCACATCTTACGCGAACCGGGCGCTCACTCTGCGGGTGTGGCCCAGGGGTTCGCCGGGGCCGGCTTGGCTGCCGGGCGACGCATCAGGCGCTCTTTGACTTTGTCGCGCAGCCAACCGAAGCGGCCACGGAACTGGAACACCAGCAGGCCCAGCACGCCGAACCACGCGAGCTTGGCGAAGGACAGCGCCTGTGTGGTGACGTAGAGCACGCGCGGCACGAAGGGCTGCTTGTCGGTGATGAGCTGCCGCTCGACCTGCACGTAAACATCGGACTTGGGCATCGAGAGCGACAACGGGATCTCGGCCTCTTTGGAGCGCATGCCGG
>JBIKNA010000190.1:0-12902 GCA_044358965.1 Polyangiaceae bacterium
CAGCACTCCGCCCATGTCGAACCATCGTGATGCGCGCGCGCCGAGGGGCGGCGCGGCGGGCTGGCAGCGGCCGGATGCCGCGAGTGCTGCCCCAAGCAAGAGCCCCGCGGCCCGCGTATCTGTGCCCATGTAAACCCGTGTGGTGTCGCCCCCGGGCTCGTACAACCGCCACATCAGCAGCACCGAGGCCGCGGCGAGTGCCAATGCCGTTCGGAACACCGCCCGAGGCCCGAACCTCGCGGTCAGCAGCGCCACCAGAAGTGGCCACGCCACGTAGAACTGCTCTTCGATGGACAGGCTCCAGGTGTGCTCGAGCGGCGAGGGGGCCGCGAAGAGCTCCCAGTAGCTGCGTCGCTCGAACACTGCATGCCAGTTGGCCGTGTACAGGAGCGTGCCCAACGCTTCGCCGCGGAGCATGGACCTCGTGAGGGCGTTGCCGCGCAGGGACACCAGCACCGTGACCACCGGCACCAACACCAGCACCGCGGGCATCAGTCGGCGAAAGCGCCGCACCCAGAACGCTCGCAAATCGATGCGCCCAGCCCCCTGGAACTCGGCCAGCAGCAGCTGCGTGATGAGGTAGCCCGAGAGCACAAAAAACAGGTCCACGCCCAAGAAGCCCCCGCGCAGCAGGGCCTCGTGGTGGAACAGCAGCACCCCCAGCACCGCCAGGCCGCGCAAGCCATCGAGGCCAGGGACGTGCTTCATGTTCAACCGCGGCAGTCTACGCGTGCCCGCGGTTTTGTGTTCTCGTTGTACCTGCATGCAGCCTCGAAAGCCCCGTGCCGCCAAAAAAAGCTCCGCCGAGCCGCGTAGCAGCACCCCTGCGCCCTCGATCACCCGGCGCAAGCCCACGCAGTCCCGCAGCCAGGAGACCGTGCGCGCCATCCTGGATGCCACCTTGCGTGTGATGCAAGAAGAGGGCGAAGCCGCGCTCAAGATGAAGCGCGTGGCGGACCTGGCGGGCGTCGGTGTGGGTAGCTTGTACGAATACTTCCCCGACAAGCCGAGCCTCATCCGTGCGGTGGAGGAGCGCTCGTGGCAGCAGCAGATCCCCAAGCTGCAGGCGCTGATGGTGGAGCTCGACCCGCTGCCCACGGAAGAAGCCATTCTGCGCATCGTGACCTTTGCCATGGATGCCTTTGCGGCGCAGGGCGCGGTGCACGGCATCACGGCCAACGATCCGGCCACCATCGAGGCCCGGGTCTTGATGATTCACAACTTGGCAGACTTTGCCGCCATGCAGCTTGCGTCCCGGGAGCCGCGCATCCGCCCCAAGAACCTGCGCCTGGCGTTGCGCATGATCATCAAACTCGTGGCCGCCGGCACGTGGATTGGCCTTCGGGATCATCCCGAGGAGTACGCCTCCGGCGAACTCCCCCGCGAAATGGGCATCATGGTCGCGCGCTACCTCTTGCGCGACCCGCAAGACCTGTGACGCCCATCGCCAGGAGAAGAATCCGCTCGTGCCCGTGCCCGTGCCCGTGCCGCTAACGGTCACGTTTGCGGGAAGAAATGAGCAAGCGCTAGAGCAGACCCGAGATGCCGGCGTCGGTGAGCGCGGCTTGCGCAAGTGCTGTCCAGCCGCGGTTGGCCTGGGGGCTTGCGGGGCTCGGGTGCGGAATGCTCGACACCGGGAAACTGTCGCCCAAGACCACGCGCAGACGCTTCTCTGCATAGCCGCCGACGCCGATGGCCAAGCGCACGCCGGTGACCTTGATAAGTGCGGCAAGGTGCTCGTCGCAGGTATCTTCGATCTGCTTGCGCTCGGCCTTGGCGAGCTTGTCTGGAGTCAGGTTGGAGCCAGACTCCGACAGGAAGAGGAGCGGGCAATAGTTGGCCACGAAGGCCCGCTCGAAGAACGTGCGCGGGTTGGGGTGTTTGGCGGAGATGGCGCCCCACAATCGCTTGCCCGAGACTTCGCTGCGTGTGCACCCAAGGCCTAGGACCTTGCGTTTGGGGTGCTCACGCGAAGGAGTCTTCACGTCGCCAGTGATCTGCAGGTAGTCGCGCACAAAGGACACCTCGCCAAAGGGAATGCCCGTCTGCCCCATGCCAAAGGGGCCGGGGTTCATGCCCAACAGAAGCACCTCTTTGGGGCCGGCCCCGTAGCGCTCGATGTACTGGCGCACGAGCGCATCGGCGTAGTTGAGCGGGTTGTAGACGTAGGCCACCGGCGCCGAGATGGCGATGGCGTCCATTTGTTTCGAAAGCTTGCGGCCAAGCGCGAGCAGCTGCTCTTGGGTGCCACGGGCCATGTCAGCCGAGCGCCTCTTCGGCCAGTGCTACAAAGAGCGCCACCCCCACGGGCAAGACGGCATCGTTGAAGTCGTAGCCCGGCGTATGCAAATACGCACTGTGCGACGGCTGGCCCTGGCCCAGCCAGATGTACGCGCCCGCTTTGGCCTCGAGCATGTACGAGAAGTCCTCGGCGGCCATGGACGGTGGCAGATCCGTTCGCACGTTCTTTGCGCCGACCACCTTGGCGGCGACCATGGCGGCAAAGTCGGCTTGGGCATCGTCGTTGACCGTGGCGGGGTAGCCCGCGGTGAGATCGACCTTGGCGGTCACGCCAAAGGCTTGGGCAACGCCTTGAGCCACCTCGGGGATGCGCGTGCGAAGCATTTGCCTCGTGCTCGGGCGCAGTGACCGAAAGGTGCCCAGCAGCCGTGCTTGCTCGGGCACGACGTTGAAGGCCCGAGGGTTTGACGTCTCGATGCTGGTGACGCTGAGCACCGCAGAATCGAGCGGGTCCGTGCAGCGACTGACCAGTGGCTGGAGCGCCGAGACCAGTGCCGCAGCAGCCACCACGGGGTCTTTGGTGAGGTGTGGAATGGCGGCGTGGCCGCCCTTGCCCGTCAGGGTGATCTCGAAGCGATCCGTGGCCGCCATGGTGGCGCCGCGGCGCACGCCGATGGTACCCGCCGGCAGCTCGGGCCAGTTGTGCAGCGCAAAGACGCGGTCTGCGGGGAACGTGCGGAAGAGTCCCTCTTCGACCATGACCCTGCCGCCCCCGAGCCCCTCTTCGGCGGGCTGGAACACGAAGTACACGGTGCCCTTGGGCGGGTGCTCGGCCAGCGTTTGCGCGGCGCCGAGCAGCATGGCCGTGTGGCCGTCATGACCGCAGGCGTGCATGCGCCCAGCGTGAGTGGACACGTGGGCCACTTGCCCTGATTCCGTCATGGGCAAACAATCGATGTCCGCACGAAAGGCGATGCTGGCAGCACCGGCACCCCGGAGCACGCCTACTACGCCGGTCTTGGCGAGGCCCCGGTGCACTTCGAGGCCGTAGCTCTCGAGCGTCTTGGCCACGAGTTCCTGCGTGCGGTGCTCCTCGAAGCCCAGCTCCGGGTGCGCATGCACGTCGCGGCGTAGCGCGACCCACGCGTCCACGTTGGGGGCGATCCTCGCTTGGAACCGACTATCCATGGACGAAAGCCTAACCCTGTCCGTCGTGATCCTGCGCAGAGAACGTCATGCCGGCGTCGACCAGCGCTGTCACGAGGTCCATGCCCAAGGCCGAGGCAGGCGTGAGAACGCCGGCGGCCCGCCCTTGGCCGCGCGTCTTGACGAGCATCATGCAGGTCACGCTGAGCATCTTGGAGGTTTCGCCGTAGCCCGGATCGTTCGTGCCCTTCACGATGCCCAATACGCGCTGTTTGCGTGCGCCGGGGGCGCTCGTTCCTTCGGCGAGGATGCGCGCCGTGAAGTGGCCGCTGTCGCGCTGCGCTTTGCTCGGACCCTCGCCGGGGGCCGGCAAAACCCGTTCGAGCAGGGTCCTTCCAGTGCGGGCGCTGCCGGCCGCCATGACCGCAGCCATGCCGGCGGCCACCCCGGATGCCAGGGCAAAGCCCTTGGGCCCGCGTCCAAAGGTCATCTCTTCGGAGTAGGTGAAGTCTTTGCCGTAGGGGTATCCCATGAGCGCGTTGGTCCTTCGCACCACGCGGGTGTTCACCGAGCCCATCACGAAGGGGCCGGCATACAAACCCAGCTCGTGCACCTTGCGAACGCCGATGGTGTCGCGGCCGTCGGGGCCCCGGGCACCCTTGGGGTTCAGTCCGTATGGGTCCAGCAGGAGCCGTCGCACCTCTTTGTTTTGGCTGGCCTCGGCCAACAAGTTCAGCATCGAGGCTGCGGTGCCGCCGCTGCCGCCGCCTTTGGACTCGCCCATGAAGAACTGCGCATGACCGAGCCGTGAGTCATGGGCGCGGCGGAAGTGCTCGTGCACCGTCAGTACGCCCAAGTCCGAGGGGATGGAGTCGAAGCCGCAGCCATGCACCGCGCGCACGCCCTTTTGCTGCGCGAGTTCGTGGAACTCGTCGATGCTCCTTCGCATGAAGGTGACCTCGCCGGTGATGTCGCAGTAATCAGCGCCCTCGTGCACCGCCGCGCGCACCACGGGCAGCCCGTGCAACGCGTAGGGGCCGGCGGTGCTGCACACCACAGCGGCCTGGCTGGCCATGGCACGCATGCTCGCTTCGTCGTCGACGCTCGCAACGATGACGGGCAGCTCTTTTGCCGCGTCGCCCAGGCTCGTCCGTACGGCCTCGAGCTTGTCGCGGTTGCGGCCGGCAAGTGCGAAGGTAAGCCCCTGGGTCTGCTTCATGACCAGGAGGCGCTCGGCCACCAGTTTGCCGGTGAACCCGGTGGCACCCCATAAGGCCACGTCGAAAGGTCGCTCGCTTTGCATGGCCCCGCTGTAGCCCGTTTTTGCGCTGCCCGCACTTTTGCGCTGCACGATCGCGAGCCTAGCGGCTAGATAGCCTGCCCATGACCATGCGCGTTCTTTGCTCTCCGAGCGTGTTTCTTGCCGGTGTGTCCCTGGTTGCCTTGGCCCTTGGCTGCGAGGACAAAAAGCCCACGCCCACGCCCCAAGGCGCCGGCAGCGCTGCAGTCACCGCGGCGCCGTCTGCGTCCGCCGCCGCCAAGGTCGTCACCGTCGACAAGGCCTTGCTCAACGCCTACGACAAATTGCCCGCCAAGTTCGAGAGCGCCGGCAACCCCATCACCGACGAAAAGGTCGCCCTGGGCAAGATGCTCTACTTCGAGACGCGCTTGTCCAAGAGCCAGACCATCTCTTGCAACTCGTGCCACGACGTCGACAAGTTTGGCGTCGACGGCGAGCCCACCAGCAAAGGCCACAAAGACCAGCGTGGCGGTCGCAATTCGCCGACGGTCTACAACGCCGCCGGGCACATCGCGCAGTTCTGGGACGGCCGGGCCAAAGACGTCGAGGAGCAGGCCGTGGGCCCCATCCTGAACCCCATCGAGATGGCCATGAAAGACGACAAGGCGGTCATCGCCGTGTTGGCCTCCATGCCCGAATACCCTGCGGCGTTCAAGAAGGCCTTCCCCACCGACAAAGACCCGCTCACCTACCCGAACGTGGGCAAGGCCATCGGCGCCTTCGAGCGCACCCTGGTCACGCCCTCGCGCTGGGACAAGTACATCGGTGGCGACGACTCGGCGCTCACGGACACCGAGAAAGCTGGCTTCCTGGCTTTCACCAACACGGGCTGCAACACCTGCCACGCGGGCAGTCTGTTTGGTGGTCGCGAATACAAGAAGCTGGGCCTCGCCAAGCCTTGGCCCACCGAGGTCAAAGATCAGGGCCGCTTCGAGGCCACCAAAGACGCCGCCGACAAGGGCCACTTCAAGGTGCCCTCCCTGCGCAACATCGAAAAGACCGCGCCTTACATGCACGACGGCAGCATCAAGAGCCTCGACGAGATGGTGAAGCTCATGGCGCGGCACCAGCTCACCAAAGAGCTCTCCGACGACGAGGTCAAAAGCATCGTCGCGTTCCTGAAGACCCTGACGGGCGAGCCGGCAAAGATCACGAAGCCCGAGCTGCCCAAGAGCGGACCCAAGACCCCGAAGCCCGACGCCACCTGATCTGAGCGCCGGTCCCCGGCGCGTCCAACAGCCCACAAGTGACACTGCCCGATCCCTCGCGCCTTTGGCGCGGGAGGTCGGGCAGATGTTTTTTGGGGGTCAGTGACCGAAGGCGCCGCTATTGGGCCTGGTCGATGGGCTCGAAGGCGCCGAGCTCGAACACGTACCGGTCGCCGGTCTTTTCGTACTTGGCCTTGAAGATCGTGGGGTACAGGGTCTCCACGTCACCGGCGGTTTGCGGCTTGGCGATGGTGTATTCGAAGTCTTTGCGCGCAACGAACGTGGCCTTGGCCACCATGGGCTCGATGAACACCAGCTTCTGGGCGTAGTGCCCCAAGATGATGGACCCGGGCCAGGTGCTTGCGCTCAAGTCGGCCAGGGGCCACGAGTGGAAACCCATGGCCTTGACGCACAGCTCGGGCTTCTTGAAGCCCTCGGGGAGCAGCTCTGCCGGAAAGTCCCGCTTGTCGCGGCAATCGATTTGGTCTTCGACGTCGGCCTTGCTGCCGCGGTGGAAGTGCAGGTCGAAGTGGGCGGCGCCGTAGGGCTTGGGGCCGTGACCGTTGGCCAGCCAGTTGACGCGCAAGTGGTTCAAGAACGTCTGCTCTTGGACCTCTTTGGGCAGTTCGAGCACGAGATCGTCTTGGAACGGTGCATCGGCCGGAGCGTCTTCGAAGGCCTTCACCGGCACATTGACCCCGGCGGCCACGACCTTGCCGTTGCTGTCCAGGCGACCGAAGCTCTCGACGGTGGCGCCAAAGAGCTTGCCGCTGAAGCCCTTGACCGTCGTCGTTTCGCCCGTGGGTTCGGGGGTGCCCGACGATGAGCCGGCGGAACCATCGGGCGCGCCGGGCGCGGCGTCCGGAGCAGGCTGCGAGATGGGCGCGTTGTTCGTGGCATTGGAGCCAGAGCAAGCAAAGCCAAAGAGCAGGCCGAATGCTGCGGGCATGGCGCAAAGGACGTGGGTTTTCATGGCGGGCCGGACCTTAGCGCCTGCCCGGCGGCGCGCAAGGCAAAGGTGGGCAGGGGTAGGTACGCCGGCAAAAGTGCGCAGGTGGGCCGATAGAGCAATAGAATCCACCCCCCGGTCGTCACACTCCAAACGCCGTGAACGATGCCTTGACGATGTCGCGCATGTTGCCTGTCCTTGTTTGGTGTGCCCTCGCCCTGCAAGCCTGTAGCCCTGCGGCGCCGCCTGCGCCCTCGAAGCCTGCGCTTACGGCTGCGCCTGCGGCGCAAGAGCCGCAAGGCCTGCGGCTACACCTCGTCGCAGTGGCTGACACGCAGGCCAGGCTGGCGCCGAGCGCCGACGGCACCGTGACCGTGTCGCGTGGGCACATGCGTGCGCGAATCGGAGCACACGCCGCGGGGCTCGAGGTGGTACCCCCAGAGCCGCTCCCCAGCGCGTCCTTTCGATTCGTGACCAAAGACGGGCGGTTCCACGGCGCCGACGAGGCGCAGCTGGCGGGTCTTATTGACCGGAGTCATCGCTTGTCCGGAGTCGCTGACGACGATCGTCCGCTGTTGCCTCTGGTCGGTGCCACCGAAGCAACGGAGCAAATGCTCCCTCCCGATTGCCGGCACACGCTGGCTCACGTCTCGGCGCACGCGAGCGTGCGCCTTTGCCACGGCGAGAACGGAGTGTTCAGTCACGTTGTCATGCGTGGCGACACCTACGGCGAGATCGTGCAGGTACCTACGGTAGACCCTTGGGGTATGCAGGTCTTTTCCTTCGCCGATGGGCACTACCTATATTCCCGCGCGGAGTCCACCGGCCCTTGGCTCTATCGCTTGGGGGCTGGGGTGTGGAACGCCGTGCCCATGCCCAAGGATGTCGCGCGGTATGTCGTGGGAGCCGACGCCGATGGCGACTTGTTGGCGCTTGTCGAAGGCAAGCTCCGCCGCTTTGCGCCGGGCGCCACCGAGGCCAGCACCTTCGAGATCGTTGCGCCCGCGGACGCCGGCCCGGCCATCCCGTTGTATGTGCCTGGGCAGGACGTGTCCGTGGGAACCATCGACCGCGGTCTCGACGGACTCATGCTGTCCGAGGTCGTGCTGGCGGATGACGGCGCCATCTATGCAGCAGGGGTCAAAGGGCACGGCAAGTACGTGTTGTCCACGCGGCCCGTCGCGCGCCCGGTGTTCGTCCCCAGCGAAATCGATCAGCAGGCACGCCTCGACAACAAGGCCGAGCTTTCGCCCGTGTCCCCTGCGTGCAAAGAGTTTTTCGTTCGTGCCGAGCACGCGCCCAAAGGAGCGTCGGAGGCCGAGCGTTTGGCCACGCTCCGCGATGAGGTTCGTGCCGAGATCCCTGTCGAGACCACCAGCACGGCCGTGGCCGGGCGACTCGGCGGCACGTTCGTCCGCGGGCTCATCCTGACTGGGCCGGGGGCCGCCGAGACCGCCACGATGCTCGCCACGGAGCTTGCCCGCAACCCGGCGCAGCCAAGCCCACCCGTTTGCACCCTGCCCGAGCTCATTGCTGTGGCCATGTAGGCCCGGCCGTTACTGCTCGAAGCAATACAGCCGCGCCAAGGAGCTGCAGGGCAGGGGACCCGTGTCCGTCCATTGCCCAAGCGACGAGGCTGCAGAACCCGCACCGCCCTGCTCGCCGCTGTTGGTCCACGCATCGCACTGCCTGCTGGCGGTGACGCCCGCAGTGGTGGTTCCGGTCCACACCAAATCGGCGTGGGTCCCTTTGACCTCGTCGGTGTCGATGGCGGTCTCGATGCTGCCGCTCTTGAGCTTGTCGAAGTTGGCCGCCACCAGCGCGCCGGTCACCAGCTTGTAGGGGCCCTTGTGCGTGAGCCGTGCGTCCACGGTGGTGGCGCTCGAGCTCAGCCAAGCGCGGAACACAGGGCTCGGCCCGGTGCCGAGCTTGGCGGCGTTCGCCGCGGCCTGGCACTGGGCGTCGGCGCCGGCGAGTCCCCCGAGACCTTTGCCCGTGAAGGTCGCGCTCGTCACGAACACCACGTAGCTCTGGGCGGGCGCCGCGTCTGCCGCCGCGTCGGTGCTGGTCCCCCCGTCACTTGAGGGTTTGCTGCCGCTGTCTGTCTTTGGCGTCGAGGTTCCCGACGACGAGGAGCTGCTTTGGTCCTCGTCGTCGTCCGCGCTTGATGCGTCCCGGTCGCGGCAGTTTCCCTTGGGGCAGTCCGTCAGTGACAGTCCGTCGATGCCCGTCAGGTTTGTGCACGCCACGCTCAGTGGGGCCAGGGTGGCCGCGAGCACCGCAAGCAGTAAGGTTGGCCGGTGGAGCGCGGGTGCCATGCCGTTCAACACAAGCACGAGTGGGGCCAACAACCCAAGGGCCTTGGACCTACAGGCCGGGCACGCGGGAGGGGCGTTCGTGGCGCGTGTCGGCATCGGTGCTGCCCGCCACGCTCTGGGCCTTACCCCAGCAATAGACCTCAGCTTTTGGCGTTCGTAGGCAAGTCGTTTCTCCGCTTGCGGCCAGCGTGCTTGCCTTCGGGAACGTGCCTGCCAGCGCCGGCCGCTCCGAAGCCACGGTGTCGCCCTTGCCTAACTGCCCGGATCGATTTCCACCCCAGCAGAAGACTTCACCGGCAACGGTCAGCGCACACGAGTGCCGTTCGCCGACCGCCACGCTCTGCACGTTTTTGAGCGGGACCTTGACTGGCATCAGTCCCTTGCGCGGGGCCCCGAGCTGAAGGCTCGAGTTGTCTCCCCAACACAACACCTCGCCTTCGAGGGTTCGAGCACAGGCATGGCGCGCGCCCGCGGCCACCATGGTTGCCTGCTCGATGCCGCGAACGGGCACGGGGGTTCCAGCGCAGGGGATGCTCTCGTCGGCATCACTGCAACCGGGGCTCGTCTCGGCGCCCAGCTGTCCGGCGTCGTTCCAGCCCAGGCAGGCCACCTGTTGGCTCTCCAGCACGGCGCAAGCGAAGTGTGTGCCCACGGCAATCTGCGTGGCACCCGGAAACATGGGGCGAGGCGCGCTTTGTCCTTGGGCGGGGCCCGGGACCACATCGCCCCAGCAGACGTTCTCGGCGCCGACGATGCAGCCGCCGGCGCTGGCCATGGCGAGGGCGACGCCCCTGACGCGGGGCAACAAGCCAGTGCAGCCCAGGCCTCCGGGGCCGAGCGCGCACGCCTGGTGGTCGCCGACCGCCAGTTGCGTCCCACCCAAGAGCTCGGGGACGCCGATGGCGGCGCGGGCGGGCGCCCCGACGTGACCCATGGGGGCGTGGTCCCCTTCGGCATCCGGGCGAAAGACCCCCCAGCAACGCACTTCATTGGTCTCCGTGCGGGCGCAGCCCCCCAGGGGGCTTAGCGACAGAAGCACCTGTGGCGCCGGCGCCTTGGTGCCACCAGTCTGCGGGCCACCAGTCTGCGGGCCACCAGTCTGCGGGCCACCAGTCTGGGAGCCACCAGTCTGGGAGCCAAGAGGGGAGGGGGAGCGTGACGGCGCTGCGAGCACGGCGCCACTCCAAACAGCCAAAGACAAAAGGGCTGGCATACTCAGGTGGGTTTCCACGGGCGAAGGGTACCTAGGCTGTTTTGGCCGCCGCAACTTCGTAGACTACAGGCGCGTGTAGTTTTGACTCCAGGCGCGTGGCAGTGGCGAGGGTGCAAGCGCGAACGATGCGGATGCCCCCAAAAAGGAGAAACCTTGGGCGTGCTACGCTGTCTGCCTGGCTGGTCATGAAGGTTGCGCTGCTCTACCCGCCGCCGTGGAAGCTCCCGAGTCCGGGGCAAGCGGCAGACCCACATGATGGCCCGCCGGAAGGTCATCGGCCGGGCGATCTCGACGCGGACTTCTACCAAACGCCGTACGGCCTGTTCGCCTTGGGGGCCGCGGCCATTCGCGCCGGCCATGCCGTCAAGGTCATCAACATGTCGGCCTTCACCTGGGACGAAACCGACCGCGTGCTGCAAGCGCTCGACGCCGACGTCTTCGGCATGTCGTGCTGGACGGCCAACCGGCGTGGCGTCGCGCTGTGTGCCGCGGCGCTCAAGCGTCATCACCCCAAGGCCCAGGTGATCGTAGGCGGTCCCCACGCGACGCCCTTCGCCAAAGAGATGCTCGCGCACCACGCGGACATCGACTTGGTGTGCAAAGGCGAGAGCGACGAGACCCTGCTCGAACTCTTGGAGCGGCTCGAAGCGGGCAAAGCCCTCTCCGGGGTCGCGGGCACCGTCTACCGCGATGCCCAGGGCGTGCCCGTCGAGGCCGCGGAGCGCCCCGCCGTGGCCGACCTCGATGCCCTCGCGTGTCCGCAGCACCACTTCGATACGCACATCCTGATGACCTCCCGGGGCTGCCCCTGGGCGTGCACCTTCTGCGGCGCCGAGACCACCTGGGGCCGCGGTTTCCGGGGCAACTCCGTCGACTACACGCTCAGCGCCATCGAGCGCGTGCTGCCGCGGCTGCCCGTGAAGATGATCCAAATCAAGGACGACACCTTCACCACCAACAAGAAGCGCGTGCTCGAACTCTGCCGCAAGATTCGTGAGCGCGATCTCAAGTTCTTCTGGAGCTGCGACACCCGCGTCGACTTGCTCAGCTACGATCTGCTCAAAGAGATGCGTCTCGCGGGCTGCCAGCGGTTGTCGCTCGGCGTGGAGTCGGGCTCCCAGCGCATTCTCGACGCCATCGAGAAGAAGATCACCGTGCAAGAGATCATCGACTCCACGGAGATCGCGAAATCCCTCGGCATCAAGGTTCGCTACTTCATGATGCTCGGCAACCGCGGCGAGACGCGGGAGTCCTTCGAAGAGACTTTGCGGTTCCTGGAGCGCGCGCGCCCGCACGAATACATCTTCTCGTGCCTGTCGGTGTACCCGGGCACCAAAGACTTTCGGAAGGCCTGCGAGACCTGGCTCGACCCGAGCGTGTTTTTCACCGAGCGCTTCCAAGAACTCAAGACGCCCTTCGATGCGTCCGAAGAGGACACCGCGCTCATGAACGCGTGGTTCCAGGAGAACAGCGGCCTCCGAACCGTACAGATCGATGGAAGTGCCGAGTACCGCGCCATCCTCGATCGTTTGGGCGATCACCACGCCGCACACATGGACCTGGGTGCTGCTTACTACGCCGAGGGGCAGCTGGACCTCGCCGAGGAGCACGTGCTGCGCGCCCAGGCCCTTGGGTATCCGCTGCCGGGGCTCGTGTGGAACCACCTGGCATGCATCGCCAAGGCCCGTGGCGATCTCGACGGCATGATGGATCACTTCTCTGAGGGCGCCCGGGTCGACCCACAACACTACGTGCTCATCCAAAACGTGCAGGCCGCGCGCGCGTGGTTCAAGGCCGGCGGCCCGTCCCGCGGCTTGCCCCTCAAGCTCGTCGTGCGACACGATTTCCAGCTGCTCGAGCGCACCGCGCAACCCACCTTGCCGGGACCCTTACCGCCAGACTTTGCCACCTGGGCCGAGGTCTCCCGACCGGAGCCCGGACCCGAGTTCATCAAGACCCCCGAGCTCGAAGGCAGCAAACACGGTCTCAAAGACGTGCGCCGCCTCAAGTTGATCTAGGGGGGGGCCTTCGCGTCGGCGGACTCGGCGGGTTCTCGTCTGGGCGCCCAAGCAACCGGGGCTGCCTACTTGGTTGCCCGCGAAAGCTGATGCGCCGGCGCCTCGATGCGAATCTGCCAAGTGCCGCGGCGAAAGAACAGCGTGGCCTTGCCGTCGGTCACGTCGTGTTTGCGAAGCCAGGCTTGGACTTTCGCGGCGTCGGCCTCGGCGTCTTTGCGCGCGCGCTCGGACACACCATGCTCGCCCTTTTGGCGAGAGACAGCGGTGCGTGTGGCCTCCAGGATTTCGCGCAGGCTGACCTCTTGGACCGGCTTGCGCTTGCCACCCAAGGGGAAGCCCTGCGTCAGGTACGCCTCGGGATCGTCTTCTTCTTTGGTGCGGGCCGAATATCGAGCCAGGGCGTACGCCTTCTCGGGGCCAAGCAAGAGCGCCTTGTCGCGGGTGAACTTGCGCGCCACTTCGATGAACTTGAAGGCCTGGGCCACGCTCATGATCTCCCGGGCCGTCAG
>JBIKNA010000191.1:0-12892 GCA_044358965.1 Polyangiaceae bacterium
CACTCTCCCCCTGTCTGAGAGCAGGGCGAGCGCCACCTCGTAGGCCACGAGTCGATGGTGCGGGAGTCGGCCTTTCCAAGGTGTCGCATGAGTGGGGCATCGTCTGCCTATGCCACAACCTACTGAAGCTTTGGGGAAGCCGCAGACATCTCGTCGCCGCTTGAAAGGGCCCGGTGCGGGTGCGGGTGCGGGTGCGGGTGCGGGTGCGGGTGCGGGTGCGGGTGCGGGGTTCCCGTAAGCGCCTGGGGTCGGGCTGAGGGGCTCGGCAGCGCCTAGACGCGCCACAACTTGGCGACACGACCTCGTCCAAGGCCCTATGAAGCACAACCTCCTAGGGGCTGTACCCAATTCCGGACCGAGGATTTCCGTGGAGTTGCGAGCAGCGCAAGGCGCGACGACGACGCCTACGTTTGCTAGGCAAGGAGGAGCAACGATGCGATGCGAAGCAAATCCGCGGAAAGCCGGCGGGAGGAATGGGGGACACCCCCTAATCCGCAGCGCAACCTGCAGTCTTTGCAACTCGTGGTAGGCTCAGTGCTGTGACGCGGAAGACGGGGAGTCTCTTGATCGCCGTCGTGGGAGCGCTTCTCGCCGTTCCCTCGTGCCGCGAGCCCACGCAGGTGCAGCTCATCGTCAGGACCACCACGGCGTGCTCCGAGCTCAGCGGCGTCATCATCGACGTGGGGGCCGACCCAGCCACCGTCGAGCAGCGGGCCACCAGCCAGAACAAGAACGAGTCTTGGCGTGCACAAACGCCCGAGGCCCAGTGCGACCCAAAAACCGGAGAAATCGGGCGCATCTTCTTGGCCCCGGGGTCCGGCACTGCAGCGGTGCTCGTGCGTGCGGGCAACAAGACCGACCCGTCGAAATGCCTGGCACCCGACTACAAGGGCTGCATCGTTGCACGGCGTCGCATCAGCTACGTGCCGCGCACCACGCTCACCCTCACGGTCAATCTCGACCTGTCATGTGTCAACGTGCCTTGCGGCGTGCTGAGCACCTGCGATCAAGGCCGCTGCATCGACTCCAACGCCACGCTCTGCGAGAACGACAACTGCAACCTGGACCCCGACGCCAGCGTGCCCGCCGACGAACGCGATGCGGCGGTCGATGCGCCAGCGCCAGTGGACGCTGGCGTCGATGCGCCCATCGATGCGCCCCAAGACGTGGGCTTCGATGCCCCCGTGCTCGATGAGCAGCCGGGGCCCGGGCCGGGGCTCACAACGAAGGTCTCGCATACGTGCGCACGGGTGCCGAGCGGCGGATGGAAGTGTTGGGGCTTCAATGGAGGAGGCCAGCTGGGCGTCGGGGACACCAACGACCGCGGTCGCAGCAAGGCCGGTCTCGGGGCGGCGCTGCCAGAGGTCGACTTTGGTCCCGGTTTGGTCGCTCTCGACGTGGTTGCTGGGGGCAAGCACAACTGCGCCCGCCTCGTGGGAGGTCAGGTCAAGTGCTGGGGCGACAACGAATACGGTCAGCTCGGGCTTGGCGACACGTTCTCGCGCGGCGGCGATCGCAACCAGATGGGGGCCGCGCTACCAACGGTGGATCTCGGCGGACGTTTGGCGGTGCAACTTGCGCTCGGATTCGAGCACTCGTGTGCCCGACTCGACGACGGCACGGTGAAGTGTTGGGGCCAAAACAATCGAGGCCAGCTGGGCCTTGGGGGCCTTCCCGATGGCGGCAAGAGTCCGCAGCAAGTCTCGTTGCCCACGACGCCGGTGGACCTTGGAGCGGGGCGTGCCGTGCAAGTGGTCGCGGGCTACAACCACACGTGTGCGCGCCTAAACAGTGGCGCGGTTCGCTGCTGGGGGGCCGGTGGCGCCCAGCTGGGCCTGGGCGATGGTACGGATCGCGGTGCGACGGGCGATGCCCCCATGCCCCTGGTCGACTTGGACGGTGAGCGCGCGGTGGATCTTTGGGCGAGCTCCTACCAAACGTGCACGCGCCTCGCCGGGGGCGCCGTCAAGTGTTGGGGCATCAACGCCAGCAGACAGTTGGGCCTCGGCGTCGATAGAACCGATCGCGGCGGGGCCCCCAACCAAATGGGTCCTGCCCTGCCAGCGCTCAAGTTCGTCGGCGGCTTTGTCGTAACAGACATGGCCATTGGCTCCGCCCACGCCTGTGCCCGCGGCGACGCTGGCGGGCTCCTGTGTTGGGGTAGCGACTCTCACGGGCAGCTCGGCCTCGGTCGAGGTGCACCCAACGGCAGCGAAGGGGTGGAGCTTTCTCTCGCGTCGAACGTCAATCTTGGGGTGGAAGCCGCAAACATCCTGGTCGCCGGCTACGAGCACACCTGCGTACTGCTGAGCAGCGGTAAGGTGGCCTGCTGGGGCGACAATCAGCTGGGCCAGCTTGGCATTGGGACCGAAGAAAGCTCCCGCGGCTGGCCGGCGGCGCACATGGGCGCCGGCCTCTTGCCCGTTCTGCTCCAGTAGGCACGAACGCCTTTTCGAGCGCGCGCGCCGAACTGCCGCTACGCTAAGGGAGCATGCGCATCTCGTCGCGACGGGTCTTGCTTGTGATCTGTACGCTTGCCTTCGGCACCGCGGCCATCGTCGCGGGCTGCGGTAGCGACGACGGCGTGGTTACGACGCCACAAACAGACGCCGCTGTTGGGCAAACGCCCGATACCGGGATCGACGGTTCCGGCGGCTTCGACGCAGAACTCACGGATGGGCCCACCTCCATCGACGCCACCGCGCTCGACGCGGGGGATGCGACCACCGACGCCACCTTGCCGGACGGTGCCACCATCACCGACGCCGCCGTCGAGGCCGACGCTGATGCATCCGTAGACGCGGGGCCGCCGCCAGATGCCGGGCCGCCGGCCGTGCAGTTCGTCGGGCGTTTCGACGCACGAACGCCGGCGTCGCCGCGTGCGGCCTGGCCGGGAGCCCGTATTGTTGCTCGGTTCTCGGGCAGCACCGAAGTGCGCGTGCGCCTCAACGAGCAGTACGAGTCATGGATGGCAGCCGACGCTGGCGGTGGCGCACCCAGCGAATGGGATGTACTCATCGACGGTGTCGTGCAGCCCAAACTCGTCACTTCCCTCGGCACCAAAGAGTACGTACTCGCCCAGGGGATCTCTTTGGGGCCGCACACCGTCGAACTCTTCAAGCGCAGCGAGGCCCAGAGCGGAAACACGCAGTTCTTGGGCTTTGTCTTCCCGGGTGGCACGTTGTTGCCCCCGCCTTTGCGCAAGGCTCGCCGTATCGAGGTCATTGGCGACTCGTCGGCGTCGGGCTACGGCGTCGAGCCAGCAGACAACTGTGCGGGCAACGGCGGTGCTGCCAAGTACCAAAACTTCCGCAAGGCATGGCCCTCGGTCCTGGGAAGCACCTTCGACGCCGAAGTCTACGGCCTCGTCTATTCGGGCAAAGGGCTCACTCGAAACGTGTATCGGCCCGACACCGAGACGATGCCCACGCTCTACTTGCGCACGAACCCCCTCGACAACTCGCTCCTGCACAACTTTGGCTCGTGGACGCCGGAACTGGTGGCAGTGATGCTTGGGGCAAACGACTTTGCTGATGGCATTGGTTCGCCGAACCCTGGGCCCGTCGGCTACCAGGACTTCGTCAACGCGTACAAGCTCTTCGTTGGCACGCTGCGGGGCAAGTACCCCAATGCGCTGCTGGTCCTTGCCGTGTCGCCCACAGCCATCGACGGACAAGCCGGCGCGGGCGCGTTCACCCGCACCAACATTCGCAACGCCATCAAAGATGTCATCCAAACGCGCGCCGCGCAGGGCGATAGCAACCTGGTGCTGTTCGCGCCGAGCATCTCTCCCAACGAAGAACTGACGGCGTGCGACGGGCACGGCAACACGTTGTTTCACAACCGCGTGGCCGCAGAGCTCGCCGCGTTGGTCAAGCCCCGGCTGGGCTGGTAGCGGCTACCGCGCGAGCGAGGCGGCGGCGTACAGCTCGTCCCAGTTGTCTTCCAGGCGCCGGAAGAAGTCGTCCAGGTTGTCGACGTCCACCACCCGCCCGTGGTCGAGCACCTGCACGGTGTTGCTTGCGGGGTCTGCGGTGCGCACAAACGATCGAAGCACGTCGTTGCTCAGCTCGTTGCGCCGCAGGGCCTTCTTGAAGAAGTCGAACTTGGTGATCAGCAGTTCGCCAAAGGCACGCGTCTCTGTCATGGTGCGCAGCTGGTCGAGGCTGCGGCTGTTGTTGCGCAAGACGGCGTCGTCGATGGCAAAGCCCAAAGGCTTGCCTTGGTTCTTGACGTTGTAGGCGATCTTGATCACGCCGCCATCGAGACGTCGAGCGCCTGCGGGGGTCGTAAGCATCTCCAAGGAACCTTGCCGCGCGCGGTCTAGCGCCGACAGCAGGAAGCCCGTCGGCGTCTTTGGTGCGCTGTACTCGACCCCAAAGATGGTGCGCCACTGCTCGTTCCACCAGGCTGCGCGGTTGCCGGAGCCGTCGTTGTGGTCCTCGATGAAGCTCGCGATGCGCTTGACCACGGACTCCTTGAGCTCCGGGCTCTCTTCGAGCGCCTTGATGCTGCCAAACTCGTGACAGAGCACCTGCAAGATGAACTTGTTCTTGTAGTTCTCGCGAAACTGCTCGGGCACCTTGGCCGCTGCAGCTTTGTACGCATCGCTGGCCAGCAGCGCCTTGACGGCCGGCACGCTTTCGATGAACCGCGGGTCCATCATCTTGCCCACGTCGTGCCAAGCAACGGCCAACAGCAGGTCCATGGCCCGGGCCGAGGGGATCCCCGAGCTCTCCAGATTGCGCACGATGTCTGGGAACCCTTCGATGATGTCGCTGACGATGCTGTCGACGTGCGCGAGGTTGTTGGCGGCATCGCCGGCGTTGGCGGCGCCCTGGGCAATGGGACGGTACTGATGCTCGAAGGCCAAACGCATGGACGCCGTGAACTCTTTGGGCGCAATGTCGTCGGCCAAGTCCACTCCGAAGATGCTCTTGAGCGCCTTGCGTTGTGCCCCGAGGTCCGAGCCGGCACTATCGACCACCTCATCGAGGTGCGTGGCCAGCGACCGCCCAAAGCCGCCGGTGGTCTTGACGTCGGCGTTGCGAAACCGGGTGAACAAAACCTTGAGGCCTTCGCCCACGGCCTCGCTGCGGGTGCTCGCAGCGCTGCTCTGCGCGTCGTCGGCGGTCGCCTCGGCGCAACCCAGGGGCGCCAAGGCTGCAAGGGCAAAGACTAGAGCGAAAGATCGAGTGTGTCGGAGCTTCATGGGGTGTTGGCTTGCTGCGAGGGGGTCCCGAGGGAACTACGGTTTCTTGAATGCGTTCTTGAAACCAACGGCGGAGGGAACGATGCCAATGGTGTTGACCAAGACATTGAGCGAGGCGTCGAAGGCGCACGCGCGGTAGTCGGCCACGGCGGTGGGGCCCAAAGCCGTGCTCTGGTCGTTGCCGCCAAGGGCCTCTTGTCCCGTGCGGCAATACGCGCGCTTCTCGCCCAAGGGCGACAACCCGGCGTTCTCGAGATTGTGGTTCAGATACTGGTCGCAGCTCTTCATGGCCGACACCACACCGTCCCCGAGCCAGTACGCATCGGCCGCCAGCAACACGCCGTTGAGCGCCTGCACGCGCACCGTGAGCGAGGCGGCCCGAGCTCCTTGCGCTGTGGCCAACGCAGCCTTGGACGCGCCAAGCCAGCTGCCAAGGCCCGCAGTGGCCAAGGTGATCACCACCGACTCGGCGAAGGAAACCTTGAGCTCTTCGATCTTGGCGTTGTTCTCCCGCAAATCGCTTCGGCACTCTGCGGCGAACATGCCTGCAACGGAGGCGTTGTTCTTCTGCCGGCGGTCCTTGAGCCGTTCCCCCAAGGCGCGCTTGTCTGCGTCCGTGCTCTGTAGCAGGCGCTGCATCACCTCGGTCTCCTCGGGCAGCTCTTGGGCGCGGAACCCGCTGCCGTCAAAGTTGGGCCAGGTTTGCATCACTTCGTTCACCACCGACAGGCACTTTTTGGTCTCGGTGCCGTGGATGCACTCTGCAGCTTCGTACACACGCCCGAGCTTCTCGGACAGGAGTTTGCGGTTCTCTTTGATCTGCTTGCGAAGCAGCGTCGCGATGCTGTTGCTGGTCGGCGCGTAGAGCCGCGCATCGACACGCTCTCCCACCCAGCGCACGAGCTCTTCGGGGCTCTTGTTTCGCAAGTCCAGCAACGCCTGCGTTACATAGGAGCCACTCTCGTCGTAGGAGTAGAACGACATGCCAAGGACGCTCTCTGCAGACAGGAGAGACGTCATGTGTTTGCCGCCGAGCCACGGCGCCACGGCCCGGTGGCCACGGTACTGTGCGTCCAAGGCCTTCTCGTCGGCCTCGAAAGAGGCCCGGAGCGCCGCGGGGTTCTGGGTGGCCATGGCCTGCGCCGCGGCGTCCCACTGCTTGTACCAAACCTTGGCGGGTCGTCCGGTGTTCACCGCGAGGTCGATGGCTTGCTTGTCGTGATCGATGAGCGCCTGCGTGACGCGGATGTAGCTCATCATGACGAGATGGTCGCGCGTCTCCTTGAGCAGCTTGGCGAACGGTGAGTCCGTCGGTGCGGCGCAGGCGCGAAGGTCTCGGGTCCACTCTTCGGAGTCCACGGCGAAGGCGCTCACGTACTTGCTCGGGTATGGCTTGTCGTCGGCGTCGCGCGGGTTGTCGGGCAGCACGGGGGTGACGCCGGACAAGAAGTCCAGGGCTGCGATGGCCTCCAGCGCGCCACGCGTGGCTTGGCGCATCGTGTTCATCGTGAAGTAGTAGTCCGACACCGCAGCGCGCTCGGCGTAGTCCTGCTTGTCGCGAGGCAAATCGTAGAAGCGCGTGGCCGTACTGATGTTGTCGCTCAGGTACTGGTTCAGACAGAAGGCCACCGTTGGGCCCTTGAGCCCGAGGCTACTGTGGGGGTGCTTCGACAAGAACAACTCGAAGTCCACTGGCGACGGGAACGACAGCTTGTCGATGGAGTAGCAGTTGGTTTCGTCGATCTCCCAAAGGCCCGGGCCTCGCGTCGCACGCACGTTCTGCTCGACGAACACCCGGGGGCAGCCGAGCTTGCCGCCGTTCGCGCCAAGGATCTTGTCGGCGGCGCTACCTTCGTCGGCCTGCTCTTGGGCGCAACCCGTTGCACTGGTCACCACGGCGACCCCGAGTCCCAGCAGCAACGCCGCCCAACGTCCGGTCCGGCGGCGCGTGATGTGGCTCATGTCTCACCAACGCGCCGTCCGGTCATGTGGTTGCACCGCACCCTCGGAAACATCAAACGTTGCGTCGGCCGTCTGCCATTGGGTAGGGTGTGATCCACCCCATGAGTTCTGCGGCCTCGGAACCTAGCGCTGCGCCTTTTCGCGCCAGTCACGCCGTCGGTGCGGTGGTCGCTGCGCTTGCGCTCTCGGTTCCGGCGATCTTGCGGCCGGCACCGGGCCACACGGCGCCGGCGCTCCTGGTTGCCTTCTCGCTGACGCTGCCGCTCGTGCTTGCGGTGCAGCGGCTCTTCACCTCGGCCCTTGGCGAGGTGCGCCAGGGCGATCCGTGGCGCCTGGCGGGCATCATGGCGGCGCTCGGCACCCTGGGCCTTGCGTGTGTGGGGCTCGCCGGTGCCTTTGCCGCGTTGCTCAAGCGCACCACCCATCATCACGGGCTCGCGGGGGTCACCTTCGGCGTCGGTATTGTCGTCCTGCTCCTGTTCGTCATGCCCGTTGCGGTGCGCTTCGTGGCGTTCGTCGAGGCCCGTATGTCCGCCGCTGTTGCACGCAGCGTTGCGGGCGCAGGCCTCAGGTTGGCCATGCTCGGTTTCGGCCTGGCCTCGGCGTTGCTGCTGCGTCGCGCAAGCGGTGCCGGCGCACCCGAGCTTGTGGCCGCCGCCGACATGGTCTCGGCACTGTTCGCTGCGTCCGTCTCGGCGTTCGTTGTCGACCGCATCGGCACTGCTGCGCCAGCGCCGCCGGTGTCCCATGCGGTCCTGGTGCTCGTCGGTGTGTTGTTGCTCGCGGGGGTGGCTTTGGTGGTCGCCAAAGATCCAGGGGTGCGCGCGGCACTGGACGCTCGTGCACCGCTCCAGGGCTGGGTGGCGCGGGCCCTCGTGCCCTAAGGGCTGCAGGCAAACATTCGCGGGCACGCGAGCGAAAATGCCCGGCCTCGTTGACGTGTGACCGGTCCGACTTAGATTGCTGAGAACTTTCCCCGTGCGCCCCTCCTGCCTCCGTTTCGCCCTGGTTTTCGCCGCCGCGCCGCTGTTCGTGTCGTCGTTGGCACGCGCCCAAGAGCCCTTGGCCCCGGTGCCCGCCGAGGCCAAGCCCGCCGAGGCCAAGCCCGCCGAGCCCAAAGCACCTGCCCGGGGCTTTGTGGTGGTCGGCGCCCGGGTGCCCGCCGCCGAGGCCTTCCGCTTTGCGCAGGTGGCGTACAAGAGCGCCAGCCTCCGGCCGGCCAAGCTCACCGAGGCCCAAGCCCGTGTGCTCGTGGGCGAGCCCGTGTCGAACCCCGACGACAAGTCGCTGGCCGAGCTTGCGCAGCTCCGGGACGGCGTACGCGGTGACGACGCGGCGTCGCGCAGTGTGCTCTCCGAACTTTGTCGCCAGCTGGGCGTCGAGGGGGTCGCCGTGGTCAGCGCCCCCGACGGGCAGCCCACCACCGTGCGCCTTTTCCTCGCGGGCTCCGGCTTCGATGCTGCCGTGTACCATCCGGCGCCGGCGCCCGGCGACGAGGCCTGGTCACAAGTGGTGCGTTCACTCGAGCGCAGCCGCGCCGGCCTTGGCGGCCCGCCGGCGCCAAGCCCCATGATGGCGAACCCCGACACGCTCCCGGCGTCGGCCAAGGCCAGCGAGGCAAGCAGCGCCTCCAAACCCTTCTACAAGTCGCCTTGGTTTTGGGGGGCCATCGGTGGCGCCGCATTCTTGGGCGGCGGAGTGTTCTTGGCCACACGCGAGACCGACGCGAGCACCGTGCGCTTGCAGATGCGGGTTCCCCAATGAAGCGTTTCCTGTCGCTCCTCGTGCTCGCCGTTGCGCTCCTGTGCTCGGCCGTCAGTCGGCCCGCGCTCGCCCAGCCAGAGCCCTCGCAGGCTCTGCCCATGGGGCACGCGCCGGTCATCGCCGACCCAGATCGCATCATCATCCCCACGGTGCCCTCGGGCTACCTCACCGAGACCCACGGTCCGCTGCACGTGTCGTTTCCTTCGGCCGCTCGCGAGCGTGTGCACGACGCCCTGCGCGACGTCGAAGAGTTCCAGGCAGACCTTCGGCGTAAGCTGGGCGCCGACGTGCTCCACGGTGTCGACGTGCGCATCGTCCCGTCGCCCAAAGACATGGTCGAGTTGGCACCGGTGGGCGCGCCCCCGCCGGCCTACGCCAGCGGCGTCGCGTATTCGCGCCTCCGGCTCGTGCTCATCACCATGACGGCGCCGCGAACGTACGAAGGCACAGATGTTCGCGAGGTGCTCCGTCACGAGCTCGTGCACGTGGCGCTCGACGAGGCGCTCAACGGTCGGCACATTCCGCGCTGGTTCAACGAGGGCCTCGCCATCCATGCCTCTGGCGAGGGCGCCATGAGCCGCATGCAGGCGCTCTCTGTGGCCAGCATGTCGGGCACCCTGTTGCCCTTGCAGAGCATCGATCGCAACTTCCCCGAAGACGCCACCGAGGTCAGCGTGGCGTACGCCCAGTCCGCAGACTTCGTGCGCTTCTTGTTGCGCGATGGCGAGGGCGCACGTTTCGCCTCCATGTTCGATCGCCTTCGGGCGGGGCAACCGTTCGAGCGGGCCATGACCGAGGCCTACGGTACCAGCCTGCGAACCCTCGAATACCAGTGGCACGAAGACCTCAGGCACCGCTACTCGTTCTGGCCCACGCTGGCCGGCGGCTCGGTGCTCTGGATGCTCACGCTGGCGGCGCTCGCAGCGGCCTACGTGCGTCGGAAGCGCCACGCCAAGGTGGTGCTCGCCCGCTGGGAGCGCGAAGAGAAAGCCCACGACGAGGCCATCGCAGCCAGCAAAATGGAACTCGAGCTCGAACTCGACGCCTACCGAGCCAGCCTGCGGGTACCCCACGTCGAGCACGACGGCCGCGCGCACACGCTGCACTGACCCAAAGCTGTCGCACCCGGGTCGAGCGCCCTGTCACGCGCGCGACCAACGGTTCCTGCAAGGAAACCGCTGTGAACCGGTTGTGGGCTACCCACGCGGGGGGCCTTGGGCTAGACGGTGCCCTTGCATTGGGGCCACGGGGGTCCCGTAGGTTTTCTTCGAGGTACCCATGACCCTTCCCACCGTGTTTCCGTCCCTCTCGCGCGTTTCACTCGCCCTTGTGGCCACCGCTGCGGCCGTTGCTGTTGTCGCTGCGTGCTCGGACGACTCGTCCAGCTCGAGCAGTTCCAGTAGCTCGTCCAGCTCCAGCAGCTCGAGCAGTTCCAGTAGCTCGTCCAGCTCCAGCAGCTCCAGCAGCTCGTCGGGTTCCTCATCGAGCAGCTCCAGCTCGTCGGGCTCGTCCAGCAGCAGCTCCAGCTCGTCG
This sequence comes from Polyangiaceae bacterium, assembly GCA_044358965.1. Lineage (GTDB taxonomy): Bacteria > Myxococcota_A > Polyangia > Polyangiales > Polyangiaceae > SXNL01. The sequence continues at coordinate 10,472 of JBIKNA010000191.1, forward strand.
TCGAGCAGCAGTTCGTCGAGCAGCTCCAGCTCGTCGGGCGCCGTAGACAGTGGGACCGACGCGGCACCGCTGTCGCCCACCTTTACGAATGTGTTCAATACAGTGATCAACGGCACGTGCAACGGCTGTCACGGCGCGGGGCACCCCACGGGGCTCGACCTGTCCAGCAAGGCCGCGGCCTACACAAGCCTCGTCGGCAAGGCCGCAGGCGCCGGCGGTGGCACGTCGTGCACGGGCACAACGCGTGTGGTGGCCAGCAACGCCCTGGGCAGCTTGCTCTGGCTCAAGATCAATCACACGGCCAACTGCGGCAGCAACATGCCGCTGGGCGGCGCCAAGCTGTCCGCCGACAAGATCGATCTCGTTGCTGCGTGGATCAACGCCGGCGCCCAAGACAACTGAGCGCCAACGCCAAGGCTGATGCTCGTCAGTCGGGCACCGAGATCTCTGAGGGCCCTAGGGTGCGATAGTTGCGATCGACGTAGTCAATGACCTCGTCGAACCAGGTATCCATCTGCGGGCCGTCGGCGCGATTCGAGTTGAGATAGAACGTGCCCTCGAAGCACTCGCCGTTGCCGGTCTCGGTGCCGCGGCACTTGCCGTCCACATACACGGTGATGAACTTGCCCAAGCGCGTGGCCGACGAGCGATCGCCCGCGTTCATGAAGCTGTTGGTGAACACCGCGAGGGCCTCGAGATCTCTTGGGTCTTGGCCGTACCCGTGCAGCAAGTACAGAACGGGGTACCGCTTGCCCACGTTCTCGGCCAGGGCGTACCCCGGCGGCAAGCCCACGGCGATGGGCCCTTTGCGTTTGCTCTTGGGACCCGTGAATTGTGTGGAGCAGCGTCCGCGCAGTTCGCATTCCACGCCCAGCTCATTGATGGTGGTGGTGGCGGGGTTCTCTCGGGCGTCGCGCGCCTGAGTTCGATCGGCGTCGGGCCAGCGCTGCGAGACATAGAAGAACCCGAGCTCCAGGCGATACAAGATCTGCAGCACCGTGCCCACGTGCATGCCGTCGCCCTGCTTGATCTGTGCTGCGGAGGCATCCACGTTGCCGTAGCGCACGTTCATCAGGTCCGGCATGTCGGCGTAGCGAAGATTTGCCGGTGCAAAGTCCGATTCTTGGGTTTCGTCTTGTCCCGGAAGAAAATGAAACCCGTTGTAGTTGGCCATGCGGCGGAGCGGCAGGCCGTTGGCTTGCGTGCGGCTCGCCAAAGACCCCATGAAGTGGTTGGCTGCGGCCCCGAAGTTGAACAGATCGCGCACGCCGCCATCGGCCAGGGTGTCTAGGCGCAAGAGTGCTTCGTCGGACAACGCCCCTCCGGGAACGTTGGTCTGCAAGCGCCGAATGATGCTGTGAGCGTCGTTGGCGTAGAAGTTCTTGAGCCCATCGGCCAGCGTGAACACTCCGTCGCCCTCGCCCACGTCGCCAGCCACGTGCCTGTCTCTGGTGTTGGGCACGCCGTCGAGTCCGTCGTCGCGAAACGGCTCCCCTGCTTCGTAGCGGTGGTTGCCTTCGGTGCCGCCCGGGTTGATGACGTAGTCGTAGTCGTCTTGGTTGGGGTCGGGGTTCGTCAGCGCATCGTAGCCGGGCTCGTCAGGGTTCAACTTGCCGTCCACGCCCGAGTCGTCCCAGGGCTCGTGCCCAGCACGGATCACCGGCTCGTCCTGGTCGCGCACACCGTTGCCGTTCTTGTCGACGGCCAACACCATGTTGACGGGCTTGGGGTTGTTGGGGTCGGGCGGCGCCCAGGTGTTGAGATACGGGCTCGTGCCCTTCTCGGCGCCATCGCAGAAGGAGATGACCTGGTACTTGCCCTCGGGGTTGTACTCGGCGTTGAAGAAGTTCTTCGGTGCCTTCCAGATGTTCTTGGCGTCGCAACGGGCTTTGCGACACGCCGACTCCTGCCGTTGTCGCTGCGCTTGTTTGGGATCATCTTTGTCGCTGTCTGCGGCAAAGGTGCAGTCGGTGCCGGGTAGCTTCTCTACGGCGCCGCCGGTGATCCATGGGTCGCTCGCCAAAGGGCCCGGCGCCATGTGCGAGAGCTTGGGATCTTGGTGTTGCCCGTTGGGGTTGCCTTGCATCAGCGCAAGGTCTTCGAAGATCTGGATGTACTGCGAGCGCGGAAACCGACCGCCGTTGCCAGCGCCTTCTTGGTACCACCAGTGGTTCCAGTCCATGGTGTGCACGAAGGGCTCGTCGATGGGGTATTCGTTCGGCCCGTATTTCTTGCAGTTGGGTTCTTTGTCGGGGCAGAAGCCTCCGGTCACATACTTTTCGATGTACCAAAGTAGCCAGGTCCAATCGCTCGGGCCTCCGAGCGGCGCGATGACATCGAACTTGTCGTGGTGCCGCATGCCAAAGCTGGCTGCGCCACCACCGCCCATGGATACGCCAAGCAGCGCTCGGTGCGACAGCT
>JBIKNA010000599.1:0-3871 GCA_044358965.1 Polyangiaceae bacterium
TTGGAGCGCTTGGGACTGTCTCCGACGGTCGAACTCTATCAGTCCGTTGGCGCAGGCAGCGCCGCGGCTTGTCTCGTGGAAGCGCCGGTCGTGATTGAGATAGAGGGACGCTTGCTGCCACTTCTCGATGGCGCGACGCGCCACGCCTTGCTCGGGCGTGAGGTGGGTCATCGTCTGGCCCACGGCGCCGGGGCTCCCGGAAGCGCTCTCACGGGTGTGGTGGAATGGCTGGCCGATGACGGTCCGACCGCTGAGGTGCGTTCGCAATCTCGTCTGCTGATCGCGGCCAGGCAGCTCACGGCGGACAGGTTCGCGCTGCTTGCCACGCAAGATCTGGCCGCGGTGCTTCTTCTCGAGATGGTGGCGCTCACTGGTGTGCCCGCGGACGTGTTCCGGCCGGACACCGAGGTGTACCTTGCGCAGGCGAAGGCGCTTCTGGGGGACGCTGCACAGCCAGCGACATCGCCGACGCACGGTGCGCACCCGCTGCAGAGTATCCGCGCGTATGCGGCCTGGCTCTTTTCAGAGACGGATGCGTTTCGTCGCCTTACCGGGAAGGGACCCGGCTCGCGGTCTCTTGCGGACGTGAATACAGCGGTTGCGCGCTGCCTAGGGGTCGAGGCATCCGATGCCGCGCTTGCCGGCCGGCAAGAACCTCCGGCTCCGGAGCTGCACGCCGCTGGGCTCGCCGGCTGCGTGCTCGTTGCCGCTGCCGATGGCCATGTGGCTGATGAGGAGGTCGAGGCAATCGAGGCTGCATTCGGTGGCCTTGTGCCAGACGCGAGGGAGTATCTCGACCTGTCCTTCGCGCGGACGCGGTTCGAGGAATTGCGGCCAGTGGTTGCGGCACTCGGCGTGCAGAGTCACCGCGCTCTTTTTGCGATGCTGGCCCACGTTGCCATTGCCGACGGCGTTCTCGAGGTGAGCGAGGTCGAGGCGATTCTGGCGCTGGGGAAGCAGATCAACGCTGGCCCACTCTTTCGGCAACTCCTTCTGACTCTGACCGAGCGCGTTGGTGATCAGGCATGCAGAGACGCCCTGGCGAAGGAGTTCCCTGCGCCGGTTCAGACCGCTGATGGACTCCTGGGGCTGCGCACGCACCTGGCGCTCCTCATGCGCATCGGGGGTGGCCTAACGACACTGCGTCGGATGCTGCGGCTGCTCGGGGCGGGGACTCGCAACGCGAAGATTGTCGAGACGATCCGCCAGGAGGTAGAACGCGCGGGTCTGACGGCGGCGACGGACGTTGGTCGCATCGAACTCGATGCTGCGCTCACGCTTTCGCCACGTGGAGCCGTCCCGTCGCGTCCGCTCGGACGAGCTGCTCCCGCAAGCGCCGACGTAGCAGCGTTGGTTCGCGGGATCACGCGCCTCCGCGATCGCCTGGTGTCCGGCGACGGTCGCAGTCCTTCGGTTCGGCTCAACGGCCCACGGAAAGGCCGTGTGTTCGACCTGGCTTCGCTGGAGCAGGTGCGCATTGGGCAGGGCGAGCGTGCGCTTGCTGCGGTGCGGAGCGGGAAAGAGAGCTCGCTCATCGAGGCCGCGCTCATAGGAACCCACGAGATCGCGGCGGATCTGGGCGCGGAGCTGCTCCTGCTGTACCGCGAGCATCGCTCCCGCATCGAAGAGACAGGTGCCAACGACCTCGCGGTCGGAGCGCCCATCATCTCCGGAGACGTCGAGGGCTACTTCGTTCGCGGGCCACTCGTTCTCTATCCCGTTGACCTCGTATCGAGTGGGAAGGGCGCGCGGTCCTTTTCACTCGTGCCCAGCTCCGAGCGTGAACCGTCAGCGAATCAGGCCTTGATCCGGCAAATCTTCGCCAAGCGAGAGTTCGCGTATCCGGATGATCTCGCCGCCCAGCTTGATGAGCTTGCGCGGGACCCGACTTCCGGAGTGGAGCGGTTGCTCGAAGAGCTGCAGCGCGTTGGGGTGGCGCCAACGCAATTTGCGCAGACGCTGACAACGCTGGGATCCCGAGCTGGGGCCCAGGAGGCAGCAAGCAAGAACTCTCTGCACGTAGAGGAGTGCGCTGCACTGGGGATGTTTCCTCAGTCGGGCTCGGACCTGTTGCACGACTACGACGGTCTGTTGCGCGATCTGGCTGCAGCACGACGCCCGGCGGCGCAGTTGTTGTCTTCGGCGCGAGCGCTGTGCCCAGCGCATCTGCGCAGCATGCTTGCGGAGGATGGGGCGGAAGAACCGATGGATGAGCGCCCTATCGCTACCGTTGTGTCGTCTGACCCGAGCCAGTTCGCTGTGCTTGAAGAGGTCCGCCGCAACATGGCGATGGTGGTGGACGGGCCCCCAGGTACCGGGAAGAGCCAGGTCATCGTGAATCTGGTCGCGGACGCAATTGCCCGGGGAAAGCGGGTCGCGGTTGTCTCGGAGAAGCGAGCCGCCCTGGACGTTGTTGCGGCCCGGCTCTCCGACTGCGGCTTGTCGGATTCCTTCGCTTTGGTCCACGATGTCGAGACCGACCGGAAGCGTCTCTATGCAAAATTGGCAGGCCGGCTAGAGGCTGAAGCAGCACCGAAGCCCTCCGCAGAGGCCAAGGCAAGAGCGACAAGTGCCGTTGCACAGATCAAGGTCGAACTCCGCTCTCGTGCCGCGTGCTTGGCGAAGCCTGTTGATGGGGACGGGCCGACTGTGGGCCAGATTCACGTACTCGTGTCCGGAGCGGATGCCGCACGTGCGGGCATCTCCGTTGACCTGGGTCGCACCTCGACCCTGACACTGCTCTCCCTGCGGGAACACCTCTCAGAGCTGTCGCCCTTTGCCGCGCACCTCGAGCCGAAGAGTATCTGGGCTCGCGACAGAGCGTCCCTTGCGAGGTGGGCGAACGAGGACTTAACAGCGTTTTTGGCGCACGTCCGGTTGGCAACGGACACGGCCGCTAGCTTAGAGTCGCTAAGCCAAAAGTTCCCGGGGGCGTCGGCGCAAGCGCTCCTAGCCAGCCAGGCCGGAGTTGCCGCGGCGCGGGAGGTTGTCCAACATTGGGATAAGAGCGATGCCCTTCTGTGGTCCGCTGCGCTCCTCTCGCGAGGTGACCGTGGATTCGATCTCGAGGCTGCCAACCTGGTGCGCACGCATCAAGAGCACGGCGCCGCCCTCGAACGCTTCGACGAGAGGGTGTTCTTCCAGGTGGCGGAAGACGAGAGCGCCGCAATCGCGATTGGGCTCAAGTGGTCGAGTCGATTTTGGCGCTTTTTGTCCACCTCTTGGTGGCGCGCCAAGCCCGTGCTTGCGCAACTGCTCTTGAGAGCGAGCCAACCAGCGACCATTTCAACCGCGTCGATTCGCAATCTTGCGACGCGCGTGCAGGCGGCGCGCGGATGGCAGGCGATCGAGGGCGCGTTTGAGCACCTAGCCCCCCGGCACTTGCTTCCCTCTCGTTCGAGTGAACTCGGGGCGTTCCTCCGCCGAATGCACAGTTGCACGGCGTCTGTCCGTGGTGCGCTGAGTCACCGACGCGTTCTCTCGTCGATCTCCTTGTGGCCGCAGGTCTCATCCCTGGCCTCGTCCGAAGGACTGACGCAAGCCGAGCAACAGCTTCGTTCCTGGGCGGCGCAGATTGAGCTTGTACGAAGCATCATAAACGCACTCCAAGAGCATCGTGAAACGGCCAAACCCGTCGCGGACGCTTTGCCTTGGCTCACCGCGCTCCCGCCACGAGACTCGCTCGTGGAAGTGGCGCGCAATTTTGAGTTGGACGGCGTTCGACTGATCACAATGGACCGGCTTTTGGAAGCGGCCCGCACGGCCCACCCAGAGGCTCCGAAACTAGCGTCCTGGCTTGCCGACCAGTCGCACGGCCAGGCTCATGACTGGCCCAGGTGCGTTACAGAAGCTTGGGGACGAGCGCGTTTGC
>JBIKNA010000192.1:0-12870 GCA_044358965.1 Polyangiaceae bacterium
CCCCCGTTCATCGTCCCGCACGGCCAAGACAGAAACCCCGCTCCTTCGGGCCATCTCGATGGCCGCACCATGTGGACCGCCGAGCGCGCCCGGGACGGATCCACCAAGCCCCCCAGCGAGCCCGCCGTGCGACATGCCCTGCCGTGGCCCTTGGAGCGCCGCGCCGGCCCGCCCGGTGGGGCTGTGCGCAACACCTGCGCGAAGGCCCCGAAGGCGCGCCCGAAACAGCCCTGCCACCCCAGGGGACTTTGGGCTCTCAGAGCTTTGATTTTCTTTCCGATTTTCGCTCATCCGGGGACAAGGCGTACGTGACACGTCCATTACCGCCCCATCGTGCAGGGACGAGGCGATGTTGCGAATCTTCGTCACCGAAGAAGACCTGCTAGGCTCCGTCCTCGGCGTTCCTGCTAGGGATCGCCTTTTCTCTTCGACGTTTGTCAGCAAACAGGACGCATTGGACGGTCTCGAAAGCTCTCAGGTTGCCCTCGCTGTGGTCTCGGCCATGGCGGGCTCCGTTTTTGCGGCGGCCGACGCATCGCTCAGCACCATGGCCGAGGCGCAACTCACGGCCCTCGCCAGCAAAGAGCCCAACTCTTTTGGCCGCTTCGAGAAAGACCCTCGACGGGTCCTGTCCCGTTGGCTCGTGGCCCGCATCTTGACCATCAGCTTCGCCACGGCCACCCTGCACCGGGTTGCGGTGGCCCGGGCGGGCTCCCAGCTAGGCGTGGTCATTGCCGTCGCCGCAGCCATCGTCACCTACGGTACATCGGCCGAAGTGCTTGGGGCCCTGGCGCGCCGGCGCCCGGAGCGCTTTGCCCGCTGGGCGCTGACATGGTTGCGACCCGTGGAGTGGGCCATCGAGCCCCTGGCGGCACCGCTTGCAGCCCTGGGCCGTTTGGTCGACCGCAACGTCCCCGAAGACCGGGAGATCACCCCCGAGCACGAGGTCGAGTGGGCCGTGAGCCAGGGCGAGCGCGAAGGCACCATCGCCAAAGAGCCCGCCGAGATGATCCGCAACGTGCTCGATTTCAAAGACGTCGTGGCCCAAGAGGTCATGGTCCCGAGACGCAAGATCTCGGGTATCGAACTCAGCATGCCGCTCGATCGGGTGCTCGCCTTCGTGGCCTCCGAGGGCCACTCGCGATTCCCCGTGTATCGCGAGAACCTGGACCACGTGGTGGGCCTGCTCTACGCCAAAGATCTCTTCGACATCGTGCAGAAAAAGACCACCGAGACAGCCAAGCTCACGGACGTGCTGCGGAGTAATGTGCTCTTCGTGACCGAGACCCAGGGCGCGAGCAACATCTTGCGAGAGATGCGTAGCCGTCGGCTACACATGGCCATCGTCACCGACGACTCCGGAGGTACGAGCGGCCTTGTCACCCTCGAAGACCTCATCGAGGAGATCGTCGGCGAGATCAACGACGAGCACGATCTCGAGACGGACATGCAGATCCTGAAGATTGCCGAGGGCCGCTACGTCGTCGACGCCGCGGTGTCGCTCGCGGATCTCGAGCCCTACATCGGCGCGCTGCCCGAAGGAGACTTCGAATCGTTGGGGGGCCTATTGGTTGCCCACGCCGGCCGGGTGCCCTCTCGCGGCACCCAGATGAGCTTCCACGGCTATCGGTTCGTCGTGCGCGAAGCCGACCAGAAGCGTGTCATTCGCGTGGAGATCCTGAAGCGCGAGCCCACCCTAGAGCCTCCGACGGAAGACGCCGGCGCCCGCGCCAGCGAGGCGTGACAACTCGCGCCCTTGCTCGCATCCGGCGGGCATGACGAAAGGAACCCTTTGTGTGACGGAAATGCCCGTCACACAAACGACCGCGGCGCCCCCAGCCCGAAGGCGAGAGCGCCGCAGGGTGCGCCCGTAGGCGCGGTTACTGGACCTTGGAGAGCTTCTCGGCGAGCTTGTCGGCCCGCTCGATGAGGCCAGGCTTCTGATCCTGCACGATGCCCTCGGCGGCGCCTTGTTCGCCCTTGAGGTCGGTGAGGAGCTTGCCGAGCTGCGACATGAGCTGGGCCATCTGCCCCGCGGTCTCGCTGGGGCACACCGACTCGAAGGAGCGCGGTACCACCGGCACCGCGGCGCCCTTGCCGAGCTCGCCGCCCGTCCAGCGGGGCACCTTCTTGTTGTCTTTGGTGATGAGCTCGTTGGGGAACACGATATTGGGGGCCTGTCCCTGAATCGGCTCTTTGAGCAACGCGAGCGTTGCGAAGGTGTTCGCGGCGTCTTTTTCGACCACGACGATGTGTTGCACCGTGGCCTTGCCTTGGCTTGCCCACGCGTCGGTGAGCGGCTTTTGCAGGCGCGTCAGCAGATTGGCGAGGGCCAGCTTGCGATCGTTGAGGGTCTGGACTGCAGTGATGAACTCGACCAGCTGCGAGGTGGTCTCCGCAGGGAAGCCGCTGAACCGGCGACCGGCGAGCTTGCTGCCATCGAAGTCGACGTTGATGCCGCCGAGATCACGCGACAAGCCCTCGGGGAACTTCTTTCCGGCGAGGTCTTTCTTGCCCGCTTCGACCTTTTCGGCCAGCGACTTGATGCTGTCTTTGCTCTTGTTGACGTCGGCAGCGAGGCCCTGGGCGTCGAGCACGGACTTGCTCCGACCTTTGCTGGTCTCTTGGGCACCACCGGCGATGAAGCCCACGGCGGCAAACAGCACCGCGGCGACGAGGCCGGTGGTGATGCCGGTGCGCATGCCCTTCTTGCGGGCCTCCTGCACGGTGACGTCGTCGAATTCGATGCGCTGCGGCGCCGCGGGTGCCGGCGGCGCGGGCGCACGGTACGGCTGCACGGCTGCCGCCAGGGGGTTGTTGGGGTCGAGCTGCGGGGCCGGAGGCTGGTAGCCCGGCGGAGGCCCAACCGGAACGCCCGGCAGGGCCATTCCCGCCGGAGCAGGCTGCACGGGCTTGGAGGAGATGGGGGCCGGCGGCGCGCCGGAGCCGGCGACGCTTGGTGCGCCTGGCGGTGGAACCACGGCGCCCATGGGGGGCGGTGTTTGGTTGCCGACAGCCGTCTTACCGAGACGAGCCTTCAGATCGATCTTCGGCTTCTTCTCTTCCGCCATGGTCTCCTCAGATCGCCCAGGAACTGCCCGGGCACGTGCGTGCGCGTGATGCTTGAGACGTAAGCCGGAGCGCTCCGGGTCTTCCGTCTCAATGACCGGCGGGACGTTAGTTTCCTTGGGCCTAAGGTGTCAACGCGACGAACGTTTTCCGTGCCCCCGGGCATGCACTTTGGTCGACACCCGACGAATCGGCGCCGCGAACTTTCCCGTTGCACCTACATGCGCGCACACTATCCCCAAGGTCAATCTCTGGCCCCAAGGAGTGCGTAGCAGCCATGGAACGTCGGCGATCGCAGAGGGTCCGCGCACAGCAAGGTGAAGGCACCTGGCTTTGCAACCGGTTCGTAGACGGCTACCCGTACGCCGCGCGGGTTGTTGATGCCAGCGCCGACGCCATTCGCGTGCAGGGCATTCGGGAACCCGAACGCGCTACGCCCCCAGACCGCTACGCGCTCGAGGTCATGCTTCCCGGCAACACGGAGCCCACCTGGTTCTGGACCCGCGTCATCAAGCGCGATGCCCGCGGCGACGTCTTGAGCTTCCTTGGACTCGATCCGCTGGAACGCACGCGCATCGCCCGGGCCTTCGCCGCAATGTCCGCCTAAGGCACGGGGCTAGGCACGGCGAAGCGCCGCACGGTGCAGCGTTTCACGCCACAATTGCGCTCCCGGCAGGACACGGCGAAGATGTGTCATGTCGACGCGGGTCTTCATCATCGACAACTACGACTCGTTCACGTTCAACCTGGTGCAATACCTGGGCGAGCTTGGGGCCGAGACGACCGTGGTGAAGAACGACGAGTGCACCGTCGCCGACATCGAAGGCGCGGCGCCGCACGGCATTCTGCTGTCTCCGGGGCCCTGCACGCCCAACGAGGCCGGGGTATGCCTGGATGTGCTCGACAAGCTGTCCGCCCGTTTCCCGATCCTCGGCGTGTGCCTCGGTCATCAAGCCATCGGCCAGGCGTTTGGTGGCCGCGTGGTGCGCGCAAGCCGGCTCATGCACGGCAAGACATCGCCCATCGAGCACGATGGCACGTCAGTGTTCGTAGGCCTGCCCCTACCCTTCCAGGCCACGCGCTATCACTCGCTCTTGGTCGAGCGCGCATCGCTACCCGACGCGTTGCGCATCACGGCCTGGACTGCCGAGGGCGAGATCATGGGACTGTCGCACCGCACCTTGCCCGTGACCGGCGTCCAGTTTCATCCGGAGAGCATACTGACGCCTGACGGCAAACAGCTGCTTTCAAACTGGCTTCGGAGCGTCGAGGCGCGCACGTGACCTTCGAGGCCGTGCTCGCGGCGCTCGCCAACGGCGGCGAAGGCGCCACCCAAGGTGTCGGTGAAGGTGTCGGGGCCATCCTGGACGGACACTGGAACGAGGCGCAGATCGCCGCCTTTCTGGGCGCCGTTCGCGTGTACGGGGGCACCCCCGCTTGCATCGCCCGGGCCGCGTTCGTGTTGCGACAGCACATGATTCCCGTGGCGCACTCGCTGCCCTTGGTGGTCGACACCTGCGGCACCGGCGGCGATGGTGCCCACACGCTGAACCTGTCCACCGGCGCGGCGCTCGTGGTCGCGGCCTTGGGCGTGCCCGTGGCCAAACACGGCAACCGCAGCGTGTCGAGCCGCTGCGGCAGTGCCGACGTGCTGGAAGCCATGGGCGTTGCCTTGCAGGTGCCAGCCACGTCGCAGACGGCGGTGCTCGACGAGTGCGGCATCGCGTTTCTGATGGCTCCGGCGCACCACCCGGCGCTCAAACACGCCGCGCGCGTCCGCAAAGAACTAGGGGTTCGTACGTTGTTCAATGGCCTGGGGCCCTTGGCCAACCCAGCGGGGGCCACGCACCAAGTCTTGGGGGTCTACGACGACAGCTACCGGCAGACAGCAGCGCAAGTGCTTCGGGAGCTCGGCAGCACGCGCGCATGGGTGGTGCATTCCGAAGACGGTATGGACGAACTCAGCCCGTCGGCGCCCACGCGCATCACGGAGCTGCGAAATGGGCTTCTGTCGGAGATGTCCCTTGCCCCCGAAGACTTCGGCCTCGAGCGCTTGCCCCGACAGGCCTACGACGGCGGCGATGCGCCGCACAACGCCAAGGCGCTCTTGCAGATATTGTCTGGGGCCACGCACCCGGCCACCGATGCCGTGGTGCTTGCGGCCGCCGCGGCACTCGTCGTGGCCCAAGACCTCTCCCCCAAAGACGCCGCAGCCCGCGCGCGCCAGTGCCTCGCCTCGGGCCAGGCAATGCGCGCCTTCGAGCGCTTCGCCGCGTGCACCCAATCCATCGTGGCGGGCCCCCGGCCATGAGCGTGCTGCAAGACATCCTCGCGCAGAAGGCCCGGGAACTGCCCGCGCTCGAGCGTTCGCGCCCCACGGACCTCACCCTGCTTCCGACACCGCGAAACGTTCTTCAGGTGCTGCGCCGGTCAGCGGAGGACCCGCTGCGCCTCGTGTGCGAGCACAAGCGAAAGAGCCCGAGCGCAGGGCCCCTTTCCACCCAACTCAGCGTCGAAGAGCGCTGCGTCAGTTATGCGGCCGCCGGCGCCAGCATGATCAGCGTGCTCTGCGACAGCGTGTTCTTCGACGGAGCGTACGATCACCTGCGCCGCGCTCGGGCGGCACTCGACGCCGCAGGCTTTGCAACACCGCTGCTCGCCAAAGAGTTCATCATCGACGCCGTGCAGCTTGCGCATGCCCGGGCGCACGGCGCCGATGCGGCCTTGCTCATTGCACGCATCCTTCCTGCGCCGCGGCTCGGTCAATTGGTCGACGCAGCGTTGGCACTGGGACTCACGCCAATCGTCGAGGTCGTCAGCCCCAAAGAGCTCGAGCTGACCCTTCGCACGCAAGCGCAAGTCATCGGCGTCAATGCGCGCGATCTGGACACCCTTCAGATGGACGCCGAACGGGCGCAGCAGGTGCTCGCGGCGATTCCGTCAGACCTCGTCGCTTGCCATTTCTCGGGCATTGCTGGCGCGGCAGACGTACGCCGGGTGGCCGCCGGGCGCGCAGACGCTGCCCTGGTGGGCGAGGCGCTGATGCGCCAGGATGATCCGACGGCCATGCTGAGCGAAATGCTCGGCGGAACTACTCTGACGCGCCCAGCACGGAGATCTTGACGGCGATACGCTTGCCCTCGTCTACGCGAAGCACCACCCCGCGGAAGGGCGTGGCCGAATCGCCGAAGCCAATGGACCCCTCGATGCCCTCGCCGGCACGCACCGCCACGTGGTCCGGGTCGACGGGCACCATGAGCACACCGATTTCGGAGTAGTTGATTGTCTCGAACAGAAGATGGTCGTCGCCCCGGGGCACGCGCACGGGTACCCGGCCATTGAAGCGCACGGCGTTGCGGCGCGGATCGCGACTGTCTTTGAGGTATACCGGCTGGCCCGCGGTAGAGCGCTCCACGCTGTAGACCTTGTGATCTCGCAGGTCGACGGCGCTGAGCCTGCGCCCGTAAACACAAGCAGTATCCAAGTTGATGCGCCGAGGCTGGAACTCCACCGCCGGAATGGTGGTGTGCCCGTGCACGATGATCTTGGAGTAGTTGGGCTCCGGCGCGCCCGGAGGTCGCCGCATCCAAACCATTTCCTCGCCGTGCACCGACACGTCGATCTCTTCGGGACTTGTGGGGAGCCCCGCATGGACGAAGTAGTGCTCGCCGACGACATGAAAGTACGGCAGCGTTTCGAAGAATGTTCGGTGGTCTTGCGGCATGACCACGACGCCATCGTGGTCGGCATAGGACGCAAGCGTTGCGCCCCCTCCGTTGTAGATGAAGCGCGCCACGCGGCGCGGGTCCGAGCCGTCGAGGAACTCCCGGAGCATGAGCTCGTGGTTGCCCAAGAGGCACACCACCTCGCAGTAGTCGCGGAGCTCCAAGATGGTATCGACCACGCCGCGCGAATCGGGACCGCGATCGATGTAGTCACCAAGGAAAACCACCAGCGAGTCGCGCTGCAGCGGGAGCTGCTTGATCAGCGCCCGGAGTTCGCCGGAGCAGCCGTGAACGTCGCCAACAGCGAACACGCCTCCCTCGCCTGCTTCCGAACGCCGAGCCACCCTCTATGTATACACGCGATGACGGCGGCGTAGGGAGCGACGCATCGATGGCGCCCCCACATCCATGGCGAAGGAGTCGGCGGCCCACCGACGTTTGGCGACAGCGTCACCGCTGCCCCGCACCGGGCCCCGGTACGGCGGGCAATCTGGTCGAGTTGCCTCGTGCACCGGGCCAATCGCTCGCCCGGTGCGGTATCTTCCGCCCGGTGGGCACCGCGCGGCCTCGCGAGGATCGAGCGGCTGTTCGGTCTGGCCGTCGCGCGCGGACCTACGCCCTTGGGTGGGCCTTGTCGTAGGCACGACGCACGTGGTCGCTGGCCACGCGGGTATAGATCTCTGTTGTGCCCAAATCGGCATGGCCCAACATGGCTTGCACGGCGCGAAGATCCGCCCCTCGCGCAAGCAAGTGGGTCGCGAACGAGTGGCGCAGCTTGTGGGGCGAAATGGGCGTGCGAATGCCGGCAATGCGAGCGTAGCGCTTGACGATTTTCCAGAAACCTTGGCGCGTGAGCGCCTTGCCTCGGGGCGACAGGAACAGCACCTTGGAGACATGCGCCCGCGGGTGGGCGTTGCGCACCAGGGACACGTAGCGCTCGACGGCCACGAGGGCCATCTCGCCCACGGGCACCAGCCGACGCTTGCTCCCCTTGCCCAGCACCGATAGCACCCCGCGCTGCGCATCGAGGTCTCCCACCGTCAGCGTGCAGAGCTCCGTGACGCGCAGACCGCTGGCGTACATGAGCTGCAGCATCGCCGCATGCATGAGGCCGCGGGGGCCCGCCCCTTCGGGCGCGAAGACGAGCTGGGTGATCTCCTCGATGGACAGCACCCGGGGCAGCTTCCGCGGCAGCTTTGGCCGCTCGACGAGCGCCGACGGGTCCACCTCGATGGCCCGCTCCTTCAGCAAGAACTTCAGGAAGCCGCGCACGGCCGACAGTTGCCTGGCGCTCGACCGAGGCGACAGTCCACGGGCCACGTTCTGTTGCATCAACCGAAAAATGGTCTCGGGGGAGAGGTCTTTGGGCTGCGCGGCGTCGCCGGCGTTGGTGCTGAGGCACACCAAGTCCCTGGCGTAGGCCGCCAGCGTATTGGGCGACAAGCTCCGCTCCACACGAAGATGGTCAAGGTAGGCGTCGACCCAGGCATGCAACTCCACGACGACGGGGATCTTAGCGCGGCAAAGCGCATTGACGCGAAATTGCCGAAGTCCCGCGGTCGGGATCGGATAGGCTGACCATGAGCCGTAGACATGTTGTCGGCATTCGTACAAACGCCCCCGGGGCCGTCAGATGCCGCCGAAACGCCGGTGATCGTCGAGGTACCGCATGCGGGACTGGGCATGGACGCCTGCGCCATGGCATGCCTTGCTGCCTCCGCCCGTAGCGTGGCCCGGGACGCCGACCTCTATGTCGACGAGCTCTACCAGGACGCGCCGCGACATGGGGCAACACTCCTCAGCTCGCAGACCTCACGCTACGTGGTGGACCTCAATCGCGGTGAGGCCGACATCGACGATCAAGCCGTGGTGGGCGCGCCGTCGGGTGGGCGTGCGCCGCGCGGCATCGTATGGCGACTGACAAGCGATGGCGCCTCCGCGCTCGTGCGGCCGCTGCCGCGTGCAGAGTTCTTGCGTCGACTCGACGGCGTGTATCGGCCGTATCACCGAGCCCTGGGCAAGCTCATCGACCAAAAACGCGAGCGCTTTGGCTTCGCGGTGGTGCTGGCCGCGCACTCCATGCCCAGCGTGGGGCGCGCCGGACACACCGACACGCAAACCCCTCGGGCCGACGCCGTGCCGGGCACCCGGGGCCGCACCAGCGCCGCATCGGTCTTCATCGATGCCGTAGATGCTCATGCCCGTCGTGCGGGACTCTCGGTGGCACACGACACACCGTACCGCGGCGGCTTCACGACGCAGCACTATGGCCGGCCGTCGGCCAACGTCCACGTGGTGCAGCTGGAACTCGCACGTCGGCTGTACATGGACGAAGAAACGCTCGAGCGTCTGCCCGAGCGTTTTGCGTGGACCCAGAGCTTCTGCGCCGAACTCGTACGCGTGCTCGGCACCCTGCGCCCCTAAGACCCAGAGCGTCACAAGCGTCAGAGGCTGCCTTCCCGCGCCCGGCCGCTAGGCAGGGACGCGAAAGGAGGCACTCGCGAAGGCTTTCGTGTCAGCCCAGCTTGACGTTGTAGCGCTTGGCATACGCGACGAGGCCGATCTTGTCGATCGTGCGGATGTCGCGCGTGGTGAGGTTGAGCGAGACAAAGCGGCTCAGCTCCGGCACCCAGATGCGCCGAGCCTGAATGTTGGCATGCTGCCAGCGCTTGGTCTTGATGTTGGAGTGGGACACGTTTTGCGCCTTCATCTTGCGCTTGCCCGTGATGTCGCTCTTCGCCATGGCCAAATCCTTGAAATGTCGGGCAATCGCCCGCGGAGGGACGCGCAAAGTACCCTGAGGTGCGCGAATGTCAAGCAGTTATGCCCACGGGCAAGGGCTCAGCGCCCTTTTGCCCGAGGACAACGCCCACAGCGCCGCGATTCTGCGCGAGCGATCCGGCCCGCGGTGCGCCTTCTTGGAGCCAAGCCAAGAGGTCGGCGAACACCAAGGGAGCACCATCGCCGCCCCCCCCGATGCCCGCCATGAGCTCGAGGGCACCGCGCCGCAGGCGAGCACCAAAGGGCGCCGCCGCCGCCAAGGGCGTGCCCGGAGCCGCCCGCGTGACGCCGCGCAAGACGGGCTGCGCTGGGGAGCTCGGCGCAAGCAGACCCAACGCCGGGATGCGAGTGCCGACGATGCTGCGCTCGAAGCACGCGATGGCTCCCCGCCCCCGGGCATCCGCCGCGGCGACAATGTGCACTCCGCCAAGATTTTGCTCGGCAGGCGCAAAGGGCACGTAGGCGAGTTCGACCTCGCCGCGCGCCTCGGGGGTGATGGCGCAGACATCGGGCCGTGGCTCTTTGAGATCGCCTTCGGTGAGCGTACCGCCGCCGAGGGCCCCCAGACACGCCAGTAGCTCGCGGGAGATGCCCGATTCGGCCAAGGCCAACGGTCCTCGGGACGCAAGCCGCTCGAGCGTGGCCTTGCGGTCAGCGTCTTCGGCCAACTCGAGGGCGACGCCCATGGCTGTCGAGAACGACATGGTTCCGTGGGTGGCGAGGGCCGTGGCCACGGCGGAGGCATACCGAGACACCCCCGCGCGGGCGGCATCGGGGACGACTTCGCCCGCGGTGAAGCCTCGGGGACGTTTGCCTCCGAGCCCCGGCTGCAAGAGCCGACCGTCGACGCACTGGCCGCCTCCGCCCGTGCCGAGCAGGAGAATCTGCACCGGTCCGAGCAGGACGCTTGGGTCCGTGGCGCATGCCGCCATGAGCGCCACGGCCACCACGTCGCAAGGATTGCCCGAGCGCCACACCGCACGGGCCGCGTCGGCCAGCGACGCGTCGGTACAGACGACGGAGCGCTGGTTCATTCGTCGTCGTCCGGTCGAGGCGCGCCGCCGCGCGGCCGAAGTACAAGGCCACCTCCACCGAGGTTGCCAACGCCCTTTTGGGCCACGCGACGCAACGTCTTGCACTCGGAGAGTGCGGCGTCGGTCTCGATGACGATGAAGGCGTCACGACGATCGCCGATGGCGCGCACGACCCGCTCGAGGGCGGTCTGGCCAAACGATCGGACCTCGCCCAGAGATCGCAAGCGACCGTAAGCAACGGGGCCCTCGGGCACCGGCTCCCTCGCTGGGTCCACCGCGAGCGTGAGACCAAGCGTGCGGCCAAAGCGCGCCGCCTCGTCTGTTTCCCAGAGCCCCTTGGGTTCCCACACCAGCTGCGAGGCGTCTTTGGGCAACCGTTCCACGAAGGCCTTCAGGCGGTTTCGCCACACCGGCGCGGGCGTGACGTCGGGCGGCGTGCAGATGACCACGGTGCGGGCTTGGAGTGCCTTGATCATGCCCAAGGCGCACTTGAGCTCGGCCTCGAGCGCCGGGCTTGGCTTGAGCAGACCGGCAGCGTGCGAGAGCACGACGGCAAACTCGAAATGCGGAGGCACGGCCTTGCGCCACTTGCGGAGCGTGGCCTCGGACGGAGCGAGGCGCAGATCTCCGGCGGAGGGAACGCGCACCTCGAGGAAGTCAAAGCGCTTCGCGTACGCCGAGATGTCGCCGCGAAGGTCTTTTGCGCCAATGTGATAGCGGGTCGCCACGGCGACTCATTCGCACGGGGCTGGCCGTATGTCCACATGCTTCACACCATGTAGGTGCCGCCCCCCGATGCAAGCATGGACCAGGTCCTAGCCCTCAACCCTGGATCACCCCGCCCCCACCAGCCTCCCAACGCAAAGTTCCGCCCCGCACGAAAGTGCTGCATCATGGAGGCGCGCATTGGGGGCACGCTCATTGCTTGTGAATTTGGCGCCCCCGGAGGTCTTGACCATGAGCCATCTTTCTTCTTCCACAGCCGTTCCCCAACGACGTGCCTCGCTCAGCCTGCGAGCGACCACGGGAGCACTGGTGGCCGGGCTCCTGACGCTGGTGGCGTGCGGCGGCGACGGGCTCCAGCCCACGAACTTCGACAACGCCGACAAGAGCAGCAGTGGGTCGTCCGGCAGCTCGGGAAGCAGCGGCATCGGCAGCTCGGGAAGCAGCGGCATCGGCGGAGACGACACGGGCCCGGGCAAGAAGCCCGCGTGCGCCACCTCAAGCGCGGACGCCAAGAACCTGCCCGTCTACATGGTGTTCGTCTACGACAAGTCCGGCAGCATGCAGAACAACCAGAAGTGGGACTCCTGCAAGGCAGGGGTCAAGTCCTACTTCGCGAGCGCGGCGTCCAAAGGGAGCTTTGCGTCCCTCACCTTCTTCCCGCTTTCGGCCAACAACTGCACGGCCTCCGCCTACCAAACGCCCAAGGTCGGCCTGACGGCGCTGCCCGATCCCGGCGCGCTGACGCAGGCCCTCGATGGTGAAAGCCCCAATGGCGACGGAACCCCGACCGAAGGGGCCCTTCAGGGCGCCCTGACCTTCGCCAAGGAACAGGCCACGACCACGGCCAAAGACGGCAAAATCGTCATCGTATTGGTGACGGACGGCGAGCCCAACTCGTGCGGCAGCAACGGGGCCGCAGCCGTGGCCAAGGTCGCCCAGGTGGCCGGCGCTTCGAAGGACCAAGTGCCCACGTTCGTCATCGGCGTTGGCAACACGGGCAACCTTGACACCATCGCGGCGGCCGGTGGCACAAACAAGGCGCTGATTGTGTCGACCAACAATCCAACGCAGACCCAGACGGACCTCCAGAAAGCCATCGAGGGGATCCGCAACGCGCTCTCCTGCGACTACACCATCCCCGCGGCTCCCGATGGGCAGACCTTCGACCCGGCCAAGGTCAACGTGGTGCACACCCCCGAGGGCGGTGCGCGCGGCGAACTCACGTACAACCAGGCCTGCAACGGCGCGGGCTGGAAGTACGACGACGAAAAGGCGCCCAAGAAGATCATCATCTGCGGCACCAGTTGCGACACCTTCAAGGCGAGCCCCGGCAAGGTCGAAATCGAGTACGGCTGCGCCACGAAGGGTGACTTGGTGAAGTAGGCGACCAACACGTCACAAGACCAGAGCGGCGCATCGGGCACGGTCCGACGGCGCCGCTGTTCATTTTGTCGTCGGGAGCGCCTCGCGAGGCTCGAAGCGCAGGACGATGCCCAGGATCACTGGTCAAGCGATGGCCCCCAATGGATCGGGTG
>JBIKNA010000600.1:0-3857 GCA_044358965.1 Polyangiaceae bacterium
GGCTCATGATTGGTCACGAGTTCCCCTTGCAGCGCGCCGACGAGGCGATCCGGGTTGTTCGGGCACTGGGCGCGCACCGCTACATCGCTGGGCGCACGCACCTGGCGCATGCCTTTGCACTCGTCGCCGCCGTGCAAGACCCCGCAGCACTGTCCGTGTTGCAAGACGCTTCGGCTTGGGCGAGCGCGTTGCTCGACGCTGGGGCCGTGGACCCGAATTCCAAAGACCCGGCGCTCTTCCGGACGGTCACCGACGCAGAATTGCAAGCTCTGCTCGGAGCATTTTGGCAGCCCGGGCCTGCCCGCGAGCGCGTCCACGACACCTTGCGCAAGTGCCTGGGCGGGGTCGATGGTGCCGGCGTCGAACGTGTCCCCTTCGATGAGGCGACGGAAGAAGACATCTTCCCGGTGCTCGTCGACGCCGGGTGGGAGCTGCTCAAGCTCGCCGAGCTCGACGCCGAGCGCCACAAGGGAGTCATCGGCAGCTTCGAGGACTTCGAGGTCGCCCGCTTCGACGAAGCGTCGATGGATGCCGAAGAGGCATACCTGCACGAGCTGCCGTTGCTCGGCGCCGATGAACTCTTGCGCGCAGTCGACGAGGACGGCGCGTTCCGCCAGCCTTTCGTGATTTTTACCCAAGCGCCGGAGCCCTACGACGACTACCTGCTCCGGGGCGTCGAACGCGCGGCCAAGCTCAGCCGCGACGAATAGAAGCGGGACCCCTCAGGGCGCAACGTCGGTCTTGGTGCCCGACTCTTTGCCGGAGGCTTCCGTGCCATCGGTGTCGTCGCCAGTCCGAGTCTCGACAGGTGCGGAAGCGGGAGCCTCGTCGTCGCCCATCAGCGCATCGCGCTCGTCTTCGGACAAGGCCCACGGCGCCTTGACCTTGGCCCAAACGAAGGCCACCCACGCGACAAGCCCCGTGACCACGATGACGCTCACCACGGCGAGGATGTTGGCTTCAGGCATCGAGGCAGGACTCTACCGCGGTTTTTGCGCGGTCCAATACCCAAAGTGATCGGCCGCTGGCGATGGTACCTTGGTGCGGTGCAGCGCGCTCGAGCCCACAAAGCTCCGCCAACGCCGGGCCACCGCAACCGACGGAGACTTGGGGCTCTTGTCGTGTTCGCGATGGCCCTCGCCGCGCTACTCGTCGGCGGCTGCACGCCGTCGCTGCCAGGGCTCTCGGACCGAGCGCTCGTCATCTCCTCGCATCTGGCACCGGCGACCTTGGCCCCCTTGGTGCAGCAGCGCCTCGCGGCCGCACGGCTCTCTGCAGACGTCCGCACCGATGGGGCAAATCTGCTCGTCGTCGTCGCCGGAGCGCAGGCCCCCACGGCCCGCAAGGTGCTGGCCTACGACAGGCACGTCACTGTCCAAGGTCGCAGCGAGCTCGTCGCCTCCGTCGAGCGCCGCGGCCGCGAGCTACACATCGTCACGCACGCAACCGGGGTCGACGGCCCCACGGGCCCCCTCGCCTTCGGTCCTTACGCCGTCAATGCCGGTGAGCGCCGCGGCGACACACTCATCGCCCAGTGCACCGGCTCCCTTTCGGGGTACGCCGAGTGCGCGAAACTCGCCCGATGGCTCAACGCCAAGTCCCTGCCCCCCTTCCAAATCATCGAGGATCGACCCGCGCCGGCGGCGCCGCTCCGGGCCTTGGCTTGCGTACTCGTCCCCATTGCACTTTCGCTTGCTTGGCTTTCGTTCGTACAGCGTTTCGACCGTGCACACCCCGAGCCCCTTCGTCTCGTTGCGCTGGTGTTCGCCGCCGGGGCCGTGGGCGCCATCGGCGCGGGCGCGGTCGAGGTGCTGTTGGCCCGCGTGATTCCCAACGGAGACCCGGGCCTCTTCACCTTCGGTGGCGACATCCGTGCGCTCCCTTTGTCGACGCTGGCGTTTTCCGTGCTGGTGGGCGTGCCCGAAGAGTCCGCCAAGTGGCTCGCCGCGCGCCTCGCCTACAAGCGGGCGGCGTTCGACGAACCCATCGATGGCATCGTGTATGCGGCTGCGGCCAGCGTGGGCTTCGCCGCCGCCGAGAACATCGTGTACTTCGGCAGCGCCCGCATGTCTCCAGCGGTCATCGCGGCGCGGGCACTGCTGACGCTCCCCGCCCACGTGCTCTTTGCCAGCGTGTGGGGTTTTGCCGCCGGGCAAGATTTGGTGCATCCCAAGCGCTTTCGCGTGCTCAAGGCCATCGCACTCTCGGCGCTGCTCCATGGCGCCTACGATGCCTGCCTGAGCACCGAGGGTGCCGCCAGCGTGGCGCTTTTGGTGGCCATGTGCCTCGCGGTCTTGTTCATGACGTTCCTGCGCCGGGCCCTTCGCTTCGGCATCATCGAGGCGGGCAGCGTCCCCGACATCCCGACGCGCCTCACGCCCACGGGCAGCGCCCTGTTGTTCGCGGGTAGCGCCAGCGGGTTCTGCCTATCGGCCGCGTTGCTGTTTGGTCTTGGCGCCTTTGCCAGCGTGGGCATCTTCACGCCGAGCGGTACATTCATCACATTGCTCTCGGCCACTTTCGCTGCGCTCCTGCTGTCGGGCTGGGGCATCACGCGAACGCTGCCCTTGGATGTCGCGCTCAGTGCCAAGGATGTGGTCTTCGCCGGCGCACGGTGGCCCCTCGGATCCGTTACCTCGGTGCAGGTACACCGGGCGGGGGCACGGTCCTGGGTGCACCTGCAGGGGCATCGCGGGGTGCTCACCGTGGGCCCCCTCGACGCCGAAGCCGCAGCGGCCCTCGGCGCGAGCATCGAGGACGCCCGCATCGTGGCGCTTTTGCCGCCGGGCTGAGCCCCCGCCCCCCCCCTTTAAGCCGGGACGCGCCCGTGGGCAGGCTGCGGCGGATTATGTACCAATCGATACAGAACAACCTTGCGCATCGCCATGCCGGAGTTATGTATCAAGCAGTACAGAACTACCGCTGCAGTAGCGGAAAAGAAAACAGACGAAAGAGGTTCAGCACATGTCTCGATTTCAAGGAAAGGTGGCGCTTGTCACCGGTGGCACCACGGGTATCGGCTTCGCCACGGCGCGGGCGTTCCTTCAAGAGGGCGCACGCGTCGTCGTGACGGGTCGCTCCCAGAGCGCGGTAGACGCGGCCCAAAAAGAGCTGGGGCCGAGCGCGCTGGCACTGCGCTCGGACACCGCCAACGTCGCGCACCTCGAGGCCCTTGCCTCGCAGGTCAAGGCGTCCTACGGCAAGCTCGATGTGCTCTTCGTAAACGCCGGCATCGCCAAGTTCGGCCCCCTCGAGGCGGTCACCCCAGACACCTTCGACGAGATCTTCGGCATCAACATTCGCGGCGCATACTTCGCCGTGCAAAAGCTCGCGCCGCTGATGGGCGAAGGCGGGAGCATCGTACTCAACACATCCGTTGTGGACGAAAAGGGCTTCCCCGGCACGTCGGTGTACTCTGCATCCAAAGCGGCGCTCCGGTCGCTCGCGCGCACCCTGTCGGCAGAGCTGCTCCCGCGAGGCATCCGGGTCAATGCGGTCAGCCCCGGCCCCATCCACACGCCGATTTACGGCAAGCTGGGCTTCGACGGTCCGGGCCTCCAGGGGTTCGAGACGCAGATGGCCGAAATGAACCCCATGAAACGCTTCGGGCGGCCCGAAGAGGTGGCCCGAGCAGTGCTTTTCGTGGCCTCCGCCGAGGCCTCCTACATCGCTGGCGCCGAGCTCGCCGTGGATGGTGGCGTCAGCAATCTGTGACAGACTATGAGGCAAGCTCCCATGGCACGCCCCAGAACTTTCGACGAAGACGACGTGCTCGAGCGTGCGCTTCAAGCGTTCTGGGCGCGTGGCTACGAGGGCACCTCCATGGCGGACATCGAAGAGGCCACGGGTCTCGGGCG
>JBIKNA010000193.1:0-12768 GCA_044358965.1 Polyangiaceae bacterium
CGCTTCGGGCGCGGCGGGAGCTGCTCGCAGAGATGCTCCCCGATGAACCCGCGCTCTTGCGGTGCGCAACGCCGCTGCCCCTGGGCAGCCTTGCCCCCGAAGACGTCCGGCGCGCGGCGCAGGTGCCCGCCGTGCGACTGCTTACGCCCGAGGGCGTGTATGGGCAGGGCGTCGTCGAGGTCGTCGCGGCGCAACACGCCCCGGTGACCGTCGATCACCAACGCGCCAACGTGGCCCGGCAGGTCGTGAGGCTCACCAACCAGCACAAGGAGCTGTGGCCCACCACGGAGCATGCGCCAGCGTTCCGCAAGGCCGATCTACTTGCATACTACACTGCCGTCGCACCACAGCTGCTGCCCTACCTGGCCCAACGCCCCATCATCGTCGTCCGCTACCCGGACGGCATCGCCGGCAAGAACTTCTACCAGTGGAACGTGCCCGCACACGCACCCTCGTGGCTACGCACCGTGCGCATCCCCAGCGACGATGACCATCAGGAGCGTCGAGGCTTCCTTGTAGAGGACGTTCCGACGCTCTCGTATCTGGCAAACCTGGCGTGCATTCCCATTCACGTTCTGGGTTCGCGCGTTGGCTCGCTCGATCAGGCGGACTTTCTGACGGTGGACTTCGACGTCAAGCAGAGCTCCCTCGCGGCGGCGATCCCTATGGCGCAGGCTCTTGGCGAGTGGCTCGAGCAAGCGGGACTGCCAGGCTTCGCCAAGACCTCGGGGCAAACCGGCCTGCACGTGCTCGTGGGTCTAGGCGCCGGGCACAGCTTCGAGACCGCGCGTCTGCTCTGCGACTTGCTGGGGCGCATGTTGGTGGCCAGGTTTCCGAGCGACGCCACCATGGAGCGACGCATCGAAAAACGCGGGGCCAAGGTGTTGGTCGACACGGGCCAGACTGGCCGAACCCGCGCCATCGTTGCGCCGTACTCGTTGCGCGCCACGCCCCGGGCCCTGGTATCGACGCCGTTGTCCTGGAACGAGGTTTCCGAGAACCTGGACCCAACGGCCTTCGATATTCGCTCGGTCCCCGCACGCTTGCGCAGCCAGGGTGACCCCATGGCCATGCTGCTGCGCAGCGAGGTGGACATGGAGCGGGCACTGGGCAAGCTCACGGAGCTCGGTCTCGGCTGACGAAAAGCGCTGGATCTGCCCGGCACCAGGCGCGCGTGTAGGCCTGTCCATTGCGCGTCTCGAAATTCCAGTCAGCCCAGTCAAATTCCGCCGTGAACGAACGATTCGGCATGGAATGACCTTTGCCACTCGGGGGCCCATGACGTCGAAACCCCAGCTGGCCGCGCAGGTACCCCCGAAGCCCAAGTTTGCGGCACCGTCGGTCCCACCGCGGGTCGGTACGTTGTCGACGCCGGCCCCCGGTTCCATGGCGGCCCCCAAGACGGGCCCGGTGCCGCGCGCCATGCCCACGCCGTCGGCGCCGCCCGCGGCTTACCCCGCGCCCACCTTGCGCACGCCACTGCCGCACACGCCGGCCAAGGCAGCCGCGCCAAGCGTCGCGCGCCCCGCGAGTCCAGCTTCGGTGGCGCCCGCCTCCGCGGCCCCCCGCTCGGTGGCGCCTCCCTCGGTGGCACCTCCCAGCTCCATGGCGGCCCCCACCTTCGTGCCGCCTGCGCGAGCCATGTCCCGTAGCGCACGCCTCGACGAGATTCGCGATGCGGCGTCGGACTTCGTGTGCGCCGAGAGCGCCATGGAGGGCGCCTCGCTGGGCCTTGGTGCGCTCTTCGGTGCGTTTGGCTGCCGGGCCGCCATGGCACACTTGCTCGACGAGAGCGCCGCCGAGTTCGCCGTGGTGGCGGCCTTGGGCGAAGGCGCGAGTGCACACGTCTTGTCCCGAAACCACATGAGCGACTGGGCCCTCTCGGCCGCGGCACACTCAAAACGTCCGGTTCTACTCTCGTACAGCGAGTACTCGCCCGAGCCGCCGGCGCGGCACGCAGCGTTTGGCGTCGCCAAGAAGGTCTTGCTCGTCCCCGCGGTCAGTCCCGATCAACGGGTCCTTGGTGTGATCGAATTGGTCGACACCAAGGGCGTTCTCGCCCTCGACAAAGAGACGGTCTCCACGCTCGTCGCGTTTGGTGAGCGCCTTGGGGCCTTGATCGGCAGCAAGGGCATCCGCCTCGGCAACCTGCTCGGGCCGCAACGCAGCTTGCCCTCGCTGGTCGACGTGATGATCCCGATGGCCGAAGATATCTCCCGGCTCACCCTGCCGGACTGCGACCTCGAAGACGACCTCGACCAAGCGGTCTAACGCCCCGCGCGCCGGCCTCGGCACCGAGGGAACGCGCACCGGAAAATGGGAGCGCCGGAAAAGAAAACCAGCGCTATTTTGCCGGAACGTTGGCCGTGGCAGAGCTGCCGCGTTGACTTCCCACAAGCTTCCCGTTACTTCCGCGTTCAACCGCCGTGGCAGCCAGCTATTTCGACGTTGACGGGACGTTGGTCTCGACCAACCTCATCCACCCGACGCTGTTCTACATCATGAACCAGCGCACGCCCTTCCGCACCATGGCGCGGCTGGCCAAGTCCGCCATTCGTGCGCCACAGATGATGCTGGCCGAGATGCAGGACCGGCGCATCTTCAACGAAGTGCTGTTCAGCTCTTTCGAGGGCATGAGCCAAGACCGTCTGTTGCTGCTCGCCGACGAGGCCTTCGACAACGTGCTCAAGCGCGGGTTGTATCCGGCGGCCCGTGAGCTCGTGCAAAAGTGCCGAGACTTGGGCCACGACGTGGTCTTGGTGTCCGGGGCCCTGGACTTCCTCATGAAGCACATGGCCGATCACCTGGGCGCAACGCACGTCATCGCCAACCGCCTCGAGATCAAAGATGGCTACGCCACCGGACGCTTGCTGCGCCCCGTCGTTGCCGGGCCCGAGAAGGCGCGGCTCATCCGCGAGCACGCCAAAGGACACGGCCACGATCTGGGCGATTGTTTTGCCTACTCAGACAGCTACTCCGATGTCCCCATGCTCAGCGTGGTGGGGCACCCCGCGGCGGTAAACCCCGACCGCAAGCTCGAGAAGCTGGCGCGCACCTACGGTTGGCCCGTGGTGCACATGACCACGCAGCACGAGTAGCCCGAGGTTACCGATCGCCGGCGTCGGCCGCGTCCTCGGCGATGGGCACGGCGAGTACGTGAAGGGAGCGCGCAGGGTCCGCGGCGGCATCGGCACCGGACTTGAAGCCCACGACGAACAGCGCCATGGATGCCTCGGGGACATAGAACTCCGAGGGCACCGTGCCCGGCAGCGACAGGTCTTGGGTGTCCGCCATGGACTGCTGCGCAAGCTCGGAAGCATCGGCCCGAACGCCAAACAAGTGGGTCGCAAAGTTGCCGAGGTTGCTGCGGTCGAAGGGCGAGAGCTGCACAGGCCCCGTCTGCCCCCAGTTGGCGCTAGCACGTGGGGTGGCATCGGTGCGCGATACACCGAACCAGACCTCGGCGGCGGATAGCTCCGGAGCAACGTTGACCGGAAGCCAGCGAAGCGTCGAAGCAGCTGCAGGCACCGGCGCCGGGAGCCCGACGGCGCGCACCGACAGCTCGCGGGTCTTGCCCCCCGCGGGAGTGCACTTGGCTTGGGGCGTTGCGGCATTGGCGCAGCCCTCGATCACCAGGACCAGCGGCCCCGTGGAGTCGATGCTCGCGTCGTCGAAGGTGGCCTCGAAGCGTTGTTCGCCTTTCTTGAGGCCGGGGTCCGCCAGCAGCGCGCTGCATGCAGCGTCGGCGTTGCTGCGAATGGCCGACTCCACGAACAGATGCACCTTGGGCTTCTGCGACAGCACCGGGATGGTCGCAATGTTGCCGATCCGGACGACGCGGCCGACGTCGAGCCCGGGCACGTTGGAGTTGGGCATGACGTTGCTGCGCGGCAGCGCAGGCAGGGCCCCGGCGCCCTCGAAGCACACGCGCACCGCGGGCAAGTCGTAGGAGGCATGGAGCAGGTGCAGCGCCGTGGACCGCCCGAAGGCGGTCGTGGAGCCGCCATCGGAAGCGGCGTCCGAATCGCTAGTGGGTACTTCGTCGCCGCCGATCGGCGGAGCGTTGCCCGCATCTGCACCGTTGGGATCATCGGGGCGGAAGGCGCTCGAGGCCCCGTCCGTGCTACAGGCCGAGGCGGCCACGCCAAGCGTGCCCATCAGGAGCGCCACGAGCACGGAGATGTTGGCGTGAGCGTTCATTGATCGCCTCCTGCGTCGGCGAACTGCCTCGGATCACGAACGGGAAACGCGAGCATGTGCAACGCGCGGTTCTGGTCGGACAAATCGATGGGCTGGTCTTCGCCAAGCACCAGCACCACGAAGTTCGACGGCAGCTTGTAGTAGTCCGAGGGCACTGTGAGCGGGTCGCTGAGCGCCTGCGTCTGCGCCAGGGACTGGAAGACCACGGTGCTCTTGGAGCCTCGAAGCACCTCGACGCGGAAGCCTTGGGCGTCGAAGACATTGCCCGCCTCGGGGAGTTCGAACAGGGTGGGGCTGTTGGGCGGCGTCAGCGCGCTGTTGCCACCCTTGACCGAATCCAGGAACTCCGGATGGTCCACGAACTTGGTGCCTGGAGTGGCCCCGAAGAAGAGCTCGACGCTCTGGGCGGTGCGCAGCGCGTCGGAGACGAAGAGCGCCTGCACCGCGAGTTTGCCGGGCGTGTTCTGCGGCGCCACCTTGATGACCCGGGCCCGCAGGTTGTGCGGCTTACCGCTGAGCTCGGAGCCACACCGGCTGGCGTTGAGGTCTGGGCCGGCAACGCAGCCCTGAATGGCAACCAGCGCGATGCCGCCACCCTGCGTGAGCTGCGCCGGATCGGCGAGGGGAACCGCGTAGTAGTCCTTGTTGTCTGCCTTGGTGCGCAGGAGATCGGCACAAGATTGGTCGTTGCCGCGAATGTTCTCCTCTAGGAACACGAACAGCCGGGCACTGTTGGCGCCGCCGTCTGCGCCGGCATCGGTACTGCCGTCGTTGCCTGCATCCTTGGAGGCATCGGCGCCCGCGTCTTTGCTTGCGTCAGCACCGGCATCCGCCGGGTCCGCGGGGCCATCCACGTCCTCGGTGAGTGAACCGATGTGCACCGCCGAGCCCACATCGATGCCCGGCAGGTTCGACTGCGGCATGGTGTTATTGGCCGGACGCGCGGAGTATTGCCCGTAGCCATCGAAACAAACCCGAAAGGCCGGCAGGTTGGGTGATGCGTGAACGACGATCACGCCCTCGACGTCGGGCTTGCCGCCGGGGTTCGGCGCGGCATCGCCGCTCCCACTGCTGCCCCCGGAACTGCTCGAGCTGGCGGAGGGGGCTCCCCCATCGCCCGTCCTCTCGCCCGGGCCGCCACTAAGGGAAGACGCAGCGTCGGAGGCAGCGCAGGCCACGACCCCCGCGCCGAGGAGGATCGGCACGGCAAGGGCCAGGCGATAACCAAGAAGGCGTTGGAAGAGGTCTCGTCGCATGGGATGTTCCTTGGGCACTCCTCGGGCAGTTTCTGGCCCGCGGCTCCTTAGGACCTAAGGCTAACGCAGATTCCGTGCCGCCCCGCCAACTCACGCAAATCGAAAGCTTTGGGGGTACAGGGCACCGGGAGCCATGGCGGCGCTGTCATGGGGGCCTCCCCCGTGGCACCGCTCGCCCCGTCCGGGGCTGCGGCGGGCTCGCATTCTACCGGGGTTTCTGCCGATGCTCCCGGCGCCCACGCTGGCAAAGATATTGCGGAATGTCGGGCACTGCCGCATGCTGCTTATGAGCTTCCTTCTGCTCTGGAGAACCGCGAGTGGCTGAGCCCTACGCAGGCCTTATGGTCACCCCCAGCGTGCGCCTCGAGCGCCTTCTTGGCGAAGGCGGGATGGGTAGCGTTTGGCTCGCAGACCACACCACCTTGCACACGCGGGTGGTGGTCAAGTTCATCTCTGCAGACCACGTCACCAATGCGGACGCGCTGACGCGATTCTCCCGCGAGGCCGCCGCGGCCTCGCAGGTCAAGAGCCCCCACGTGGTGCAGACGCTCGACCACGGCGTCACCGCAGACAACCTACCCTACATCGTCATGGAGCACCTCGAGGGAGAAGACCTCGAGAATCACCTCGCAAAAAACCGCGTCTTGCGGGCCAAAGACGTCCTCGAACTCGTGGGGCAGCTCTGCAAAGCCCTCGAGAAGGCCCATGCCGCCGGCATCGTCCACCGCGACATCAAGCCAAGCAACATCTTCCTGTGCGATGCGGGCGACGGCGGCCTGTTCGTGAAGCTGCTCGACTTTGGCATCGCCAAGGGTGGCAGACTGCCCGCTCTCGATGGCGGCACCAAGACGGGGTCCATGATGGGCTCGCCGTACTACATGAGCCCCGAGCAGGTCGTTGGCTCCAAAGAGGTGGACTTCCGATCGGACCTTTGGTCCGTGGGTGTGGTGGCCTTCGAGTGCCTCAGTGGCCGACGGCCATTCGAAGCCGAGACCCTGGGCGGCCTGGCCATCAAGATCCACACCGAGGATCTGCCCCGCGCCTCTTCGCTCAACCCGGCACTTACCCCTGCCATCGACAGGTGGTTCGAGCGCGCGTGCGCCCGCGCACCCGAGAGTCGGTTCGCGTCGGCGCGAGAGCTCTCGGAGCAGTTGGCTGCAGCGGTCGGCGGCGATGGCCGCACCATCGTGTCCCTGGTGCCTGCACCAGCCTCCGGAGGCGCGCACCACGACGAGGCCTTCGCGCGCACGGCGCCGCTCGAGAACCAGAGCGCGGCGGTCACCGGGGCGCGCACGCAAACACGCCGCACCCTTGGCGGTGTGCTGTTAGGAGTGCTGGGCGTCGTCCTCGTTGGGGGTGGCATTGGTTTTGGCATCGTCGAGGCCACCCGCCCGCCTCGTGGCGGCACTGGGTTGGTCATGTCCGCAGAGCCCAAGCCTTCGGCCGCGGTCAGCGCCGTGCCCCTGGCAACGCAAAGTGCCACGGTGCCGGGCCCTTCGGCCACCCCGAGCGGCAGCGCCACGGCGCCTCCGCCCACGAGCCACGCCACACAGGCCGTGCCGGTGGTACCATCCGGCAAAGGTCCGAAACCGGCCGCCAGCACCAAAAAAGATCCGCTTCCTGTTCCTGGCACTGCGGCCGCGTCGAACCAGGTGCCTCCCGTTGGAAAGAACAATGACATCTACTGAGCAATGGCGCGCGCGCGGGCGCGGGCTTCGTCGAACCCTGGCCACCGTGGTGGTGCTCGCCCTCGGCGTTGTGTCCGCAAGTGCCGCGCACGCGCAGCCCAAAGACGCGGGAGCCATCCAGAGTGCCCGGGACGCGTACAACGAAGGCGTGACCCTTCGCGACAAGGGCGACTTGCGCGGCGCCCTCATCAAGTTCAAGGCCGCGCATGCGTTGGCCCGCACCCCCATCACCGGGGTCGAGCTCGCCCGGACCCACGAGAGCTTGGGCGAGTTGGTCGAGGCCAGTGAAGTCTGCCTGGGCGTTGGGCGCACGCCCATCTCCGCCGAGGAGACGGCGCGGTCGGCCCAGGCACGACGCGATGCGCTGGAGCTCGCGGGCAAGCTCGAGGGCCGCGTGGCCACCCTGCGCATCGTGATCACGGGCATCAAAGACCCAGCGGACGCCGAGGTCACCGTGGACGGCAACGTAATCCCTGGCGTTGCACTACAAGTGCCGCGGCGTCTGAACCCCGGCAAACACGAGATCCTGGCCCACGTGGGGCGGGGCCCCGAGGCCCGGGCCTCCGTCGAACTCAAAGAGGGCGACAAAAGCGAAGTCGAGCTCAAGGTCGAACCGCCACCGCCCGAGCCGACCATCGTGGGCCCCGTGCACGGTGGCCCGACGCCAGGCCCCAGCACACCGCGCGCGGCGGAGGCCGATAGCAGCCGAACCTTCGTGTACATCGGTGGCGCCGCGCTGGTGGTGGGCGGTGGACTCGGTGCCATCACTGGGCTCATGGCCAGCTCCGAGAAAGACAAGCTCGACACTGCGTGCGCCAACAAGTCCTGTCCGCCGGCGCAACACGACGCGCTCGACGATGCCAAGCTCCTTGGCAACGTGGCAACGCTGGGTTTCATCGTCGGCGGCATCGGCGCGGGGGTTTTGGTCTATGGGCTGGTGTCGGCGCCGCCCAAAGCCAAGGTCGGCACTTCCGTCACGCCATGGCTCGGACTAGGCTCCGCGGGGCTCAATGGTCGCTTCTAAGCTCATCGCCCGGCTCCGCGCGCTCCCCGGTGGCGTCTTCGCCATGGGCGGCACCGCCGCGGCCACGCTGCTGGCTTGCAATGCCGTCCTTGGGCTCAACGAATTCGACAAGGCCGATGCCGTCGACGCAGGGCGCGCCGATGTCACGCCCCCCATCGATGCGCCCATCGATAGCCCGGTGCTGCCAGACGCCGGCACCGACGGCGATCCGCCCATCATCGAGCTGCCGGACGGCGCGTTGTCGCCCACGCTCGTGCGATGGCAAATGAGCGGGGCCACCTTGACGCTCGGCACCATCGGAGGCACCGATGGCGGCGCCGATGCTGGCGCGGACAGCGCGGCACCGCTGCCGGTCGTTCAGCAGACCGTCAAGACCGGGGTCGCAGAGACCAGGGTTCTGACGTGGGCCCGCGACGAGAGCACTGCGCGGGTGTCATCCTTCGACGAGGCCAAACAGGCCTGCAGCAAGCTGGGCGGGGCTTTTCGCCTGCCAAGCCGCATCGAGCTGCTAACCCTCATCGACCTCAGCAAGAACACCCCCGGCGAGAACCGCATCGCCGCTTTGTTTGGCGGAACCAACAACGGCGAGTACTGGACCGCCTCGCCGCGCCGGCCACTCACCGAGCCCGCGCAGTTCTGGACCGTGCGTTTCGGCTCCGACGCAGACCCGGTGCTTGGTGGCGCCCGCGAAACCGGCGACACCGATGGCGCCTGGGTGCGCTGCGTCAGCTCCAACGTCGACCCCAAGCCGGGCGCGGCGCAGTTTGGCGAGTTCCTGCGCACGAGCAACCTGATCTACGATCGCTTCAGCCGTCTCATCTGGGAGCGCAAGGCCGTGGCCGTGGCCAACCAGGCTGCCGCGGTGGCCTACTGCACCAACTCACACGTCATCGATGGCCTGGGCAGTTGGCGCATGCCCAAACTCCGGGAGCTGCTCACCACCGTCTCCGAGCAGCCAGTTCGGGTGTACGTCAACGGCCAAGAAGAGAACCGCTTCATCGATCTGTCGGCCTTCCCGGCCACCCAAGCCGGCCCCTTCTGGTCCGACGACAAGATCACGAGCGGTGCCTCAATGGGCTCCTCGTTTGCCGTCACCTACGAAAACGGCGAGAGCGCAGCCCTTGGGTCCGGCGTCGGCGGCTTCGTTCGCTGCGTCCAAGACTACTAGCGCCCAAGGGGCCTAGGCGACGGGCTTCGAGCGCGAAGCCGGGCAATCCACTCGGCGCCTCGCATCCGAGGAACGGGTCGCGGCGTTGGCGGCCCCTGCCCCCACTGCGCACGGTTCTTCGCAGCGCCTTGGCGGCTCTCTTCCCGCCTCTCTGCGCCCCCGGATGTGTGCTACTTGTGCCGCCGCGATGACCCACCCGCTCGTTGTCACCCTCGATCGTAAGAGCGCCCCCCGTACCATTTTCTTCGGTGATCGCCTCATCGAGGTGGATATGCCCCCGGGCACCCGGGTGATCTACCCGCGGCCGCCGCTCGAGCCCCTCAAAGACGTCGACGCGGCCATCCGCTACGCCATCAACCACCCCATCAACTCCGACCCGCTGCACGCCAAGCTGCGGCCCGGCATGAAGGTCGTCATCGCCATCGACGACATCTCGCTGCCGTTGCCCCCAATGAAGCGGCCCGACATCCGCGAGCGCGTGCTCACCATCGTGCTTGGCATGTTGTCCGAGCACGGTGTGTCCGACGTGGAGATGATCATCGCGACCAGCGTGCATCGGCGCATGACCGGGCCCGAGGTGCGGCACATCGTCGGCGACAAGATTTTCAACGAGTACTGGCCCGACCGGCTGTACAACCACGACGCCGAAGACACCAAGAACATGGTGGAGGTGGGCTCCACGGAGCAAGGCGAGGTGGTGGAGCTCAACAAGAAGGCCGTCGAGGCCGACTTGGTGATCTACGTAAACCTCAACTATGTGCCCATGGACGGCGGGCACAAGTCCGTCACCGTAGGGCTGTGCGGCTACAAGAGCCTGCGGGCGCACCACAACCCCGGCACCATGCGCAAGTGCTGGTCCTACATGGACCCGGACAAGAGCGAGCTGGCCAACAGCGTCAATCGCATGGGGCGCATCACCAACAAGAACCTCAATGTGTTCACCATCGAGACAACGATCAACAATCGTATGTTCGATCGGCCGCTCGAGTTCTTGGCCAAGAACGAAGACGACCTGACCAGCGCCGAGCGCGCGGCCATGAAGGCCCTCACCTTCACGCTGTCGCGAGTACCGCAGCCCGCGCGGCAGGCCATCTTCAACAAGGTGCCTTCTCCCTACGGCGTCACCGGTGTGTTCGCCGGCGAGACCGAGGCCGTGCACGTGCACACCATGAAGAAGTGCTACGAGCAGTACCTCGTGCCCATCAAGGGCCAGGCCGACATCGTGGTCACGGGCATCCCCTACATCAGCCCCTACAACGTGAACTCGTTCCTCAACCCGTTGTTGGTCCAGGTCATGGCCAACGGGTACTTGTTCAATCTCTACAAGGGGATCCCGCTGCTCAAGAAGGGCGGCACCATGATCATCACGCACCCGTGCACGGACTTGTTCGACAAGGAACACCATGCACCGTACATTGAGTTTGTGCACAACCTGCTGCCGGAGACCCGGGACGCCATGGAGCTGCACAAGCGCTACGAGCGGAAGTTCGCCGAGAACCCGGCGTACATCCAGATGTACCGCACCGGGCATGCCTACCACCCGGCGCACCCGTTCTTCATGTGGTACTGGGGCGAAGCCGGCCGGCAGCACATCGGCCGCATGATCGTGGTGGGCGCCGACAACGAGTACATCCCCAAGCTCTTGGGCTGGGAGACCGCGCGCACCATGGCCGAGGCCCTGGAGATGGCGCGGGAGACAGCCCCGCCGTCTCCAGAAATCACCATGATGCACGTGGCGCCCACCATGATGGCCGAGGTCACCGCGTGAAGCGATGGCGGGGTGTCCTTGCCGGCGCCACCGCCCTTGTGTTTGGGTGCGCCACTTGGCTCGCCTGCACGGTCACCTACGGGACCGAGCCCGGGCCTTCACCCGTCGCCGACGCCACGGCCGACACGAACCGCTCACCCGACGCCCAGCTCGACGCCGGCACCCTCGAGGCCGAGGCCGGGCCGGCATTATTTACCATTCCGGAGCGGCCATCGAGCGAGGACGATACCGGGCAAGACCTCACGCTGGTGTTCGCGCTGCAGTGGTTCGGAGCCACCGCCGAGTCTGCATTCACGACGCTGACCGCGGAGACCGCAGGCTACGATCTGGATGGTCTTCAAACGTGCCCGCAGTCTGGATCGTGCAAGGCGAGCGCTGGGTCCGCTGCCACCTCGGCATGTGACGGACTGGGAGGTCGGGACAATGGCTTCTTGCGCCTCCTCGAGAACTTTGGCCTCGCGGCCAACTTCAAGGGATTCAATGCAAGCGGCGGCGACTTCAGCCTGCTCTTCGTAGTGCAAGGGTACAACGGCGGCGCCAACGACCGCCAAGTCACGGTCCGCGTCTACAGCAGCACCGGAACCCAAGCGGCGCTCCCGGATGGCGGGGCCGACCCGGACAGTGGCATTGTGAGCCCGAAGTTCGACGGGAACGACTTCTGGCGCATCGATCAATCGCAGTTGCAGAACACGCCACCGTTGGGCACCCAGTGCTCGCAGCCCTCGGATCCTTGCGCGAGTGCCTACAAGCACACGGCGGCATACGTGGCCAACGGGCTGCTCGTGAGCGAGCTTGACCTTCCTATCCCCTTCCCGGCCTTCGGCCCCAAGGCGCGCCTGGACCTGCGCAGCGGCTACGTCATCGCGAAGCTCGAGAAGGTCAACGAAACGTGGACCCTCAACGACGGACAGATCACCGGACGGTGCACCGTCGAGAGTCTCTTGAAAATTTTCGGTCTGTTCTCGGACCCCTTTGCATCGGGCAAGAGCTACTGCCAAGTTCCGGTGGACTTCTTGAACATCAAGAAAGTGATCTGTGAAGGCCGGGACATACACACCGATCGGGCCAAGGACGGCAAAGACGAAGCCTGCAACGGCATGAGCTTGTCGTTCATGTTCAAAGCGCTGCCCACACGCCTTGGCACCGTAAGCACGCAGCCGACCACCTTCGTCGACCCTTGCCCCCCGGACACAGACTACGGCTGCAGCGCGGCGCAGTAGGCGGCACTGGTCGGGCGCGGTAGGGGCGCGGCACTGGCCGATTGAGCGCGGCCCCTATGGCTGTGGCGCAAAGTGCACGGGGAAGTTGATCTCGGACACACCCCCCACGGCCCGGGAGAACACCGTGGCCCGCAGGGTGTCGAGGGTGCACGAGAGCATCTTGGCGTCGAGTGGCGCCGACTGCTGGATGATCTGTGCGCTTTGCACACTCCCGTTGGCGTTCACGTGCAGGCGCACGCGCACCGTGGCGTTGAGCTTGCCCCCGCTCTCGGACACCTCTTCGTGACAGCGCTTGAGCGGCGCCACCCTGGTGAGCAGCTGCTGCTGCACGATGTCGGCGGTGCGAGGCGCAGCAACGGTGACGGCACCAAAGCGAACGGTGCCTCGGGCGACGGGAGCCTCTTCGGTGACGGCGGGGCTCGCAGGCCACGGTTCTTGCGCGTC